>DASSDL010000082.1:0-3123 GCA_035697145.1 Acidimicrobiales bacterium
GCGGTTCGTCGCCATCATGTGCGGCACCGGGGCGCGGGGACGGTGGCGGGCACCCGGCCGGATCACGGCGTTCGCGTTCTGGGGCCACGTAAAGGTCGATCTGCGCCAGGCGGTGATCGACGAGCAGGTGGTGGAGGTGACCGCCTGGGCGATCATGGGCAGTGTCGAGGTCGTGGTCCCCGACGGGATCCCCGTCGATCTCGATGGGATGGTGCTGATGGGCGGCAGCTCCGACCACACGCAGAGGTCGAAGGCGACACCGCTGCCCCACGCTCCTCTGGTCCGGGTGCACGCCCGCGGGCTGTGGGGCGGGGTCACGGCCCGCACCAGCCGGCGCCGGTCGCGATCTTCCGGGCACGAGCACAGGCACAAGCACGGGCACGACCTGCTCGGTGGCTACCTCGACCGCCACATCGACGATCTGCGGGACAGCGCCCGGGAGGCACTGCGGTCGTTGCAGGCGGGCGTCCCACCGTCGCCTCCTCCGCCACCGGCGTTCGCGCCTCACCGGCAGCGCGAACGGGCGGGGCGGTCGGGCCGGGACCGGTGGTCGCAGCGCCCACCGTCGCCGCCGGGAGACGCGGGCGCGCCACTCGATTTGCGGGACTTGCTGCCACGTTTCCTCACCGAGGAACGCACGTCCGGATCGGACGAGCGGTCCAACGGCCAGGCCGCAACCTCTCGGGTCGCCGACGACAGCCGCTTGCCGCGAGGGACGCTGACCATCCTGGTGACCGACATGGTCGGCTCGACAGCGCTGGCGGAGCAGTTGGGCGACAGGAAGTGGTGGGAGATCCTGCAGACCCACAACGCCTTCGTGCGCGCCCAGGTGGAGCGCCACGGTGGCATCGAGGTCAAGGCGCAGGGCGACGGGTTCCTCGTCGTCTTCGCCAGCGCGCGCCAGGCCATCCTGGCCGCGGTCGACATCCAGCAGGCGGCCGCACGCCACTGCGCCGAGAACCCGTCGCAGCCCATCGAGCTGAGGATCGGGCTGCACACCGGCGAGACCGTCGAGTCCGACGGCGACGTCTTCGGCCAGAACGTCATCCTGGCGGTGCGGATCGCCGACGCCGCGGCCCCGGGCGACGTGCTGGTGTCGGGCCTCACCCACGACCTCACGGCGGCGGCCGGCGACCTGCGCTTCAGCCCCGGCGAGGAGGTCGCGCTCAAGGGCTTCTCCGTGCCCTGGCGGGTGCACCGGGTCGCGTGGGCGTAAGGGAACCCCTTCCTCCCACCGACGCCGATCGCGGCGAGGTCGAGCGCCTCCTGGGCCGGCGGCCGCAGGGCGGGTTCGAGGTCGTGCTGCGCCATCCTGACGGCTCGCCGCTGGTGATCCGCAATGCCCCACTGCTCGATGACGGCACGCCCATGCCGACCCGCTACTGGCTGGTGGGCGAGCCCGAGCGCACCAGGGTCTCGCGCCTCGAGAGCGAGGGCGGCGTGGCGCAGGCCGAGGTCGAGGTGGACCCCGGCGAGGTGGCGGCGGCGCACGCCCGCTATGCCGCCGAGCGCGACGCGGCCTTGCCGCCCGGCCACACGGGCCCTCGGCCCTTCGGCGGAGTGGGGGGCACCCGAACGGGAGTCAAGTGCCTGCACGCCCACTACGCCTGGCACCTGGCCGGCGGAGACGATCCCGTCGGGCGCTGGGTACAGGACCGCTTGAGCCCCGGAAACACCGACTCCCGGTAGCGTGCTCCGGTCATGAGCGCGATCGCCTCGGTGGACCTCGGCACCAACTCGACCCGCGTCCTGGTCGCCCGTCCGACCGGCGGCGGGCTCGACATCCTCGACCGGCGCAACACCATCACCCGGCTGGGCCAGGGTGTCGGGACCAGCGGGCGGCTGGCGCCCGAGGCGGTCGAGCGGACGCTCGCCTGCCTGCGGGGCTACCACGAGATCCTCGACCGCCACGGGGTCGACCGGGTGCGGGTCGCGGCCACGTCGGCCTCCCGCGACGCCGCCAACCGCGAAGAATTCTTCGACGCCGTGCAGGCGCTGATCGGCACCCGCCCCGAGTTGCTGAGCGGCGACGAGGAGGGACGCCTCTCGTTCCGCGGCGCCACCGGCGATCTCGACCCGGCCACCGGTCCCTTCCTGGTGGTCGACATCGGCGGCGGCTCCACCGAGTTCATCGTCGGCACCGACCGGGTCGAGGGCGTGATGTCGGTCGACATCGGCTGCGTGCGCCTGACCGAGAAGTTCCTGCTGCACGACCCGCCGCAGGCCGAGGAGCTCTCGGCCTGCATCAGCCTCACCGACGCCTACCTCGACGACGTGGTGCGCGAGCTTCCGGCCGCGGCCGAGGCCCACACGCTCGTGGGGTTGGCGGGCACGGTGACCACAGTGGCGGCGGTCGAGATCGGGTTGGAGACCTACGACCGCGACCGCATCCACCAATTCCACCTCACCCACGAGGCCGCCGAGGACGTCTTTCGAACGCTGGCCACCGAGGCGCGTGCGGATCGAATCCACAACCCCGGCCTCGAGGAGGCGCGGGCCGACGTGATCGTCGCCGGTTGTTGCGTGCTGGTGGCGCTGTTCCGCCACTTCGGATTCGACGAGATGATCGTGTCGGAGGCCGACATCCTCGACGGGCTGGCGCTGAGCCTGTTGACCTAGCGCCCGCTTTACCGCCGGGCGCCGGGCCTCGCTACGGTCACGCTTGACATGCCGCCGCTGCCCGACCGCGTGCTCATGGGACCGGGGCCTTGCAACCCCTACCCCGAGGCCGTCGAGGCCCTGGCGCGCCCCATGCTCGGGCATCTCGACCCGGCCTTCGTCGACATCCTCGACGCCACCTGTGCCCGCCTGCGCACCGTGTTCCGCACCGCCAACGCCATGACGCTGCCGATCTCGGGCACCGGCTCCGCGGGCATGGAGGCCGCGTTCGTCAACGTGGTCGAGCCAGGCGATCCGGTCGTGATCGGCGTCAACGGCGTCTTCGGGGCCCGCATGTGCGACGTCGCCGCACGCTGCGGCGCCGAGGTCGTGAGGGTCGACGTTCCCTGGGGTCAGCCGGTCGAGCCCGACCGCCTCCTCGAAGCCCACCCGGCACCCAAGGTGATCGCGGTGGTCCACGCCGAGACGTCGACCGGCGTGAGGTCCGACATCGCGCCGTTGGGG
>DASSDL010000083.1:0-15339 GCA_035697145.1 Acidimicrobiales bacterium
TGGCCACCGAGTCCAACTGGGTGCCAGCATCTTCCAGCAGCTTCTGGATCCTTGGGCAGCTGACGCACGCCACGCCATGCGACCGAACCCCGGCGCATCGGTCGAGTGGCTGGCGGCCGGCCTACTCCCAGTCGAGACAACTAGGCCCTGCCAACGCGCAACGACCATCGTCCGCTCTTCGCCACATGGGAGGAACTACGCGGGCCCGCCCTCCGAAACACCAGGCCTCAGCGGCTCACCTCACCGGTGGATCCAGGCCGACCCGGCTCCCTGACTGCTGGTGGGGAACCGTCACGGGAATTGGCCGAGCTCCAGCGTGATCCGGGTCCAGGCACCGAGGTAGATGCGATCGCCGGGGCGCACCGTTTGGGGGACGTTGGCCGGCAACGATTCGGGCGACTCGTTGAGGTACGTCCCGTTAGTCGAGCCGTGGTCGACCAACGTCCACGTACCGTCGTCGCCAGGGAGCAGCGAGGCGTGGGCGTGCGAAACGGCCGGGTCCTCGGGTGGGACGGCCAGGTCGACGACCGGGTCGGTGCCCAGGCGGCGGCTACGGCGGCCGATGGTGGCCGGCCCGGTCGGCAGCTCGATGACGCGATGCGGCGCCCCCACGGGGAACTGCACGTCGCCCACTTGTTGGCTGTCGTAGTACGCCCTGTCGGCGGTGACGACGACCGTCAGCTGGCCTGAGGCGGGCGCCCCCAGTGGCGCAGGCCGTGAAGGCCGTACGAGCGACGGGTCCGGCATGCCCGATGCCGCCGTTTGCGGCGCAGGTGGCGCCGCCGGAGGCAGCAAGACAGGCTGGGCGACCGGTGCACGCGGCAGGGTGCCGGTCGCCGGGTCGTAGCCGCATACCTCGCAGAAGTGGGTGCCGGCGTCGAGCTCGGAGCTGCAGTTGGGGCACTCGGCCCCGCTGGCTGCCGGCACGGTCCGGCCGGCGTCGGTCCCAGCCAACGCGGATGCGTCCGACGAAGGGGACGACGCCGAGGGCGACACCGGGGCGGAGTTGGGCGCCATGGTCGGCGTCGAGCCTGAGGTCCCGCCACGATTGCGCGGGTCCCGGGTGATGCCGGCGAGCCAAGTACCGCACACCGAGCAGAGGACCGGGTCGATCGAGGGGTGGCCGTTGGGGCAGGCAACTGTCGGTGGCGCCTCTCTCATGACGTTCCTCCCCCGGTGCCCGTGCCGGCCTCGGCTCCGGGACGCCTCACCTCCTTGCCCGCTCCGACCCGAACGGTCCGCGAGGAGCCGGTATCAAGCGTGGCCGGGTCACCCTTGCGGACCCGCACGGTACGGGTGGACCGGGTGTCGAGCTCCATCTCGTCGGCCTTGGCCACGTGCCTGCGGATGCGCACCGTTCCGGCCCGCTCGTCCTCCACGTCCACCACCTTCCTCAGGAGTCGGACGGTGCCGTCGTGACCCGAAGCGGCGGCCAGGCGGGTGGCCTGTCCCAGCCGCACGGTAGCGGTCCTCTCGTCACCTGCCTTCAGCGCCTGCAGCCCGTGCTGGATGGCCACCGATAGCTCGGCCTGTTGGCTGTAGTGCGCCACCTCGGGGCTGACCCGGGTGCTGACGCTGTCTTCGTCGGTCCACACCACCCGCACTAGCGCTGGGCCGACGACGGCGTCAGGCACGACCAAGCTGAGTCGGGCGGCCAACATCTCGACGCCCGCCTCGTTGCCCGGGACGGACACAGACAGGTGGTAGTCGCGATCCTCGGTGCCCCAGGCGCCCAACGGGTACTCCCAGCTGTGGGCGTCAACCTCGGTGCCCCAGCCGGTCAGGTCCTCGACGTCGGGGGCGACCTGGCGGACAAAGCTCACCGCCGCCCCTCTGGGGCACCACACCCGCAGCGTCGCCTGTGCGGCCCGACCCATCGACGCCTCCACCAGCGCCTCGACCTCGGCCTCCACCTCGTCGGGCTCACGGATGATGTCGACCGTTCCCAGCAGCGCCGAGGCAATGGTGCGCAGCTCGCCGACAACCCAATCGGTGCCGACCCCCCGGCAGTCCGCCTGGAACAGGCCCCGGCACTGCTGCAGCGCGGCATCGAGTACCCCGGGCACCTCGTTGTTCTCGCCGTCGGTGAGGAGGATGGCATGCCGGCGGGACGCCGGCCTCGTGGTGGCGAACAGGTCACGCGCCGTCAACAGCCACTTCGACATCGCCGTGCCGCCCGAGGGTTCCAGGTACCGCACCGCTTCGCGGGCCAGGGCCCGCGTCGTGGGATCGGCGACCACTAACCCGGTGCCCCAGGTGGGGAAGATGGTGGAGGCGTCATGATTGCCGGCCACGATCCCGAAGAGGACACCGTCGCGGATTCGGTCGACGGCCAGCTCCGCCGCACGGATGGCGGCGCGAATGCGCCCCGGAGGCGAATACATCGACCCTGATGTGTCGATGATGAGCACCTCGGCCGCCGCCCCGGCCACCGCCGGGGTGTGCCCCTGGGCGGTGACGGTGAGGACGGCGTCCATGGTCGTGAAATGGGCGGGGATGTACTCGTTCTGGAATACCTCCAGCGAGAAGTCGGTCATCGGCCCTCCGATTGGTTGATCCCGTGGGCGCCCACGGCCACGGTGATGTTGTCGGCGCCCCCAGAGGCGTTGGCGAAGCTCGCGAGGCGGCGGGCAAGGTCGATGGTGGTCTCTACCCCAACTGGCCCGATCAGGCGGGCCATGTCTTCGGGGGTGGGGGCGTACTTCCACAGCCCGTCGGACGCCAGCACGACGATGCCGGGCCCCGGCAGCTCGACGACGGTGACATTGGGAGCGTCGTCGCCGGCGTCGACCCCCAGCCACTTGGTGAGCGCGTGTGCCTGAGGGCGTTCCATCGCCTGCGCCGCCGTGAGGTGCCCTGAGGCCATCAGCTCGGCGGCCACCGAGTCGTCTTGGCCGATCTGCACCGCCCCATGGGCATCGACCCAGTACGCGCGGCTGTCGCCCACGGAGGCGAAGGCCGCCCACGCGCCTCGTACGACGGCAGCCACGAGGGTGCATGCCCCCGGACCGACGTCGAGGGTTGGGTCGTGGGGCACGGCGGCGGCGGCCCGCTGAGCGGCCGCACTGGCTTCGGCCATGGCGACGCCGAGGTCGCCCGTGGCTGCCACCGCTCCGCTGAGCACACGCAGCGCGGAGTTCACGGCAACCTGGGCCACCACGTGGGGGTCCTGGCTGACTGAAATGCCGTCGCACACCACAAGGGCGAAGCCGCCGGGGTGACCCTCGACCCATTGCACGCCGACCGCGTCCTCGTTGCGCCAGTGCCTCTTGCCCTGGTCGGTGACCGCCGCCACCGGCCCATCAACCACCTCGTGGTGGTGGCGAGGCGGCGCCCACGCCCGTTGGCAGCGACCGCACCAGCTGTCATCACCGGACGTCAGCGCCCCACACGCCGGACAGGCGGTGCCGCCCACGGCACTCCGGCGGGGCCCGTCCATCCGGCCACCGGTGGGCCCGATGTCGGCGGGCGGTGAGGCGTCGGGTGAGGACCAGCGGGCGCCGGCGTGGGCGGTGGCCGGGAGGGCGGCGGAGAGGCTGGCGCCGCATACCTCGCACCAGCGGTCGGCCGGCCCGATGGGCTCGCCGCAGGCGGGACAGCCCATCGATGCATCGGCTTCGGCCCCATTGTTCACAGCAGCGTCCGTGGTCGCGAGTGATTGGCCAGATCGACGAGGTCGTTGCGCTCGCGGGTTGTCGATGCGGTCCGCGCGAGGTCGCGGTAGGTCGACTCCAGTCCCGCCCGGAGGCCGTTCTCGGTCAGTGGGCGGCCCAGGATCCGCCGGCCGGGAGTGGCCGTGCCCGCGGCCAGGGCGGCCAGGCCGGCCTCGAACAGCGCGCCCGCGAGCTCGGCGTGGTGCCGCGGGGTGAGCCGCAGTTCCGTCAGGATCCCGGCCGCCGACTCCAGCTGCTCCGTGGTCGCGGGTTGGGCGTGGGGCCCGGTCGTCAAGGCGAGGGCACGCACAGCGGCGAGGCGCGCGGCGACGTGCGCACTGGAGGTAGCCGGCACCCGGTCCAGGGCCTCGACCGCACGCGCGCGGTCGCCCAGGGCCACTCGCACCCGGGCCAGCCCGAAGGCGCCGGACACGTAGGACGGGTCGGTGCGGCTGGCCAGGTCGTAAAGGTCGGCGCTGCGACCCAGGTCGCTCGCCAGTTCGTGTGCCAACGCGAGGGCCAGCTTGGCCGGCACCTCACCGGGGAGGTCGGTGTAGACGGGGTCGAGCCAGTCGATGGCCTCGCCGGCCCGGCCGCATGCCAGCGCGATCAGGCCCCGGTGCCACCACAGACGCCACTCCCGGTCGTCGCCGAGGCGGTCGAGCGTGGCGGCCGCGTCCTCGGGCATGCCGTCGTCGAGGTGCGCCCTAGCCAGGCGGAGCAGCGTCTCTGGCGTGGCCGGTATCGAGTCCGCGGCCAGGGCCGAGCTGAGGGCCGCGACGACCGCGGCGGGCTCGCCGTCGGCCAAACCAAGCACGACACCCACCCCGGGGTCGAGGGTGTCGACCTTCGGGGACGGCAGCAGGCGCCAGTCCGGCCCCACCTCGTCGTGCTCACCGGCGCCCACCACGCCCCCGGGCTCGAACACCGTGCTCACCGCCGGATGCGCCTCCCCGTGGGACGCCACCTCCTCCCGCAGGACGCCGGTGAGCTGCTCGGCCATCTCCTCGGCTGACTCGAACCGGTCGATGGGGTCGGGGGCGGTTGCCTTGAGCAGGAAGCGGTACAGCGACTCGTGCCTAGCAAGCAGCGGCTGCTCGTCGGACCCGGGCAGATCATGGGCGTGCGTGGTCTGGTAGCCGCGGAAGTCGAGCAGCAGAACCGCCAACATGCGCCCGACGGTGTAGAGGTCGGACGCCACCGTGGGTCCGGACTCGACGACCTCGGGGGCCTGGTACCCCACGGTGCCGTAGATCGCGGCCTCCTCGTCATCGGCACGGCAGACGCCGCCGAGGTCGATGATCTTGAGGGAGTCGCCCGACAGCATGACGTTGTCGGGCTTCATGTCGCAGTACAGGAGGCCCTGGGCGTGGAAGTAGCCCATGGCCGGCAGGACACTCAGTGTGTAAGCGATCGCCCTGTCGACGGGCAAGGGATCGATGCGGCCGCTGTTGACGTCGCGCCGGTCCTTGAGGATCGCCTTGAGGCTCTTGCCACCGATGTACTCCATGACGATGTAGCCGGCACCCTCGTGGGCGACGAAGTTGTGAATGCGGACGATATTGGGGTGGTCGAGTGCGGCGAGGAACCGGCGCTCTGCCACCGCCACCATGGCCGCCTCTTCGCTCGCGGCGTCCAGGAGGCCCTTGAGCACAACCCAGCGATCGGACACGGCCCAGTCACGCGCCAAGTAGATCCACCCCAGCCCGCCATGCGCGAGGGCGCCAAGCACCTGGTACTGGCCGCCGACCACGTCACCCTGACCTAACCGGGGCGTGAAGGAGAACCGGGTGCGGCACTGGGGGCAGAACCCCTCCAGCCGCCCTGATTGGTGGTTGCGGGCGCGCCCGACCGGGCTGTTGCAATTGGAGCAGAAGCGCTTGTCCTCTAGGACGTGGGCAACGGGCATGACCGCCGCCGAGGGATCGCCCATAGGAACGGCGGGGACGTCGACGAGGCCGAGTCCGAGCCGCGTACGCCCGGTCCGGCGGGTGCTGACGGAGCCGGAGCCCCGGCGGGCGGCCGACCTCCGGCCCGACGAGCTGGTGCGCGACGACGACGGGCGCAAGGAAGGCCGTGATGTGTGCCACTCCCCGTTCCCCAAGGCATCGCCCCCGCCACCCGGGGGCCCTACGGGCGGCAGATCGGTCGCACTCGAGGAACTCGAGGAGCGCGAGGAACTCGCCACGGGCGAGCCGGCGTGCCACGGCGGGCCGGCGAGGGCCGGACGTGCCAGGGGGGCCCGCCCGCACGTGTCGCAGTAGCCACCGTCGACCGTCCCGTCACAGCCGGCGAACGCGCATGCGCTCGCCAGCCCCAGGCCATCCACGGACCCACCCGCGGGGTCCGCCACGCGCAGGGGGGTGTCCGTGGCGGGATCCGGGGGTGCGGGCGCATCACCTGGACCTCGGACGCGGGAGCCGAGCAAAGGCTCGCCCCCGGCGGGCGGTCCTCCGGTCCCGGATGGCGCCACCCCGTCCGCCCCGATGCCCGGACCCACGCCGGCCGCGGCCGCCGCAGGCTGCCGTCGGGGCGCCCGACCGCACGAGTCGCAGTAGCCGCTGTCGACCGTTCCGCCACATCCGGCGAACGCGCAAGGACTCCCGTCGGTCATGTTGCCGCCCCAACTCCTCGGCCCGCTTCCAAGGCGTCCAAGGACTGCGGCCGGCGCTCATGGGCGGGATCGGCCTGCGCCCAGACGGAGGGATCGGCGACACCTGGCACCCGGCGTGGTGGTCCGCCGCCCGCTTCCGCCGGGCCCTCGTCGCCCATGGTCCCCGTCCCGCTAACCCCCCCCGGCGCCCTAGCGGCACCCCCGGTTGTGCCCGTCGCCTCACTGGCCAACGCTGCGACACGGCCGGCCCCAGCCGACGACGGGGCGGGGTTGCGCAGCTCCTCCAGGAAGGCCTCGACCGCCGACTCCGCGGCCGAGAGGTCGCAGGGGACGGCCAGCGACCGCATCGCATGCGCTGCTAGCTCGGTGACCCGCGGGTCCTCGGCCCGCCCCACGGCCCCCGCCTTAACCCGGGCCGCACGCAGCAAGCCCTCGAGCTCTCGGTGCCGGCGCCAGGGCAGGGCGTTGACCTCGGCCACTTGGCGGGCCACTACCATGGTCTCGTCGGCGAGCGCCCGCCAGCAGTCCAGCCCGGCCCCGACCCGCGACACGTCTCCCTCCAACACCAGCTGCTCCAGGCGCGCCAGCCACGGGCGCAGACCGGGCTCGCGGCTCATCACGTCGGGGTCGACCGGCTCCAGCAGCCCCTCCGGGCTGACGATCACGGTCCGGCTGCGGTCGAACGCCTCGCGCCCTTCGGCCACCAGTCGCTCCAGATCGGCCAGTGTGCGGCCACCGCCGGCGACGGCCTCCCTAAGGCGGGCGAGCTCGACACTGGCGTCGGCCGCGCAAGCCACGGTCCACTCGATCTTGGTCAGCTCATCGTCGGCGCCCAGCGGGTCCTTCACGATGCGATCCGGAAGAGCGTCGAGCAAGGCGCGGGCCGCAGCGAGCGCCTTGAGGCCCGGCAGCTCCCCGGCCAAGCGTTCGGCCTCGGCTTTCACTCGGTCGAGGCGAGGGACCAGCGCACGCCAGGCTGCGTCGACCTGAGCCACGACATCGCGCGCCGGCGTGAGCACATTCGCCAGGGACCTGAGCAGCTCGCCGGGTGTGAGCCGGCGCAGCGACGGGGCGTCGGACCCCCCCGGTGGAGCCGCGTCGTCGGCGAGAGAGAGCGCGGGCGCCATGACGATGCTTGGTCCGCAGACCATGGACATGAGCTGTGCCTGGCGGTTGTCAACGTCGGGCTCGCCCAGCGCTTCCTCGACCCGGGCCATCAGGTCGTCGAGCAGGCCCAGGCCCCGCGACAGCTCTGCCACCCGGGCCAGCGCCAGCCGGACCCGCTCCGCCGTGACCCCTGTGAGCCAGTTACTAGCGGCCAGCACGACATAGGTGTCCTCTGCCTCGAGAGCCTCGGCCTCGGCGACCAGCGCTTCCCGTGCTGCGTGCAGCTCGTCCAACCGCCGGCGGAACTCGTGGGAGCCGATGCTCACGGCGCCGCGACCCCATTGTCGTTCCCTCCAAGTTGCCCGGGCGCCGTCGGACCCGCCGGGCCGGCGTCGACTGAATGGCGACCGCGAATCAAGGTTGGCAGGAGGTTCCTCATGCTTCGCACCCCTATCTGATGGTGACCTCTTGCTCTATCGGGCTCCATCGGCGACGGATATGACATAGCCACCGTCGATCTTGGCTTGGTCGAGTGGGATGTCGGGATGGATGAGCGCCAGGACCGAACCGATGGAGTTGATGCTCTGTTCAATCTGTGGCTTGTCAAGCGGGAAGAGCTCGTCATTCATGAACACGTCGGCTTCGCCCGTGCCATAGAGCTTGATGCCGGCGATCAAAGTCCCAGCCGTCTCGGCGTCGAGGCCGCCGTCCTCGGCGTAGAACCGTTCCAGCGCGGCCGGGCTGGCCAGGAGGTCATCCATCGTCGAGTAGTAGGACGTCACGACCGCTTGGACCGCAGCGGGGTCGCTCTCGATCAGCCGGTCGCTAACGACGATCACGTCGACGATGGCGGCGGGGACGTCCGCACTGCTCAGCGCGACCGTGTAGCCGGCATCGCGGGCGGCGCTGGTATCGGGCTCCCAGATGACGGCCAACTGCGCCTCGTCTGCCTGGAGCATCTCCCAGGCGGTGGCGGACTGGTCGACCGACACCAGCTCGAAGTCGGTCAGGCGTAGCTCGTCGGTGGTGTTGGCCAGCTCGTTGAGCAACATCTCGGAGGGCGAGCTGCCTGTGTAGGCCAGGACCGGCTTGTCACCCTCCTCGGCGAACTGAGCGACCAGGGTCGGGAGGTCGTCGATGCTGTCGAGCTCGGGGTGGTTGGCGGTGCCGAGGGCCAGCGCATCCGCCCCCAAGCTCTGGTCGATGATGCCCACCAACGTGCCCTCGGGGTGCTGGAGGAGGTACTGATCGAGGGTGGTGACGGCGATGTCGGCGCGGCCGGCCGTGAGGTCGGCCGCTCGCACCTCCTGGCAGATCTGCTCGACGTAGACGGCGGTGTACCCGGTCCCGTCGAGCAGCCCCTCATCCCGGAACGGGGCGTAGCCCGACCAGGCGTCACCCTCGATGATCAGCGTGTTTTCGTCGTGGTCGGGGATCTCGCTGGGCTGGCAGGACGCGGACGACTCACCGGAACACCCGCCCACGGCGGTGGCGCCTGTCGTTAGGGCGGCCAGTACCGCCAGGGTGGACCGCCCTCGCCCTGTGGAGCGGCTCATGCCCGATACTCCCGGAGTCGCTGGAAGAGGCCGAGCAGGGCGAGCAGGAGGATGGCAGGGGCCGCCACGAGATTGATGTCGTCCAGAGGCGCGGCAGCATCTGCGGCGGCGCCGGCGGCGTCATCGAAGGCTTCCTGTTCGATCCCTTGCGCGGCGTTGATGGCGTCGTTCAGGTCGCCATAGGCCTGGCCGTCCATGTACCGCGCCGTGGCCGCACCGAGCCCGCCGCTGTTCACGAGGTCCCGCATCGCCGCGTCCTCGTTCAGGAAGGCTCCGAAGGCGACCATGACCTGGCGAACGCTCTCTGGTTCGGGGTTGGTGGCCCCCGGCGAGGCGACCCTGGCCAGGTAGCCGCCGGCGCCGTCGGGGAGTGTGCTGGCCTCGGCGAAGTCCGTCGCGTCCGTCGGGTTCGAGCCCTGCACCCGGAGCAACCGGCTCACGTGGTGGTCGAAGTCGGTCTGGGCGTCCGCGGCGGCCGGCGGACCGAGCAGGAACTGGCCTTGGGCCTGCCGGGCCGACTCCACGGTGGCGCGCGCCCGCGCGAGCACGTGCACCGAGTCGAAGTCTTGCTCGCGGGCGCTGGTGAGGTGGTCCGACGAGGCGTCGAGGCGGTTGAGGGTAAGGGCGCCGCTGACCAGGGCCACCACTGTGGCCAGCGCGAGGCCCAGGTTGAGTACCCGCCGGAACCTCTTCGCCACTAGGACCTGGGCCAGAACCAGGAAGGCCAGCACCGCCAGCCACGACACCAGGATCAGTCGGGCGGTGGATGCCGAACGCGCCGTGTGACGGTCATAGCTGTCGTTGAGCACGTAGCTGTTGGCCTTGTCGAGGAAGTCGGCCTCGGGCAGCAGCGTCTCGGCCATGACTTGGTGGGCTTGGCCGTACGTCGCGGAGGCCCCGGCGATGTCGCCGTCACGCGCGGCGGCGAAGGCGTCCTTGATCAGAGCGTGGTAGTGAGAAAGGACGTAGTCGATGTTGACCAGGGGCTGCTCGTAGACGCTGCCAGACGACGACACGAGGGCGGCGAGCACCAGGCTGTCGTGCAGCTCGGCCCGCTTGGCGTTGTAGTCGTCGGGGAAGCCGGTCGTGTTCAGGGGAGCGCGACCGAGCAGGCTGCGGACAACGACCCCGTCCAGCTCGGCCAGCTCGACCTTGAGGGCCTGCGCCACGGTGATGCCTCGTGTTGCCTCGCGCCCCACGGTCCTCACCGTGCTGTCGTTGCGCTCGACGCCCACGTGGATGGCGACGGCGAAGGCCACGACGGGAAGGCACGCGAGTGCCATGCCCAGCCGCAGGAGGAACGGCGTGCTCGGTGCCCGGAAGCGGCCGGCCCGCGTGGCCCGCAAACCTCGGCGGTCACGTCGGACGGGGGTTGGGGTGAGGACCGGCTCCTCGCCGTCGCCCGGGGCCATCTCGCCACCGGTGCGAGCCGCCCGCCGAATAGGCCGTTCCGAGGGGACAGCGCCGCGTGGTGCGGCTCGATCGGCCGGGGGCGTGGCGACGACCGCGGGTGAGCCAGGGCCGACTGTCGTCCTCGCGCCCGGTCCGTCGGTGGTGGTCACCGTGGCCCCAGCCGGTGCGCCTGGACGCCAGCGCCGGTCGTGGGCGTCGCGGCGTGACGAGGGCGGTCACGGCGTGCCGGTCGTGGACCGGTCGCGGTCTCGTCCACGCGTCGATCGATGGTCCCCGGCATGTGTAAGCCACTCATCTCTTCGGATCCCCCAGCCGGACTGGCCATGTCTTCGGACCGGCACTCTGCTTGCCAAGCGTGCCTCTAGCGAGTCACCCGTGCGGACAGGACGGACCCTTCAGGAAACCTACAACCAGGCTGCAAGTGGCGTCTCGCCACAACGAGTGGTGAGCCAAGCTCGCAAGGCACAATAGCAGCGGATGCGCGCCACCTCTTTTCTGGTGGCTCTCATGAGTGTGGGTGGCGCTGGTTCCTCTCTGTGCGAGCGAGCGATGTAAGGCGGGCGGGAGGTGGAGTCACCGGCGGCCGTGCAGCAGGTCGTCGACCTCATCCTCGAGCTCGAGGAATCGGGTGTCGCGGCGGACGTTCGGCTCGCGGGATCGGCCAAAGGGCACGTCGATGCGCTCGACCACACGGGCTGGACGGTCGCTGAGCAAGACCACCTGGTCGGAGAGGTAGATCGCCTCGCCGATGTCGTGGGTGACCATGAGCACCGTGGCGCCGGTGCGTTGCCAGACGAGCCGCAGGAATTCGTGAAGGTTCTTGCGGGTCTGGAGGTCCAAGGCGCCGAAGGGCTCGTCGAGCAGCAACAGGTCGGGCTCGATCACCAGCGCCCGGGCGATCGCCACCCGCTGGCACATGCCGCCCGACAGGTCGCGGGGCAACCACTCGGCGAACTCCGTGAGCCCGACGGTGGCGAGCATCGCGTCCACCCGCGCCCGGCGCTGCGTGCGGGACAGGCGCTGGCACTCGAGGCCGAACGCCACGTTCTCCGCCACGGTGCGCCAGGGGAACAGCGAGTAGGCCTGGAACACCAAGCCCCGATCGGGTCCCGGGCCGACGATCCGATCGCCATCCACGGTGACATCGCCGGCGCTGGGGGCGACGAGCCCGGCCACGATGTTGAGCAGCGTCGACTTCCCGCAACCCGACGTTCCGACCAGTGTGACGAAGCCGCCGGCGGGCACGTCGAGGTCGATGCCGTCGAGCGCGAGCAGCTCGCCGCCCTTCACGGGGTAACGCTTCTCCAGGCCCCTGATCCGCAACTTGGCCGGCGCGGCGCCATCGGTCCCGGTGTCGCCGGGCCCCGCCTCTCGCGCTGCCACAGAATCGGCCGTCGGGACCGCGCTGGCCGCAGCCGCCGCCGTCACCGATTCCACGGTGCCGCCCATCGTCGGAGGCCCCGCAGGGCCAGGTCGCTCAGCATGCCGATGACGCCGAAGACGAGCAGGATGGCGAACATCCGGTCATAGTCCCGGAATCGTGTGGCCCGGACCACCCGGACCGCGAGGCCCTCGTCGGTAGCCAGCAGCTCGGCGACCACGAGCATCAGCCAGGCCGCGGCGAGGTTGATCCGGGCCACGTCGATGATCCCCGGGATCGAGTGGGGCCACACGACCCGGGCCATGATCCGCCGGCGCGACGCTCCGAGCGTGGTCGCGGCGTCGATCAGCTGACGGGGCACCGATCGGGTGACATCGGCGACCATCAGGATGTTGTAGAAGACCGTGCCGAGGATGATGAGCGTGATCTTCGGTGCCTCGTCGATCCCCAGCCACAGCAGCATCAGGGGCGTGAGCGCGCTGGCGGGGATGTAGCGGACGAAGCCGATCGGCGCCTCCAGCGTGCCCTCGGCGCTGGGGAACGCCCCCATGGCCAGGCCCACCACGACGCCGATGGCCATGCTGATGCCGTAGCCGTAGAGGATGCGCTCGGTGCTCGCCAGCACATCGCTGACGAGCAGTCCCTCGGCGTGCAGCTCGCGCAGCGCGTCCCAGGTGGCCGTGGGGCTGGGCACCACGATGCCCTGCTGGGACCCGGCGGTGGCGTTCGCCGCGAGGAGCCACAGGGCGACCACGCCAACGAGCCCGGCGGCGCCGAGGCCCACCCGCCAGCGGAACGTCAGCTCGCCCCGGACGCGCCAGAGCCGTCCCACGGCGCGGCCGCGCTGGCCGGCGCGGGCCGACTTCTGGTCGACACCGACATCCGCGGTTGGGGTCGCGGTGGCCACGCTCAGCCGCCCTGGCGGTCGACGTAGTCCTCGGTGAACGACGGGTCGTACAGTCCTTCGAGATCGGGTTCGGTCTCCATGAGGCCGGTGTCGAGGAGGAACGCGGAGACCTGCTCGGTGATCGGACCGAGATCGGTCTCCCCGTCGTCTGTCATGGAGGCGAGTGCCTCCTCGGCGGAGAAGATCCGGGTGCCGCCGGCGAACGACTCGTACTCCTCGACCGAGACCTCGGCCTTAGCCGCCATGATCTCGATTGCCTCGTCGGGGTTCTCCTCGATCCAGTCCAGCGTGGCGTACCAGGCGTCCACCAGCTTCTGCACGTCCTCGGGCCGCTCCTCCACGACCGCCCGGTCGAGCACGAGGAAGTCCGGGATGGTGCCCGGGAAGTCGGCCGAGTCGAAGAGGACCTTGCTGCCCGGCCGCTCCAGCGCCTGGACCGTGAACGGAGCGAAGACGCCCACGGCGTCGAACTCGCCGCCCGCGAAGGCGGCGGCAGCCTGATCGGTGGGCAAGCCGTTGAACTGGATGTCCTCCTCGGTGAGTCCCACGGTGGCCAGGCCCTGGAGGAGCAGGAAGTGGTCGACGACGCCGGGCTCGGCCGCGATCGACTTGCCGGCGAGGTCCTCGATGCGGTTGATCGACTGGTCGACGATGATGGCGTCGTTGCCGGCCGAGTTGTCGTTGACGACCACGACGACCTGATCAGACCCGGCGGAGACGCCGACCAGCGTGTCGTTGAGCGTCTGGGTGTTGCCGTCGAGCTGGCCAGCGCTCATGGCGTCGAGCGAGGTGAGGTAGTCACTGAAGTACTCGAGCTCCACTTCGACGCCAGCGTCTTCGAAGATGCCCTGCTCCTCGGTGACGGCCCACGGGAACCAGCCGGGCCAGGCTGAGTACCCGATCGTGACTGGCTCGCCCGACGAGCCGTCGCCGGCGGCGTCGCTGGCGGCTTCGTCGTCGTCGCCGCCGCACGCCGCTCCGGCGGCGACCCCCAGCGCTGCGACGAGCGCGCCTGCTCGGCGCAGCGTCCGCTGACGTGAAGATCGCCCGAGTGCCATGGCCGCCGACGGTAGCAGGGCCGGTACAATCGGAGTTAGCTTAGAATTGTAGGGGTGTTGCCGTCTCTGTCGTGATTCTGACGCGGATCCGTTGTCGGGACTGGACTGGCCGGGGGAACACGGCGCGAGGGAGCCGAATCCGTGCCGAGACCAGGAGAATCAGCGGAGAGCAGCGGCGCGGACTGCCGGGAGAGGGGCCGGCGTCGGCCAGCAGGCCGAGCAGGGCCACGTCCGCCATGAACTCGGCGATCTCCGAAGGTTCGTACGTGCCGTCGTCGCAGCCGGACAGGCGACTAGCGACCCTCAGCGAAGAGCTGGGCAAGGTCGGCGTCAACATCTAGGGCTTCTGCGCCACCGTCGCTGGCGGCAAGGGCGTGCTCCACGTGTTGGTGCACGACGCCGCACTGGCCGCCAGAGCACTGCGGGGTGCCGGCTACGTGCCAGGGCCGTCGGCCTTCCGGGCGCAAGTCCAGACATGGTGGCCACCGCGTGCGATCAACCTTCGTGTCGAACTGGTCACCAACGGCTGGCACGCATCACACCCGGCTCGGAGGTTTACGAAACCGGTCTACTGGTCCAAGGCGATCCTCAAGACACCACACGGTAAAACCAGCGTGAGCAAACGCCGTGCCTTGCGTCTGACTTCGCGCGACAGGATCCACCGCGAAATAGCCCGCGTCTGGTGAGGTTCCCGGGCATGAGCGAGGGGAGCGCTCATGGCCGGGTCCATGCCGCCGCTGCGCACGCCGAGCGGACTTGTCGGTAGAGCAGAAGTACTGGGTCTGGTTGAAATCCTCACCGGCGAGCTGACCGCCAACCAGGCGGCGGCCCGTGCGGGGGTGGATCGCTCCACGATCGTGACGTTGCGGAAGGTGGCCTGGGACGGCGCCATCGCGGAATTGCAGGCGTCGCGTCCGGCGAGGTGCCCACCCGGTTCAAGGGGCGCCGAGGTGGCGGTCGTGCGGAGCCGGCGTTTCCGGCGGGCGCTCAAGGAACGCCAGCGTCACGAGGCTGGCTGAGACATGAGGAAACACCAGGGCACGTACCCCGGTAGCGATGTCAACGAGCTGCACGCGGACGACCGCGCCGCCCGCTACAACGGGAGGCCGAGGCGAAGCGTGCCGCCAACGAGGAGGCATGCGCAGGCCCCCGGCAGGTCCGCGGCCAGAAGTCGCACTACTGATCGGAGCACACCATGAGCGAGTCCCTGATCGTTCACCTGAGGGGCGAGGAGCCCAAGCCGGCCACCTATGCGGCGTCCGAAGTGAGGAGCTGTCTCCAAGAGGCCGAGGTCTTCGAGATGGCTGCCGACGTGTTCCGTGCGGCCGCCGCCGCCGACGACATCGAACCCACCGTGGTTTCGGTAGTCAAAGGAGAGGCCGCCGCCTTGGAGGCCAAGGTCGCCTCAGCCCGCAGGCGTGCCGAGGCCTATCGGGACCGGGTGGAGCAGCGCCAGCGTGAGATCGCCGAGTACCGGGACGCCGAGCCCTTGGCCAGCACCGTCCAGGGCGTTCAGGCACTGGTCGAACAGCTGGGCGGCACCGTGCTCAACCATGACACCTGGACGCTCACGGTCGGCCTGGTCGACTCGCCGCCCCAAGTCGAGCTGGACACGTCGTCGGTCACCGCCCGGCTCCAGACCGAAACCGC
>DASSDL010000084.1:0-45088 GCA_035697145.1 Acidimicrobiales bacterium
CATCGGTGGCAATGGCATCGAGGTCGTCGCCTTCGACGGCGACGACACGCTCTGGCACAGCGAGAGCCACTTCGTCGACGCCCACGCCCGGTTTGTAGCCCTGGTGGCGCCCTATGTCGACGGCGATCCCAGCGTGATCGACGAGCAGGTCGTGGCCACCGAGCGGGCCAACCTCGCCATCTACGGCTACGGGGCCAAGGCGTTCACGCTGTCGCTGATCGAGTCCGCCATCGATCTGACCGGGGGGCGCGTCACCAGCAGCGAGATCAGCGCCATCCTCGACCTCGGCAAACGACTGCTCGACCAGCCGGTCGAGCTGCTCGACGGCGTCGACGAGGTCGTGGCGCGACTGGCCGGCGATGGGTACCGCCTGATCGTCGTCACCAAGGGCGACCTGTTCCACCAGGAGTCCAAGGTGGCCGGCTCGGGTCTGGCCGACAGGTTCGCCCGCGTCGAGATCGTGTCGGAGAAGGACGTAGGGACCTACCGGCGGGTCATGGGCGAGGCCGGCGTGGCGCCCGAGAACTTCCTCATGATCGGCAACTCGGTGCGCTCGGACATCCTGCCCGTGGTCGAGCTCGGCGGGCACGCCGCCCACCTGCCGTACGTCTACACCTGGGAGCTCGAGCACGTGCCGGACGCCGACGCCGAGCGGATGGGCTTCCACGAGCTGACCTCGATCCGCCAGGTGCCCGGGCTGCTCGAGCACCTGTCGGGCTGACCCCACCGCTTTTCCCGCGGGAATGGTCGCTACAGCAGCCGGTCCCTCGAAGAAAACGGGTGGGGTCGGTCAGCGCACGCCCACCCGCACGTTCCGGAAACGCGACGGGGCGGCGTGGTGGCCGGTGTGGCCGACCTGCAGTGGTTGGCCCTTCCCACAGTGCGGCACGCCCCACACGGTCCACTCGTCGGCGCCGCCCACCGCGTCGAGCGACGCCCAGAACGTCGGGCCGATCCCGGTGTACGTCGGGTTCTTGAGCATGCGGCCCAGCTGGCCGTCCTTGATCTCCCAGCCGATCTCGCAGCCGAACTGGAAGTTGAGCCGCTTGTCGTCGATCGACCACGACCGGTTGGTCTGCATGTAGATGCCGTCGCCGGTGCCGGCGATCATCGCGTCGAGCGACGACTCCCCCGGCCGGAGGCCCACGTTGGTCATCCGCACCATCGGCAGCCGGGCGGGCCCGTCGGCCCTGACCATGCCGCCCGACGCCAACCCCACCAGGGGCGCCGAGTCGCGGCCCGACAACACCCCGACCCAGCGGCCGTCGCGCACGATGTCCACGGCTTGGGCGGGCACGCCCTCGTCGTCGTAACCGAAGCTGCCCATGGCGCCGGGAAGGGTGGCGTCGGCGGTGATCTGCATCACCTCGCTGCCGAAGCGCAGGTGGCCGAGCTGGGCGGGGTCGAGCCACGAGGTGCCGGCGAACGCCGCCTCCCAGCCGAGGATGCGGTCGAGCTCCACGGCGTGGCCCACCGACTCGTGGATCTGCAGCGCCACCTGGTCGGAGTCGAGCACGATCGTCGTGGTGCCCTCCGGGCATTGCGGAGCTTCCAGGAGGGCGACCGCCTGCTCGGCCATGGTGGCGGCGTTGGCCACGAGGTCGAGGCCACGCACCAGCTCCCACCCCTGCGTGCCGTACTGGCCCCGCACGCCCGGGTACGACCGGCGCTGCGTCTCCCCGTCGCCGATGGCGGTGGCATCCACCACCGCCCCGCACTCGACCAGGCGCTGGCTGATGCGGCTGCCCTCGCTGGACACGAACCACTTCTCGGTGTCCCACACCTGGTAGCTGGCCTGGGCGAGGGGGACTCCGACGTCGTTGGCGGCACCGGTGGCGTCGACCAACAGGTCGCCCTTCTCGGCGAGGCCGATGTCATCGAGCGGATGCACCTGCCACGCCGAGGACCACTCGGCCTCCACCACCGGCGCCGGCGCCAGGTCGAGCGGCGGACCGGCGACCCGGCCGGATGCCCGCGCCACCGCGGCCGCGCCTTCACCGGCGCCGCGGGCGGCCGCCGCGGTGAGTGTCGGTGTGGCCTGGAACCCCCAGGAGGATCCGATCAGGGCCCGCACCCCGATGCCGGCGTTCTCGGCCTGGGTGAGGTCCTCGACCACCCGGTTGCGGGCCTCCATGGACTCGTGCCGGATGACCATCACGCGGGCATCGGCGTACCGGGCACCGGCGGCGAGCGCCGCCTCGACGGCGGCGGTGGCGAGCTCGAGCATCAGTCCTCTAGTCCCTCGATGATGATGCGGGGTTCATCGGTCAGAAGGTAGACGCCGCCGGCGAGGTCGAGGAGCTGACGTTCGTCCGGTGCGATGGTCTCCTGGTAGCCGGGGTCGGCGGTCATGGCGACGAAGTCGTCGACGCTGCGGTACCACTGCATGGCTACGCCATCGAAACCCTCGGTGCCGGCCCAGGCGTTGGCGCCGGTGGCCACGCGGGGGTGTTGTTCGTAACGGACGAGGCGGCTCCGGACGGCGGGTACCGACACGATCTTGCCGGCGTGCACGTCCCGCCAGTGGGCCTGGAACTCCTCGGCTGTCAGCGCCGGGTTGCGGCGGAGCATCGCGGTCAGGCGGATCATCTGTGCTCCCTCCCCTGTGTGGACAGACTGGTTGTACACGTGTGGCACATGACCGCACAGCTACCACCGGAAAGCAACCGATGACGCAACCGACGACAAGGCCAACCGCGCCCCGTATCCCGCCGTTGCCGCCCGACGAACGCGACGAGCGGGCCAACGAGCTGCTGGCCCAGGTGGGGGCACCGGTTCGGTCCGCCGGCAACCTGTTCGCCACGTTCATCCGTCACCCCGGCCTGTTCCGCCGCTGGCTTCCGTTCGGCGGCAAGCTCCTGGCGGGCTTGCTGCCCGACCGCGACCGCGAGCTGCTCATCCTGCGGACGGCCTGGCACTGCGGGTCCGACTACGAGTGGAGCCAGCACGTGCGCATCGCCGGCGGCGCCGGGGTCACGGCCGAGGAGACGGACCGGCTCCGGGCCGCCGACGCCACGGACGATCCGGCGTGGGCGCCGTTCGACGCGGCGTTGATCCGCGCTGCCGACGAGCTGCACGAGGACTGCTGCCTCGGCGACGCCAGCTGGGCGGCGTTGGCCGGACGCTACGACGACCGCCAGCTCATCGAGGTGCCCATGCTTGTCGGGCACTACCACCTGCTCGCCTTTACGCTGAACTCGCTCGGGATCCAAGTCGAGGAGGCCGGCGAGGAATGACCGCCGTGGCGCCGCGGCTATCGCAACGGACCGTGCTGGTCGTGGGCGCTGGCACGCAGGCGTCGGACGAGCCTGACGCCCCCATCGGCAACGGTCGCGCCATCTCGGTACTGGCCGCCCGCGCCGGGGCGAACGTCGTCTGCGTCGACCGCGACGCGGCCGCCGCCGAGGGGACCGCCGAGATGGTCCGGAGCGAGCGCGCGGACGCCACGGTGGTGGTTGGGGACGTCACGTCGGCCGCCGACTGCGCCGCCATGGTGGGCCGGGCGATGGACGCCGGTGGCGGACGGCTCGACGGCGTGGTGGTCAACGTCGGCATCGGGCGGGGTGCCGGGCTCGCGGGCACGTCGGTCGAAGACTGGGATGCGACCATGGCCGCCAACCTGCGCGGTCACTTCCTGGTGGCCCGGACCGCCCTCGAGGCGCTGGGCGAGGCTGCGCCCGGCGATGGCGGGGGCAGCATCGTCTTCATCGGCTCGGTCGCCGGCCTCCAGCCGGGCAGCCGGCTGCCGGCGTACGACGCCTCGAAGGCCGGGCTCATCGGCTTGGCCCGTCACGTGGCGCTGGAGGGGGCCCGGCGGGGCGTGCGCGCCAACGTGGTGGCGCCGGGGCTCATCGACACACCCCTGGGAAGGCTGGCCACGAGGGGCCGCCCGTCCCGAGCCCGCACCCCGGTCCCACTGGGTCGCCACGGCACCGCCTGGGAGGTGGGCGCGGTCGTCGTGTTCCTCCTGTCGGACGAGGCCAGCTACGTCACCGGCCAGGTGCTCGCCGTGGACGGAGGGCTCAGCCTGATCTGAGAGGTTGCGGCCTCTGGCCGGTGGTGCCCCAGAAGATCTGACGCGCCACCGAGATCCGGACGTCGGCGGCACGGATGCCCCATGCCTCGAAGCTGTGCTGGTGCGCGGCCACGTTGGCCAGGGTGGCGACGAGCGTCCCCGCCTGGGCCAGGGGGTGGACACCGAGGTTCCTCTCCTCGGCCTGGATGCCCTTGATCGTCTCCGCCAACTGCACGGTGACGTTGTTGAGCAACTCCAGATGGATCTTCCGGAAGCGGCGGTCGCCCTCCTCGGCGCCGAGGTCGACGACCCGGATCACGGGCCGGTGCTGATCCCAGAAGGCGAAGAAGGCGTCGGTGAGCTCGAGCGCCGTCCGGTAGCCGGCCTTGCCCTTCCAGGTGCCCTCGCCCACGATGCGGACCAGCCGCTCACTGTCGAGCGCCATTTCCTGCGCCAACACCAGGATGGCGTCCTCGACGTCGCCGAAGTACTGGTAGAAGGTGGCGGGCGACGTGCCGGCCTCACGGGCGATGTCGATGACCTTGAGCGACCGGTACGAGCTGGTGCGCAGCATCTCCGCGGTGCAATCCAGCAGGCGCTGACGGGTGGCCCGTCCCCGCCGCCCCGGCACGCGCCCGTCGGCGGCCCGCAGGTCATCGATCACCTCGACCAGTTCGACCACGGCGCCAGGCTAACCCGCGCCTGACGGACCATCAGGGGACGGGCACGGCGGTATGGGCCTTCAGTCCGGGGCGATGTAGGTGGCGGCGAAGCGCTCGAGGGTGCGCCGGTTGTCATCCAGCGAAGCGAATGTGAGCCCCTCGATGAGCCATGCCGACGTGATCAGGGCGGTCACCCCCAGCTCGTCCAGCTCGGCGCACACGTCGGCGTCAGGCAATCGGTCGGTGACCGCCGCCTGGATCTCGAACGGCCGGCCCTCGGTGCCGTACTCGCGGCGGTAGGCCTGCAGGCGCTCGACGTAGCCCCGCAGCTCGTCGAGCGGGTAGTGCGTGCCCAGCCACCCGTCGCCGATGCGTGCTGCCCGCCGGAGCGCGACCTCGGTCTGTCCACCTATGAGGATGGCCACGGGCTGCGCCGGCGCCGGGGCCATCTCCAGCTGGTCGAAGTCGTAGAACTCGCCGTGGTGCTCCACCATGCCGCCGCGCCAGAGGGTGCGCAGCACCTCGATCTGCTCCTCCATGCGGGCACCCCGCCGGGCGAAGGGCTGCTCGAGCTGGTCGAACTCCTCACGCATCCAGCCGGCGCCCACGCCGAGCAGCACCCGGTCTCCGGACAGGTAGGCGGCGGTGCCCACCGCCTTCGCCACCACGAAGGGGTTGCGGGCGGGCAGGACGTAGACGTGCGTGGCAAAGCGGATGCGCTCCGTGGCCGCGGCCAGCGCACCCGTCATCACCCAGACGTCGGGCCACGGCGTCTCCGGCGGGAAGCTGGGTCGCCCGCTGCGGCTGTACGGGTACGACGACTCGAGCTTGCCCGGATAGAACACATGGTCGGACAGCGACACCTGGTCGAAGCCCACGTCCTCGGCGCACCGGGTCAGCTCCACCCAGTCGGCCGGCGGCGCGTACATGAGCGACTGGCAGAACTTCATCGGATCCCCCGAGCCGCGGCGGCTACTGCTTCGACCAGATCTCGACCAGCTCGTCGACCGTGGTGAGCGTGGCCAGCAGGCTCAACGTGTTGTCGATCATGGCGTCGGCGTAGTCGGTGGGGACGCCACACACGGCGTCGCGGGGCAGCACGACGTCATAGCCGTGGTTGACCGCATCCATCACCAGGTTGGTGATCGCCACGTTGACCGAGACGCCCGCCACCACGATCGTGTGCAGGTCGAGGTTGCGCAGGACCGGGTCGAGGTCGGTGCCGGCCATGGGGTTGAGCCCGTGGGCGCGCGTGAGCACCAGGTCGTCGGGTTCGGCACCGACCTCGGGGATCACGGCCGTCGTCACGCCCCCGCGATCGAACCGCACCGGCGATCGACGGGCGCTCATGAACAGCCGGGCGTTGGTGTTGGTGGCCTTGAAGTCGGGTCGATGCGAGAACGTGCAGTGGATCACCTGCACACCCGCCACCCGCGCCGCCTTCACGAGTCGGGCCGTGGCCGGGATCATCGCCTCCCGCGCCACCTCCGCGAGCTGGGGGAAGGCGCTGGGCTCCCCCAGGAGCCCGTTCTGGATCTCCGAGGTGACCACTGCGGCGCGCCAGGGAGTCACGAGAGAAGCCAGATCCACAGCCATGGGCCGACAGTATCTGACGGACGGATGCCCCGTTGCGCTGACCCCGGATTCGACTGGTGGCGCGCGTTCTGGCCAGCAATAGCACGTCCGCTGCGCGTATCGGAGAGTCGCGCCCACCCGGCGGGGCGGGTGTCGCGCAGGTGTCCCCGGTAAACACCTGGGCGATTTCGCCGCTAGCTCTTGCACCCGGCGGTCGTCGTGTCACCATCCGTAGTCGTGGGCGACCATGCCGGCCCGCGAATCTCCGGGGTTGCGCGCCGCTGGTGCGGATACGGTCGCCGACTATGCCAACTCGCCTGCACTCACTGGTCGTCGACGCTGCCGATCCCTCGGCATTGGCCCGGTTCTGGGCGGTGGCGACCGGTTGGCCCGTTACCTACGAAGAGCCCGACGAGGTGGTGGTCGAGCCGCCCGAGGACGACACCGGAACGCCCATCGAGCCCGGTCTGCCGCTGGTGTTCGGGCGGGTCGACGACCCCAAGGTGTCGAAGAACCGCGTGCACATCGACCTCAACAGCCGCTCGGCCGACGAGCAGCGCGAGATCGTCGAGCGGCTGCTGGCCCACGGCGCCGAGCCAGCCGACATCGGGCAGGCCGACGTGCGCTGGGTCGTGCTGGCCGACCCGGAGGGCAACGAGTTCTGTGTGCTCGATCCCCGTGACGACTACGCCCGGGCCGGAGCTATGGCGGCGATCGTCGTGGACACGCCCGACCCGCCGGCCCTCGCCGCGTTCTGGACCGAGGCGGCCGGGTGGCCCATCGTGGGCCAGGGCGACGACTACGCGGCGCTGGCGCGGCCCGACGGCACGGGCCCCCGGCTCGAGCTCGTCCAGGTGACCGACCCCAAGGTGGCCAAGAACCGCGTACACATCGACGTCGCCCCCTACGCCGCCGACGACCAGGCGGCGGAGGTGTCGAGGATCCGCGGCCTCGGCGCCGCCCCGGCCGACGTCGGGCAGGGGGAGCAGACCTGGGTGGTGCTGGCCGATCCTGACGGAAACGAGTTCTGCGTCCTGAGCCCGCGGGATTGAGAGTGCTTGTTCACTCGTAGTGCCGCAGCGAGTCCCGGAGGCTCTCCGGGCTCACCCGTAGGCGGTGGCACACGAGCATCGGGGCGCCTGCCACCTCGTTGGGGGCGTCCCAGGGGTTGGACACGATGGCGACGGGCCCCAGCGCGTCGCAGTAGCGCTCGACCGTCACCCGCGGATAGCGCACGAAGATGACTGCGCCCCGGGGCGATCCGTCGTCGGGCCACCAGTCCGCGTAACTGTTGTGGGCCGAGAGCGCGGTGCCCCGCGGTAGGCCCCGTGCGGGGCCGTAGAGGTCGATCGCTGCCGCCTCGCCGTAGCTGGCGGTGATGACCCGGAGGCCGGCCTGCTCGTCGGCCGGCAGCACCGTCGCCACCCGGGCCACCTGGTCGACCATCTCGGGCCAGCCGACCTGCTCGGCCAGCTCGTCGTTGAGATCGTGGAACGCGGCGGCGTACGTGTCGATCGGCGCCACCGGAGCGACGGCAGCTAGCGGGATCAAGCCGTTGAGCACGAGCGCGCCGATCAAGGTGTGCCAGCGGCCCGGGTCCGGGCCGGCCCAGCGCTCGGCCGCCACGCCCCCCGCGGCGAGGGCGAGCACGTACGTGGGACCGAGGTAGTAGGCCTTTCCCCCCACGACCAGCAGGACGAGGGCGATCGCCGCCACCGCCACCGCCAGGATCCGCCACGGGGATCGCCGCCACAGCCACACCAGCCCGCCGGCGGCCAGCGGCAACGCCAGCGGGCCGACGAGGGCGATCTGCTGGAGCAGGAAGCCCAACCGACCGTCCTCGTCACGAACGCTGGCGTTGTTGTTGCGGCTGAACTCCACGGTGGGCCACCCGTTCAGGCCCTGCCACACGAGGTTGGGCAGCCACAGGGCCAGCGCCACCGCCACCCCGGCTGCCAGCCACGGGCTACGGAGGTGGCGGCGGCCGGCCGGCGTGGCGACGAACCCCGCGGCCAACCCCAATCCGAGCAGAGCCATGGTCCACTTGGTCTCTAGACCGACCCCGATGGCGACGCCGACGGCCAGCCACCAGCGCGGGTCGGCACGGTCCGCCAGTAGCCGGACCACCATAAGGATTGCCAGTGCCCACCACAGCTGGTCGAACACAGCGGTCTGGAACATGCCGCCGGTGGCCAGGAACAGCGGGGCCATGGCCGTCGCCAACGCGGACAACGCCATCGCCCGGCCCCCACCGCCCAGCTCGCGGGCGATCACCGCCGCCAGGATCACCACGGCGGCGTGGACCGCACCGGCCGCCAACCGCAGAGGCCACAGATGGTTGCCGGCCACGGCGGCGATCGCCCTGGCAAGGAGGGGGACGAGCGGTGGTTGGTCGACGTAACCCAGAGCGGGATGGCGACCGGCCGCCAGGTAGTACAGCTCGTCGCGGTGGAACCCGTAGCGCCCGCTGAGGGCGGCGTGGAACACGAGGACGCCGGCAGCGACGACCAGCACGGTGGACAGGTCGGACCGGGACACTGCCCACGCTCCGACGCGCACACCCCCCGTCTGCACGTCCGTGATCATGCCCGAGGCGCGGCAGTGCCACCGCCCCTGGCCTCGCAGCGTGAGGTGTTGACCAGCGGCGTTCGGGACGTTCCGCGACAGTCAGCGCAGGCCGCCGCCCCTAAAACGTCGTGTCGGCCTCGGCGGCAGCGCGCGTCGGCGGGTGGTAGACGAAGGCCAACAGGACGGCGGCCAGGCCGATGCCGCCGGCCACGGCGATGATGAAGCCCGCGGGCCCGTTGAGGTCGATGCCGATGGCGTTGTCGAGGCTCCAGTCGCCGGCGCCGATCGTGGCCAGGACCGCGCCGATGGTGCCGAGCACTGCCACGTACTCCCAGCCGTTGGCCGTGATCAACAGGCCCTGGCCCCGGTGCACGGTCCAGAAGGCGACCGCCATGAGCCCGACGACCCCCATGCCGGCGAAGGTGGTCAGGAATCCGAGGGTGATGCAGACGCCGGTGGCGAGTTCGCCGAACGCAGAGAGGCGGGCGTGCACGTGGCCCGGACGCATCCCCATGGACTCGAACCATCCGGCGGTGCCTTCGAGCTTGCCCCCTCGGGTGATCTTGGCGAAGCCATGGAAGGCGAAGATCGGCCCGATGACGAGCCGGAGGATGAGCATGGCGAAATTGAGCTGATCGGGTGTGGGCAGGTTCTCATGCATGGCGGCGGTTCCCCGGTGCTCCTCGAGGTTCGGTTGAAGCGCGGGCTACCTTACGACAACGTCCGATGGGGGCCGGTCGGTAGGCTCCGGCGCCATGTCAACCCCCGGGTCGAGCATGCGCCGTGCACTCACGGTGGGTTTCATCGTGGGCGCGGCCATCGCCACCGTCGCGGCCATTCGACAGGCCGGCAGGGCCCGGCACCGCGACCACGCCGTCACCCCGATCTCGGCGCGCACCCGAAATCAGCGGCGGGTCGCGCTGGCCCGGATGGGCGCGCGGGCGGGCGCCGACTTCGCGCTCCACCGTGCCCGGCGGACCTTTGCCGGCGCCGAACGCCGGGTCGAGCTCGACCGAAGCTTCGAGCTGCGCACGGCCGACCAGGTGGCCCAGGCGCTCGGCAACATGAAGGGCGCGTTCATGAAGCTGGGCCAGATGGCCTCATACCTCGACACTGGGCTGCCCGACCACGTGCGCCAGGCGCTCCAGGGTCTGCAGCAGGATGCACCGCCCATGTCACCCGAGCTCGCCGCCGGCGTCGTGGAGCAAGAGCTGGGCGCCGCCCCCGACCGAGTGTTCCTGGAATGGGATCCGCTGCCCATCGCCGCCGCGTCGATCGGCCAGGTCCACCGGGCCATCACCCGGGACGGGCGCGCGGTGGCGGTCAAGGTCCAGTACCCGGGGGTCGACGATGCCATCAGCTCGGACCTCGACAGCGCCGGACTGATCTTCGGCGCCATGGGCCTGGCGCTGTCGGGCTTCGAGCCGGCCCCGCTGGTCGAGGAGATTCGGGCCCGGGTCATCGAGGAGCTCGACTACGCCAACGAGGCCCGTAACCAGCAGCTGTTCGCGGACTTCTACCGAGGGCATCCGTTCATCCACGTGCCCGACGTGCTCATGACGTTGTCGACCGCCCGGGTGCTGACCACCGAGCTGGGCGAGGGCGTGCGCTTCGAAGAGATGTCGGCCTGGGACCAGGACGAACGCAACCAGGCGGCCGAGGCCATCTACCGGTTCGTGTTCCGCAGCCTCTACCGGCTCCAGGCGTTCAACGGGGACCCCCACCCCGGCAACTACCTGTTCCGCCCCGGTGGCCAGGTCACCTTCCTCGACTTCGGGCTGGTCAAGCACTTCACGCCCGCCGACATCGAACTGTTCGGCGACATGATCCGGGCGATGGTCAACGACCGCGACACGGCGCGCTACCGGGAGATCGTGGAGCGGATCGGCATGCTGCGCCCAGGCACTCCGGTATCCGACCGGCAGGTGCACGACTACTTCAGTCACTTCTACGAGTTCGTCATGCACGACGAGGAGGTGACGATCACCCCCCAGTGGTCGACCGACGCCCTGTCGCGCTACTTCGACCCCACCGGCCCGTACGGACCGATCATCAAAGCGGCCAATCTGCCCGCCAGCTTCGTCGTCATCCAGCGGATCAACCTCGGTCTGATGGCCATCCTCGGCGACCTGCGAGCCACCGCGAACTTCCGCGGCATCGCCAACGAGCTGTGGCCGTGGGTCAACGGCGCCCCGTCGACCGAGATGGGCAAGGCCGAGGCCGACTGGCTGGCCACCGGCCGACATCGCCGATCGAGCTGACGGTCCCTGCGGCGCCCTCGGGCCGATCCCTACCATGCGTCAGTGGTCGAGGCGCTGGGCGACGTGCTGGCGGGGCCGCTGCACCCCCCCTCCCCCGAGGGCATCGCGGCGTTGCGCGCCGAGCTCGACGACGCCGCCCGCGCCGCCACCGTCGTGGGTGGTTGGAGCCAGGACGAGCCGCTCCGCCTGTCGAAGCACCTGGTGACCGGGCTGCTGAGGTGCCCGCGCCGGGTGCTCGGCGAGGAGCAGGGCACGAGCGACGACGTCGTCGTGGGGTGGATGGTCGACGCCGCCGCCAAGCTGGGCACGGTGTCGCCCCGGCGGGCCGTCACCGTCGACGCGGCCGTGGCGTTTCTCACCGCCCTCGGCGACAGCACCGTGACCGACCACTTGGCGGACCTGGGGCCGGAGGCGGCGCGGCTGAAGACCGACGCCGCCGTGCGCATCGACCGGCTGGTGGCGTCGGGGTTGACCGTGCTCGACCCGGCCTGGTGGCCACGCGTCGAGGATCCCGTTCGGGTGGCGTTGGCCGCCGGCGCCGTCACCGTCGCGGGACGCATCGACGTGCTGTTGGGCGGGGCCCCCACCGGCCGTCCGGTGGTGATCGTGGAGGTCAAGGGCGGCCGCTGGTACGACGGCATGCGGGGCGACGGCCACCTCTATGCCCTGATGGTGGCGCTGCGCGACGGCGAGGCCCCGGCCAGTGCCGTGACGATCGTGACGGACGGCACCACCCACGTCGAGCCCATCCGTCCCGCACTGCTGCAGCACGCCGCCGAGCGGCTCGACGAGGCGATGGGCATCGCCGCCCGGTTGGCGGCCGGCGAGCCGCCGGCGATGCACCCGGGTGCCCATTGCCAGCACTGCCCCGTCCGTCCGGACTGCCCGGTCGGCAGGGCCTGGCGGCCGGGGACGGCGGACGACGCGTCGTGACCGTCGACGACCCGGTGGGGACCGCCGATCGCCTGCGGGCCGGCGTGGCCGAGCGGATCGCCGGCGAGCTCGCCGGCGCTGCGGTTCCCGTGGGCGACGTCTACCTCGGGTGGGGGGCCGCCCTGGAGGCGGCGACGTGCCCAGCTCGCTACCGAGCCCAGGGTGCCCAGGGCTGGGCGTTCCCCGGCTGGTCGCCACCGTTGGCGGCCGGCGCCTGCGGACGGGCCGCGCTCGCGCACCACATGGCCCGGGCCGATCTGGCGGGCCGGCCAGCGACGCTGCCCACGCCGCTCGATGCCATCAGGGCGTGGATGCGGTCGCTGCGCACGCAGGCCGAGGCCGGCGCCCGCGCGGCACCGCCCGTCGAGCGGTCGAGCGTGGGCGACTGGATCGCCGAGACCTGGGCGGCCGGCGACTCCGCCACCCTGGCCGCGGTGGCCGCCACCGCCGGTCGCTGGCTGGCGGGGTTCATCCGGGTGCTGGGCTGGCCGCTCCCGACGCAGCTCACCCTGCTCAACGCCCCGGGCCCGGTGGCGGTTCCGGCGCCGTCGTGGCGGCCCGACAAGGCCTCGCCGGTGACGGTGGCGTGCGGTGCGGACGGCCGGATCGGCAAGGTGACTGGCGCGGGCGGGTTCGTGTTGGTCGTCCACCGGGTGACGACCGGCGGCGACGGCGCCCTGCGGGACCGGGCGGCATTCGAGGCCGCTGCGGGTTCGCTGGCCATTGGTGTCGTACCCGCATCCGTCCTGGTCACCGCCGGTGACACCGGAGAGCGGGTGACGGCACCCGTCGACCACCAGCTCTTGGCCCTCGGCGCGAACCGGATCGTCGCCGTGGTCACGCAGCGCGCCATCGCCGCCGAGCGAGGCTTCGATCCTGCCGACGCCACGCCGTCCCCGGCCTGCCGCCGCTGCGACCACCTGGCCGACTGCCCGCCCGGCCAGGCATGGATGGCCGCGGCCGGCCGCTGGCGCGGCGGGCTGCCGGTGATACCGCCAGTCCGAGCAGGCCTTTGAGTGCTACGACCAGCCGCCGAGCTTGCCTACCGGGCCGTGGCCACCACCCAGCGCCCAGCGTGCCGACCGCTCCAGGCCGTCGTGCACGAATCGCTTGGCGGCTCGCAGGGCGTCGAGCACCGGCAAGCCCCGAGCCAGTCCGGCGACGGTGGCGGCGCCGAAGCTGCAACCGGTGCCGTGGTCGTTGCGGGTGTCGATGTGCGGCAGGCACAACTCGGTGATGTCGCCGGTGGCGGACTCGACCACGACGTCGCAGGCGGCATCCTTCGCCGCCAGGTGGCCGCCCTTGACCACCACCCACCCCGGCCCCCACTCCGCAAGCTTCCCGGCCGCCCGGCGGGCATCGTCGAGCGACTCGACCGGCGCACCGAGCAGCGCCTGCGCCTCGCGCGTGTTGGGCGTGACCACGAGGGCGTGGGGGAACAGCGCCTCGCGGTAGGCGGTCTCGGCACCGGGGTCGAGCAGGCGGGCACCCGTCGACGACACCAGCACGGGGTCGACCACCAGGTTGGGCAAGCGGCCGGCGGCGGCGTACTCGGCCACCGCCAGGACCACCTCCTCGGTCGCCAGCATGCCGGTCTTGACCGCCGCCACCGGCAGGTCCGCGAGCACGGCGTCGAGCTGCGCCCGCAGGAACTCGACCGGCGGCACGTGCACGCTGCTCACCCCGACCGTGTTCTGCGCGGTCAGCGCGGTGACGGCGCTGGCGCCGTGCACGCCCAGCGCTGCGAACGTCACCAGGTCGGCCTGGATGCCGGCACCGCCGCCCGAGTCGGACCCCGCGATGGTCAGCGCCACCGCCGGCGTCCCCCGCCCGTCAGCCATCGCCCCTCCCTGCGGCTGCGGCGGACGCCGCAGCCGCCATCCCGTTGCGAAGGGACGTCACGACCGCACCCGGGTCGTCCGCCCGCATGACCATTCCCATCACGGCCACGCCGGAGGCGCCGGCAGCCAGGCAGGCCGCGGCCTGCGGCGGTCCGATCCCCCCGAGCGCGTAGACGGCCAGCGGCGATCCCACCCCGGCAACGGCCCGGCAGCCGGCCGCCAGCCCGTCGATGCCCAGCGCCGGTCCGTAGCCCGGCTTGGACGTCGTAGCGAACACCGGCGAGAACGTGGCGTAGTCGGCGGTGCCCCGCCTGGCCGCGACCACGAGCTCGCCGAGTGTGTGGCACGACCGCCCGACCCGAAGCCCCGCGGCCGGGTCGTCGTCCGGCCAGGGATCGTCGGCTGCGAGGTGGACGCCGGCGGCTCCGACCGCGCGGGCCAGTGTCACGTCGCCGGCGACGATGAGCCCCGCCCCCGCCGCCGCCGTCACGGTCCGTAGGTTCACCGCCAGGCTGTGGCGGTCGGCCGGTGGCAGGTCCTTCTCCCGCAGCAGGACCGTGGGCGCGCCTGCACCCACGGCCGCACTCACCACCTCGACGAGGTCGTGGCCGGCGCCTGCGGCCATGTGGCGGTCCGTGAGGACCAGCAGTCCCGGCACCGTCACGGCGTCATCCCAGGTCGGCCAGGCCTTCGTCGCTGGTCGACGCCTCGGCGTAGAGCCGCCGGGGGATGCGGCCCGCCCTGCGAGCCAGCCGGCCGGCCTCGACTGCATGGCGCATGGCGCTGGCCATGCGGACCGGGTCGCGGGCGCGGGTGACGGCCGTGGCGAGCAGCACGGCGTCGCAGCCCAGCTCCATGGCCCGGGCGGCGTCGGACGCGGTGCCGATGCCGGCGTCGAGCACCACCGGCACTCCCGCGGCCTCGAGGATCATCGCCAGGTTGTAGGGGTTCCGGATGCCCATCCCGCTGCCGATGGGGGACCCCAGCGGCATGACGGCGGCGACACCGGCGTCCTCCAGGCGGCGTGCCAGCACCGGGTCGTCGTTGGTGTAGGCCAGCACCACGAAACGGTCGTCGACCAGCTGCTCGGCGGCGTCGAGCAGCTCGACCGGGTCGGGCAGCAGCGTGCGCTCGTCGGCCACGACTTCGAGCTTCACCCAGTCCGTCTCCAGTGCCTCCCGACCCAGCTGGGCCGTGCGCACCGCGTCGCGGGCGGTGAAGCAGCCGGCGGTGTTGGGCAGCGGGCGGATGCCGGTGCGGCGCAGCACGTCGAAGAGCGAGCCGGGTGCCGACGGGTCGACGCGGCGCAACGCCACGGTGGTGATCTCGGTGCCTGACGCCCTCAGCGCCTCCTCGAGTAGGTCGAGGTTCGGGGCGCCGCCGGTGCCCAGGATCAGCCGCGACCGGAACGACTCGCCGGCGATCACCAGAGGGTCGGAATGCAGCTCGATGGTGGTCAATCCTTCAGCCTCCCTGGGCGATCGAAAGGATCTCGACGTGCTCGCCCGCGGCCAGCGAGCGCTCCCCCCAGGTCCGCCGCGTCACGACTTCGCCGTCCACCGCCACGGCCACGCCCCGCGGTTCGATGTCGAGCAGCGCGAGCAGCCCCGAAACACTGGTCCCGACCGGCAGCTCGGTCTCCTCGCCGTTGACGGTCACGCGCAACGCGATGGCCTTCACACCCGCACCTCCTCGAACCGGCGGGGATCGCAGGCGCCCACCTCCGGCGGCAGCGGTTCCCCTGCCACCGCCGCCACCACTGCCTCGGCCGTGATCGGGGTCAGCAGGATGCCGTTGCGGTAATGCCCGGTCGCCATCACCAGGCCCTCCATGGCGCTCCGACCGATCAGGGGTACGTCGTCGGGCGTCCCCGGCCGCAGGCCGGCGCGGACCGCCACCAGTTCGGCGTCGTCCAGCCCGGGGACCAGGGCGAGCGCGTCGCGCACCAGCTCGTAGGCGCCGCCGGCGGTCACCCTGGTGTCCCAGCCACGCTCCTGCACGGTGGCACCGACGATCAGGCGGCCGTCGGCCCGGGGGACGAGGTACACGGTGAACCCGTGGACCAGGCCCCGAACGGTGTGCGTGACCAGCGGCGGCCCCGGCGGCTGGCGCAGCGTGAGGATCTCGCCCTTGACGGGACGAACCGGCGGGCGCGCCGCCGCCGGCAACCCGGCGATGCCGGCGGAGCGGCATCCGGCCGCCAGCACCACTGTCTCGGCGTCGACCTGGCGGGGCGCCGCCTCGCCGGCTAACACCACGCCGGCCACGCGCCCGCCCGACGGCGCCGTTGCGATCCGCTCGACCGCCGCCGCCACGAAGCCGACCCCCGCAGCCGTTGCCGCCCGGCGCAGCCCCTCCACCAGGGCGGGCGGGTCCACCGAGCGCTCGCCGGCGGCCAGGAACCCCGCCCGTACCGCGGGGGCGAGCCCCGGCTCGAGGCGGCGGACCTCGGGGCCCCGCAACGGAGTGACGTCGAGGCCCATGGCCCGATGCCGGGCGGCGAGCTCGTCGAGGGCGATCCGGTCGTCGGCGTCGAGCCCAACCACCAAGGTGCCGTCGGCGCGGTAGCCGATGCCTGCCCCCGCCGCCCGCTCGACCTCGGCGCCGAAGGCCGGCCATAGCGACCACGACGCCAGGTTCAGCCGTAGCAGCGCCTCCTCCCCCAGGCGGGCCTCGGTGATCGGCGCCAGCATTCCCGCCGCCACGCCGGACGCCCCGCCGCCCGGGTGGGGGTCGACCACCGTAACGGCAGCGCCGCGCTGGGCGAGCCGCCACGCCGACGCCAGGCCGATCACGCCGCCGCCCACGACGACAACGTCCGGGCTCACGCCGGCGCACCCCCCAACGCCTCGACGGCCTTGGCGACGGCCAGCATCATCTCGTGGGTGGCGCTGTGGGGATCGGGGGCGTCGGAGACCGCGCCGATCACCGCCACCCCCCATGCCCCCGCCGCCAACACCTCGTCCACCCGCTCGGCGGTGATCCCGGCGATGGCGATGACCGGGACCGACACCGCCGACGCCACCGCTCGCACGCCGGCGATGCCGATCGGCTCCGGCAGGCCCGTCTTCGACTTGGTGGCGAACGTCGGGCCGACACCGAGGTAGCTCGCACCCTCCTCGGCCAGGCGCCGGGCCGTCGACGGGTCGCGGGCGGTCCCCCCGACGAACAGGTCCGGACCCACCAGCCGCCGTACAACGGCCACGGGCAGGTCCTCAGCGCCCAAGTGCACGCCGTCGGCTCCCACGGCCAGCGCCACGTCGGCCCGGTCGTTCACCAGGCAGGTGGCGCCTGCGGCCCGGCAGCGCGCCGCGATCACGTCGCTCAGGTGAAGGCGGTCGGCGTCGGTGCCCGTCTTGATCCGCACCTGCAGCGTGGGGGCGCCACCCTCCAGGGCCGCCTCGGCCACGATCAGCGAGTCGACCAGCACGTGCAGCCGTCCGAGCGAACGCCCCGGCGCGTCGTCGAAGCTCAAGGAGCCGCGGCCCCTTCCCGACCGCTGCTCTGGTCTCGGAGAGCCGGGTCCTCGACGTAGACGTCGCCGCCGGCGGCGACGAACTCCGCCGCCTTCTCCTCCATGCCCAGCTCGAGCGCCTCGGGCCCGGCGGTGACGCCGTGCTCGGCGGCGTACTCACGCACCTTGTCGGTGATCGCCATCGAACAGAACTTGGGACCGCACATCGAGCAGAAGTGCGCCGTCTTGGCCGGCTCGGCCGGGAGCGTCTCGTCGTGGTAGGCGCGGGCGGTCTCGGGGTCGAGGGCCAGGTCGAACTGGTCCTGCCAGCGGAACTCGAACCGTGCCTTCGACAGCGCGTCGTCCCACGCCTGCGCCGCCGGGTGCCCCTTGGCCACGTCGGCGGCGTGGGCGGCGATCTTGTAGGCGATCACGCCCTGCTTGACGTCGTCGCGGTCAGGCAGGCCCAGGTGTTCCTTGGGCGTGACGTAGCAGAGCATGGCGGTGCCGAACCAGCCGATCATGGCCGCCCCGATGGCGGAGGTGATGTGGTCGTAGCCGGGCGCCACGTCGGTGGCGAGTGGGCCGAGGGTGTAGAAGGGCGCCTCGTGGCACAGCTCCATCTGGAGCTCCACGTTCTCCTTGATCTTGTGCATGGGAACGTGCCCCGGCCCTTCGATCATCACCTGCACGTCGCGCGCCCAGGCCTTGTCGGTGAGCTCGCCGAGCGTGGCCAGCTCGGCCAGCTGGGCATCGTCGTTGGCATCGGCGATCGAGCCCGGCCGCAATCCGTCACCGAGCGAGAACGCCACGTCGTACGCGGCGAAGATCTCGCAGAGCTCGTCGAAGTGGCTGTACAGGAAGTTCTCGCGGTGGTGGGCCAGGCACCACGCCGCCAGGATCGACCCGCCCCGGCTCACGATCCCCGTCACCCGGTCCACCGTCAGCGGCACGTAGCGGAGCCGCACGCCGGCGTGGATGGTCATGTAGTCGACGCCCTGCTCGGCCTGCTCGACGACGGTGTCGCGGAACAGCTCCCAGGTCAGCTCCTCGGGTGAGCCGTCGACCTTCTCCAGGGCCTGGTAGATGGGCACGGTGCCGATGGGCACCGGGCTGTTGCGGATGATCCACTCCCGGGTGGTGTGGATGTCACGTCCCGTCGACAGGTCCATCACCGTGTCGGCACCCCAGCGGGTGGCCCAAGTGAGCTTGTCGACCTCGTCGGCCGCCGACGACGTCACCGCCGACGTGCCGATGTTGGCGTTGATCTTGGTCAGGAACCGAGAGCCGATGATCATCGGCTCCGACTCGGGATGGTTGACGTTGGCCGGCAGGATGGCCCGTCCCCGCGCCACCTCGTCGCGCACGAAGGTGGCGTCCATCGCCTCCCGCAGCGCCACGAACTCCATCTCGGGCGTGATCTCGCCCCGGCGGGCGTATTGCATCTGGGTGACAGTGCGCCCGGACGCGGCCCGCAGGCAGGGACGCCGGGCGCCTCCGCCGGGGAACGGCTCGGCAGCCGACCGGCCGGCGCGCTGGGAGGCACGCCCGTCGTCGCGCAGCGTCGCCGCTCGGCCGGCGTAATGCTCGACGTCGGCCCGCTCATGGATCCAGGGCGCCCGCAGCGGCTCGAGCCCGACACGCGGGTCGCTGCCCGGGCCGCTCGTGTCGTAGAGGCGGACGGGCTCGTTGGGCGCATCGAGCGCGACCTCGCAGAACGGAACGCGCACGCCGGTGCGGGTCCCCGCAACGTAGGACTTGCGGCGGATGCCCATGCAGCATCACTCCCTTCGCCGGCATTACCCGGATCAGGTTCGGCGGTCGGCGCCTGGTGCGCCCTCTCAGCCCGGTCGCCCGAGCTCCCGCGTGGTTGGTTGTCGAACCCACGGTAGCCCGTTCCGGCCGCGGAATTGGTGGCCGGGGCAACCGATCCCGCGGCAAGAATCCCGTGGGTGACCCCCTTCGCCAAGCAGACCACGCTCGTGGCCGATGCGTCGGCGCCGGGCCGCTACCGCGTCGATGTCGACCCTCGCTGGAACTGCCCGACCGTCCCCCAGGGCGGAATGATGGTCGCGATCGCGGCCAAGGCGATGGCCGTCGAGCTCGGCGATCCCGCTGATCGCCTGCGGTCGCTCACCACCGTGTTCGCGGGCCCGGTGCCCGCCGGCCCGGTGATCGCCGACGTGACGGTGCTGCGCCGCGGGCGGTCGATGTCACAGGCGATGGTCGACCTCCGCACGCCAAGCGCCGACGCCGGGCACACCACCGTTGCCGTGTTCGGGCAGTCGCGACCCGGCTTCGAGTTCACCGACTTCGGGATGCCCGACGTCCCGCCGCCGCACGAATGCCCGTCGTTCCGCGATCCGCTGCCGCCGGAGGCGGGCGACTTCGAGCGACGGCCGCCGTTCGCGTTCTGGGAGAACGTCGAGGGCCGACCCGCCCTCGGTCACGCGCCTTGGGACCACTACGTGCCCACGAGCTCCGATTGCGCCTACTGGTACCGCTTCGACGAGCCACCCATGCTGCCCGACGGAACCTTGGACCCGTTCGCCGTCGTTGCGCTGTGCGACCTGATGCCGTCGTCGGTGGGCGAACGCATGGGCCCAGGGCAGCCCATGTGGTACCCGCCCAGCGCCGATCTGACCGTTCACCTGCTCGGCGCGGCGCGCTCCGAATGGCTGCTCGCCCATCTCCGGGCCCGCCGCGCGAGCGACGGCTACGCGTCGGTGGAGATGGCGACGTGGGATCAGACCGGTCAGTTGGTGGCCCACGCCGCGCAGGTCATGTTCATGACGTTCCCCGATGGTCCTCCATCCCCGGAGCAACGCGTCCCCTTCGACCAGCGGCGGTGAGCGCGGCGATTCCGACCCCGGCCGTGGCATCCTGGCGGCGATGGCGGAGCTGACGCTGGGAAGCTTCAACCTCCACATGGGCAGGGGCAGCGGTGGCCACGACGCACCGTTCTACGACGTGGTGACCGCCTGCAAGGAGATCGACACCGACGTCCTGGTGCTGCAGGAGGCCTGGGTGCCGGACGGCGAGGACGGCGACGTGCTGGCGGTGGCCGCCGCCCTCGGCTATCAGGTCGCAGCCACATTCGCCGTGGCCCGGGCCGAGTGCCATGACCAGGTACGCCTGGTCGCCCGGTCCGGCGACGCCGGCGACGGCGACTGGCAGGTCGCGGTCCTGTCGCGCCTCCCGGTGGTCGACACCCGGGTCCTCGCGCTGGAACCGCAGCTCCCGCGGGACCCCGGACGGCGCGCGCTGCTCGTCGCCACCGTCGAGGTGGGCAGCCGGTCGTTCACCGTGTGCGGCACCCACCTGCCGCTGCTCAAAGACCCGGTTTGGCGCCTGGCCCCCTCGCTGCGTCGGACGCTGCCGCACGCCGATCGGCCGGCGGCGCTGGCGGGCGACATGAACATGTGGGGATGGTGCGTCGACCGGCTCGCGGGCACCGGCTGGCGGCGGGCGGTCCGGGGCCGGACCTACCCGGCACGTCGACCACACAGCCAGACCGACCACATCCTGGTGAGCCGACTGGTGGAGGTGGTCGAGGCGCAGGTGGTCCGCCAGGTCCACTCCGACCACCATCCCATCCGGGCGAGGCTGCGGTTCTGACCCAGGGTTCCGGCGCTCGCACGTGACGGATCCCGGCACTCCGGGACGCCGGTTGCTACACCTGCCCTCATGACGTCCCTCGACATCGCGGTACCGGAGGCGGCGCCCGCGCCACCAACCCCGAAGCCGGCCAACGTCGCCGCCCGGCGGCAGCGCCTACGCACGACCCGCCGGCGGGCGACCGGGCTGCTGGTGGCGGTCACGTTGGGCTTCGTCGCGGTCCAGCTGTGGGGCAGCGACGCCGACTGGGTCGGCTACGTCGAGGCCGGCATCGGGGCCGCCATGGTCGGCGCGCTCGCGGACTGGTTCGCCGTCACCGCGCTGTTCCGCCATCCGCTGGGCCTGCCCATCCCCCACACCGCGATCATCCCCACGCGCAAGGACCAGTTCGGCGAGACCTTGGGCGACTTCGTCCAGAACAGCTTCCTGACGCCCGAGATCATCGCCGAGCGGGTGCACTCGGCCCGGGTGGTCCCTCGCATGGCGGCCTGGATGGCGCAGCCGCCCAACGCCGCCCGCCTGGCCCGCCACCTGGCCGACGCCTCGGTCACGGTCGCCGACCTGCTCCGTGACGAGGAGGTCCACCGGGCCCTGGAGGACGCGGCGCGACATCGGATCGAGACCACCCCCCTGGCGCCGGTGGCGGGGCGCACGCTGCGGCTCCTGACCGAGGACGGACGGCACCAGGAGGTGTTCGACGTCATGCTCCGGTCGGTCGACCGCTTCCTGCGCGACAACGAGCCCAGCCTCCGCGCCCGGTTTGCCGACGAGGCCCCGTGGTGGCTGCCCGGCGCCGTCGAGGACCGCATCTTCGAGCGGCTGCTCGTGGGGGCCGGCCACCTGCTGCACCAGGTGGCCGAGAACCCCGACCACGAGCTGCGCCGCGACGTCGACGCCCGGGTGCGGCGCCTGGTCGACGACCTGCAGACGTCGCCCGAGATGCTGGCCCGGGGCGAGGAGCTCAAGGCCGAGCTGCTGGCGCAGCCGGAGCTGCGCGAGTGGGTGGCGCGGGTGTGGCGCGACATCAAGGCGGGTCTGCGCACCCAGGCGGACGACCCCGACTCCGAGCTGCGCCGCCGCCTGGCTGACGCCATCGCCTCGCTCGGCGCGCGGCTACGCGACGATCCACGCTTGGCGGAGCGCGCGGAGCACGCCATCGAGACCGGCGTCCGCTACGTGGCCGACCAGTTCTCCGACGAGATCGGCACCATCGTCAGCGGCACCGTGGCCCGCTGGGACGGCCGCGAGACCGCCGACCGGCTCGAGCTGCTGCTCGGGCCTGACCTGCAGTTCATCCGGATCAACGGCACGGTGGTCGGCGGCCTGGCCGGCCTACTCATCCACGCCGTCGGCCAGGCGATCTAGGGCGCCGGGCCCGTCCGCTAGGGCAGGTCCGGCGGCGGGTAGTCGGGCGGGCGATCCTCAGGGGGAAGCTCGTCGTACTCGACGACCGACGATCCCTCGTCGAACAGGCCGGCTGCGTCGAGTGAATCGGGCAGCTGGCCGGGACCGTAACGCTCGCCACCGCTGGCGAACCGGTAGCTCCCGACGCCGGCGTTGCCGACCTCGTCGACGGTCTCGGCCTCGGGGTCCCACCACATCAGCGTGATCTGGTCGGGGCCACCCCCGTAATCGAACTCCGGCCAGACGCCCTGGTCACCGCGAGCGATGAGGGGTCGCGTCGGGCCACCACCGGTGGGTGGGTAGCGCAGCATGCCGTCGCGGAAGCTCTCGGGGGTCAGCTCGGGGCCGGCGAGCTGGATGCCCGTGAACACGTCGCGCAGCCCCGGCTCGAGAACGGCGTAGATGTTGCTGGGGGGTTCCTTGCCGCCGTACGCCCAGGTGTAGATGGTGTACGCGGTGCCGTCCTCGGTTCCGCCGGGCGTCCCCGCATAGCCGATCGCAAAGCCGTTGGGCCATTGCTGCTGGTCGTAGGACCGTCCGAAGATGGCGGTGTCGGCGAGGAGGCTGGGCCCCAGGATCCATTCCGGGAAGTAGCCCTGCGCCGTAGCCTCCGTCGTCAGGAACTGCGGCATCAGGAAGTCGCCGGTGAAGATCACGGTCGTCACCCCGGCCTCCTTGAGCCGGGTGATCATCGTCCGTCCGTCTTCCTGCGCCCGGTTGGGATCGAGCAGGAACGGGATGTCCGTCGTCAGCTCGATGCCCCCGTCGGCCAGGCCGTCCCGCAGGGCGTCGAACGACTCCTCGTAGCTGCCGTCGGCCGTGTCGTAGTGCACCACGGCGTACGCGCGCTCCTCGCCCTGTAGCGCCGGATCGCCCGCCAGCTCCGCCGGACCGGGGCCGGCCAGGTTGCCGATCGCCTCTGCGGCCAGTGCGGCGGCCTGCGTGGGCGTGATGACCCCCCAGATCATGGGGTAGTTGTCGACCGTGACGCTCTGCGGGAGCGGCTGCGCCGGGATCGAGATCACGTCCCGGGAAGCCAGCTCCTCGCTGAACGAACCCTGCACCTGGAGCGGACCACCGAGGACGGCGAACGGCTCCTGCTCGGCGATGGCGATGGCGTCGGCCCGAGCGGCGGCCTCGTCGTCGGCCGCACCGGTGCCGGTGTAGAACTCGAGGTCGACGCGCCGACCGTAGGTCTCGAAGACGGCATTGAAGACGTCGGCGTAGTCACCCATCGTCTCGGTGGCCACCGAGGGATCGAGGTTGGCCCCGGCACCTGCGATCAGCGAGCTGCCCACCGGGTCGATCGCCGGGTCGGACACATACGCCATGAGCTTCACGCTGTCGGCCGTGACGCCCGGCGACGTCGCCCCACCGTTGTCGCCGTCGAACGGCAAGACGCACGGCGGGGCGTACACGGTGGGCAGCCTGAGCTTGCCGGTTGCGGGGTCGCAATCGGGCCCGAAGTCGACGCCGGTCTCACCCTCGAGCTCGGCCCGCTGCGGCGTCATCGGGCCCGCGAGGATCAGGTCCTCCTGGCTCGAGGCCACCTCGTCATCCGTCGCCTCGTCGTCGCCGTCGCCTCCGCCACGCCCGAAGACCAGCACGGCGGCCCCGATGAGCACCACCACGAGCGCGATCGGGCCATAGCGTCTGGCGGCCTTCTGCCAGCCCGGTCGCCCGGCCGGCGGCGGTGAGGACTGCCCGCCCGCCGCCGTGGTCTCCTCGGTGCTCGACATCGTCGACGCTCCCCTCGATCGATCAGTGCGTCACGCCTGATCACTCCGGTGGCGGGTAGTCGGGCGTGTCGTCCTCGGGCGGGACCTGGTCGAAAATCGTCACCGACGACTCGTCGTCGAAGAGGCCGGCCTCCTCGAACGAGTCGGGAAACTCGCCGAGGGTGTAGCGCTGGCCGGCGTTGGCGTAGCGGTACAGTCCCTGGCCCTCGTTGCCGACCTCGTCCTCGCCGCTGGCCGTGGGGTCGAACCAAATGATGGCGGCGTCATCTATGCCACCCAAGTCGGTGTCGGGCCAGACCCCATGGTCCCCCCGGGAGATCTGTGGCTCCGTCGGCCCGCCACCCGAGGGCGGGTAGCGGAAGAGACCGTCCCGGAACATCTCGGGCGTGAGCTCCGGCCCGGCGAGGTGGATGCCCGTGAAGACCGTGCGCAGACGCGGCTCGAGCACGTTGGCGGTGTTGTTGGGTGGCAGGCCGCCGTACGCCCAGTCCCAGATGCGAAAGGCGCCGTTCGTCTCCTGCACGCCGCGGGCATTGGCCAGCCCAATGCCGAAGCCGTTCTTCCATTGGTCCACGTCGGTCAGGCGCGCGAACAGCGCCGTGTCCATCAGGGCGGTCGGCCCCATGATCCACTCGGGGTGGTAGTCCTGCGCCGTTGCCTCCATGGTCAAGGGACCCGGATTGAATGGGTCGCCGTAGTAGATGACCGTGGTCACGCCGGCCTCCTTGAGCCGAGCGATGTTGGTGCGGGCGTTCTCCTGAGCCCGAGCGAAGTCGAGCGCGAACTCGACATCGGTGGCCAGCTCGATGCCCTGGTCGGCGAGTTGGTCCCGCAACGCCTCGAACACCTCCTGATGGTCCCCGTCGGGGGTGTCGTAGTGGAGCAACCCGTAGACCCGGTCCTGGGACCGCGTGGCGTCGTCGCCGGCCAGCTCTGCCCTGCCGGGACCTGCCAGCTTGCCGATCATCTCGGCGGCCAGCGCCGCGGACTGGTTGGGGGTGGGCGCTTGTTGCCACAGGTACGGCGCGTACTCTTCGACGAGCGACTCGGGAATCGCGAGCGCACAGAACGATCCGCAGAGGATTCCGCGGGAGCCGAGCTCACTGGCGAAGACGGGGCTCGCACCGGTCGCTGGGCCGCCGACTACCATGAACGGCTCCTTCTCGGCGATGGCGATGGCGTCGGCTCTTGCGGCTTCGCGATCGTCGCCCGCTCCCGTGCCGATGTAATGCTCGACCTCGACCCGGCGCCCGTACGTTTCGAACAGTTTGTTGTACAGGTCGGCGAAGCCCTGGCTGGTCTCGATCGCCGTCTCGGGGCTGACGTCGGCACCGGCACCCGACACGGTTGCCGCCGCGAGCGGATCAAGAGCTGGGTCGGAGATGTAATGAACGATCTTGATCGTGTCCCCGGTGACGCCCGGTGACGTAGCACCACCGTTGTCGCCCTCGAACGGCTCCACGCACGGAGGGGCGTAGACCGAGACGAGCTTGATCTTGCCCGTCTCGGTGTCGCAGTTGGGGCCCCAGTCGATGCTGGCGGTCTCGCCCTCCTGCTCCGCCTTCTGCCACGTCATGGGGCCGGAGCTGATCAGCTCGTCCTCGGTGGCCGTGGCACCGTCGGTGGCCGCCTCGTCGTCACCGTCGTCGCCACCGCCGCCGAACACGAGTACGGCGGCGCCGATGAGGGCGATGACCACGACGATGGGCCCGTAACGCTTGGCGGGCTTCACCCATCCGGGCTGGCGCTTGGGCGGCGGGCCCGCGCCGGCGCCGTCACCCTGCGCCTTGGACTCGTCGGTGGTTGACATGGAGCCTCCTCTCGTTCCCGGCGCCGGGGCTCAACCGGCTGTCGGTGCGCCGGACCGGACGATGGCGCCCTCGTCGGTACCGAGGTACGACGCCACCACCGCGGGGTGTTCCACGACCTCGGCCGGCGTGCCTTCGGCCACCAGCCGCCCGAGGTCCAGCGCGATCATGCGGTCGGAAATCGAGCTGAGCAGCGGTAGGTCGTGCTCGATCACCAGCAGGCTGGCGCCCAAGTCGTCACGAACCCGCCGCAGCATGGGCGCCAGCGCCTCGGCCTCCCGCTGGGCGATGCCGCTGGAGGGCTCGTCCAGCAACAGTACCGTCGGACCCTGTGCCAGCACGCAGGCGAGGTCGACGACCCGCCGCGTCCCGGTCGACAGCTCGCGCACGAACTTGTCGCGGTAAGCCCCCAGGGCCAGGAGCTCGATCAGCTCGTCGACCCGGGCGTGGACCCGCTCCTCGGAGTCGGCCACCGATGGCAGGTGCAGCGTGGCCGCCATCGGGTCCCGCACCTCGACGTGCTGCTCGAGCGCCACGGCGATGGCCTCGTGGACGGTGAGCCCGGGGAACAGCCGGCCGTCCTGGAACGACCGGCCCAGGCCCCGCCACGAGCGGACGTGCGTTGGGACATCGTGGAGGTCGACGAGCTCCCCGTCGACCCGGAGGCGGATGGTGCCCGCGTGGGCCGGCGTGTAGCCGGAGATGACGTCGAACAGCGTGGTCTTGCCGGCACCGTTGGGGCCGATGAATCCCAGGATCTCGCCCGGGCGCACGTCGAACGACACACCGTCGAGGGCTCGCACGCCCCCGAACCGGCGGGTCACCTCGCGCACCTCGAGCACGGGTGGCCCACCCCGCACCGCCGAACGCGCCTCCGCCTCCTGCTCGGCGGCCTCCGCCGCCGGCCCGGCGGCCCGCAGGAACACCGCGCGCAGCAGGTCGGGCCGATCCAACAGCTCGGCGGCGGGGCCCTCGAAGCGCACCTCGCCCTTCTCCATGAAATAGGCGCGCTCGGCGACGGTCAGCGCCACGTTGACCGACTGCTCGACCAGGATGACGGTCGTGCCCTGGTCCCGCAGCGACCGCACCATCTCCAGCAGTTGCGTTACCACCGACGGCGCCAGGCCCAGCGACAACTCGTCGATCATCAGCAGTCGCGGCTTGGAGATGAATGCCATCCCCAGGGTGAGCATCTGCTGCTGGCCGCCCGACAGGTTGCCGGCTACCTCGTGCAGGCGGTCGCGCAACATCGGAAACATGTCCAGCACGTGCTCGGTGTCGGCGGCCACGTCGCCGCCTCGCTTCCGCTGGGTCCATCCCGCCAACCGCAGGTTGTCGGCCACGCTGATCTGAGTGAACACGCCCTGGCCGCCCGGCACCACCGCCACGCCCCGGCCCGCCACCTCGTCGGGCGGCGTGTGGGTCATGTCCCGGCCGTCGAACACCACCGCGCCCCCGCTGGCCTGGACCAGCCCCGAGATCGCCTTGAGCAGGGTCGACTTGCCGGCCCCGTTGGTGCCCAGCAGGGCCACGATCTCGCCCTCGTCGACCTCCAGGTTCACACCGAACAGCACCTGCACATCGCCGTAGTGGACGTCGATGTCCCGGCAGAGCAGCAGCTTGACCTTGCCCTGCTTGCGCAGCAGCGCCACCTCCGACCGGGCGGCGGCCGAGCGCCACACCTGCTCGATGTCGCGCGCCACGAACGTGTGCCCGGAGGCGAGGACGAAGCCACCGATCAGGAAGATCGGGGCCGCTGCGATGAGCCCCCAGCGGATGCCGTAGGTGTCCGCCAGCTCGCCCACCACGGGCAGGATCAGCAGGCCGGGCAGGATCCACAGCGTGCCGACCGCGAAGCCGAAGGCCCGCACCTTGGCCGGGACCGCCAGCGACAGCACCGCGTAGATCCCGGGGATGAGCAGGAAGAACGAGCCCTCCACCGCGGCGTTGGCGGCGATGGCTACGCCGATGTTGGGCGCCGCGGCGAAGACGAGCAATCCCAGCGCCACGAAACACGCCACGTTGGCGAGGAAGCGCAGCACGAAGCCGGGACCCCGGGCCATCAGCCGGGTCACGATGCGGATCCCCACGATCAACCCGACCAACTGGGCGCCCCCCTGGATGCCGGCCGCCACGAAGCCGCGGGCCCGCTCGTCGAGGTTGAACACCTCCTCGTAGTAGAGCCCGCCGAGGGTGAGCAGGCCGACGACGGCGACGGCGAGGAACGGCAAGGCGTAGAAGATGCGCCGCAGGCTCCGCACCTGCCAGACGATGCGGAACGACTCGGCCCAGGAGGGTGGCTCCTCCTCGGTGTTGGCCACCTCTTCCGACACACCCATGGCCCGCCGCTCGAACCGACCCCGCACCGGCTCGCGCAGCCGGAACGCGAGGACGACAAAGAAGGCGGTGACGGCCGAGAAGATGATGAACGGCCACCGCCACCCGAAGGCGTAGGCGATGAGCCCCGCGGAAAACGGGCCGAGGAACTGGCCGAGCGCGTTCGCGTAGCGGTGCACCGAGTAGACCCGGGGGCGCACCGGGATGTCGTAGTAGTCGGCGAGCAGCGAGTTGTGTACCGGATCGTTGACGGCCCGGCCCAGACCGGAGCCGGTGCGGGCGATCCCCAGCGTCCACAGGTTGGTGGCCAGGCCGGTCAGGACCGAGAACCCACCCCACAGTGACGCACCACCGATGGCGATGGGGACCCGCCGGCGCCGGTCGGCGTAGAACCCGATGGGCAGCGCCAGGATGATCGCCGCCACCAGCGACAACGCCACGACCCACAGGATCCCGTTGGTGTCGAGCCCGAAGTGGTCGCGGATCTCCGGCAGGAGCACGCCAAAGGCGGTGCGGTCCAACTCGTCCGCCATGTTGAGCCCGAACAACACCCCGAGCGGGAAGAGCGACGTGCCCCCCGTGGTCCGTCCCTTCCAGCGGAACCACCAGCCGTCGCGCTGCGCAGCCGCGGCGGCCGCGTCGGCGTCCGTGGACCCGTTCGGGCTGACCTGCGGTGCAAGCACGGGACCGTCGCTCATGGTTGGAGCTCCGCCTCGCGCTCGTCCTCGCGTTCCTGCTCCGCCAGTTCCGCCTGCTCCGCCTTCTCACCGGCGGCCAGCAGCACCTCCTCGACCGGCGGCTCGTCGACGGTGGGCACCGCCGCCTCGTCGACCCGTACGTCGGCCACCAGGCTCGGCACGACCAGCCCTCGCCGCTGCGCCACTCGGCGCAGCGCGGCGTCGCGCACGTCCGCCATGACGCCGCCCAGGCCGCTGGGGAAGATCAGCAGCACGAGCAGGAGGCCCGCGCCCGTGGCTAGGAACTGCCACTGGTTGGGCAGGAAGAAGTCGACGCTGAAGACGTACGTGGCACCCAGCAACGCGCCCGGCAACGACCCCAGGCCGCCGATCACGACCATGGTGAACAGCTCGAGGCTGCGCTGGGGGAGGTAGGGGTCGATGGACAGCCCGGTCTGCTGGTGCACGTACAGGGAACCGGCCACCGCCGCCAGGAATCCCGAGAACGCGAACGCCGCCAACTGCGTGCGGGTGGCGTTCACGCCGTAGGCGCGGGCGGCCCGCTCGTTCTCGCGGATGGCGATCAGGACCCGGCCGGTGCGCGACCGGCGCAGCCCGACCACCATGGCCAGCGCCAGCGCCAGCACCGCCAGCGAGGCGTAGAACATGGCCGTCTCGCTGGTCAGCTCGATCCCGAGGATCGTGCCCCGATCGATGCGCCGGCCCGGCAGCCAGTCGGGGAAGATCGTGCGGTTGAGCACGTACTGCGACACGAACAGGCCGAACGCCAGCGTGCTCACCGCCAGCGTCAATCCTCCCCGGCGCAGGGCCGGATAGCCCACGAACACGGCGGCCACGGCCCCCACGAGGCCGGCGACGACGCCGGCCAGCGCCAGGTCCCAGCCCCGGTGGTCGGTCAGCGCCCCGCCGACCGCCGCACCCACACCCACGAACGCCATGTGCCCCAAGCTCACCTGGCCGGCCCACCCGGTGAGCACCACCAGCGACGCGGCCACGATGCCGAAGATGACGATGATGGTGGCGAGATTGATGCGGCTGGTCGACAGCCAGGCCGGCAGGGTGAGAACGAACAGCCCCAGCCCGACCGCCAGCAGCACCCGCGTCCCTACCACCTCGGGCAGCCGGCGCAGCTCCCGTGGGATCGGCCTGATCTCCCTCGTGGCCTGCCACGTGGCCGAGGCATCGATGTCGACACGCGCGGTGGTGCGGCTGCGGCGCGTCAGTAGCAGCCCGGCGAGCACGATCCCGAACAGCACGGCGTCGTTGTAGGCGGGACGGTTGCCGGGCTGGAACGTCATGGCCTGGTCGACGATGCCGAGCCCAATGGCGGCGGCAGCGATGGTCGTGAACCGCTCGAACCGGCCGAACACCGCGGCCGCCAGGGCCTGCACGAGGAAGGTCGGTGGCAGGACCTCGCCGATCGGTAGGCCCACCGCCCCGGCCCGCAGGAACATGCCCAGGAACGCCAGCACCGACGCCACCACCCACACCACGGTGTGCAGGCGCTTCACCGGGATGCCCAGCGTGAAGGCCCGATCGGCCCGCTCGGCGGACCCGACGATGGCGACGCCCACCCGCGAGCGCTGCAGGAACAGCGCCATCGCCAGCAGACACGCGGGCACCGCGATCATCGTGAGCACGTCGTTGGCGTTGAAGTTGGTGCCACCGATCTCGAAGTTGGCCTCGAAGGGCGGGGCCAGCCGGGTGCCGAACGACTGGTCGCCGAAGGCCCGCGGCAGGAACAGCCCGGCTCCGGCAAGCAGCTGCGCGAGGCCGATCGTGGCGACGGTCAGCACCAAGCGGGGAGCGGAGAAGAACCGGCGGATGATGAGGGTCTCCACCAACACGCCCAACACCAGCGCCGCCGCCAGGCCGGCGACCAGCCCGATCCAGTAGTTCCAGTTCCAGGCGACCACCAGCATCACCGCGAGCGTGGCCGGCACCGCCCCGAGGTCGCCCTGGGCGAAGTTGACGATCCGGTTGGCCCGGTAGATGAGCGCGATGCCCAGTGCGATGAGGGCGATCCGGCTCCCGAACAGCGCTCCGTTGACGACGACACCCAGTGGGGCGGGGAAGACGACCCGTTGCAACACGACCAGCGCCACCAGCGGCGCCAGGAACGCGAGCCGCCGTGCCACCTCGGCGAGCTCGAGGCGCCTGGCTGGTGGTTTGGTCGTGCTGTCGACGGCGGCGGTCGTCATCGCACTCCGCTTCAGGTGTCCGCTGATCCGCTGGGCCCGCTCACCCCACCTCCGAGGCGCCGCCCCACCCCTCGAGCAGGGCGAGCACCGTGGTTCGCAGCTGTGTCTCGGCCTCGTCCGCCGACATCTTCTGGTAGCGGCGCATCACGTCCCACGAGGTGGACCCGATGGTCAGCGCCAGGGCCTGCCGCAGCCGGCCGCCATGTGCCCCCGCCGCCGCGATCTCGGCGGCGAACACGTTGTCGATCTCGGCGCGCCCTGCCCTGCGACCCGCCTCGAGGGCGCGTTGCAGGGCGGGCGAGAACGGCTCCTGTACCAACGCCGCCCGGCGGACACCGGCGCCGGCCTCGTAGATCGTGCGCCGGTTGGCCACCAGCGCCGCCACCCGGCGGTCGATCGGGCCCTCGGTCGGGACCCGTCGGGCCAGCGAGATCAGGTACTCGCCGTGGCGGACGGCGGCCGCGACCAGCAGCGACTCGACGTCATCGAAGTGCACGTAGATCGACCGCAACGACACGCCCGCCTCGGCTGCGATCTCCCGGGCGGTGGGGCGCAGGTTGCCCTTTTCGTTGAGTGCGAGCAGGGCGTCCACCACGGCGATGCGGGTGCGGGCGGCCCGGCTGGCTCGACCATCGCCTCCCGGCGGCTCGGTCGATGTGACCGTCGTCTCAGCCATCGGCCGGACGGTAGGGTTTTTTTCACGACCTGTGCAACACGTGTCATCAACGTGTCACGCGGCGTCGTCGGCGGTGGCGCCGGCCCGGGCGTGAGCGTCGAAGAAGTCGAGGATCGCATCGGTGGCGGGATACGCCTGGCCACCGGTGGCTTCGGGCTGGATGGCATTGCCGGGCCAATCGTGGGTGCCGCCGACGATCGTGTACAGCACAACCTCGCTGCCGCCCGCACAGCCCGTGAGCGTGTCCGTCTCGACGCCCGCGGCCGGTTGGTCCTCGGTCGCCGGGCTCTCGCAACCGTAGGCATCGGCATATAGCGCCAGCGTGTCGAGCACCGAGGGTATGCCCACGGGCCCTCCGCCCACCGAGCCCCCGTCGTAGGGCACGACGGGATCGGCGGTGCCGTGGAACGCGATCACCGACGGAGCCGCCTGCTCGACCGGGCAGGTCGTGGGGATGAACGCCGCCACCATCGCCACCGCCGCGAATAGGTACGGGGGCTTGCACTGCAGGAAGCCGGTGAATGCCGAGCCGGCCGAATGACCGGCCGCGTAGACGCGGTCGGCGTCGATGCACAACCGCTCGCTCAGGTCGGCGACGAGGGCGTCGACGAACCCTAAGTCGTCGGCCCGGGCCGGGTCGCCGAAGTAGTTCCAGTCGCGGGGATCGCCCAGCGCATCGGGGGTGACGACGATGTAGCCGCGTGCCGTGCCCTGCTCGGCCATCGCCGCGTAGGCGTTCAGGCCCTCCTTGCTGCTGGAGAAGCCATGGAAGCTGAACACCAGTGGGTGTGCGGTCGTGCCGTCGTAGTCGTCGGGGAGCGCCAGGAGGTAGGCCCGCTCCTCGTCACCGATGCTGAACGTCTGCGGGCCGTCCGTCGCCGGAGCCGGCCGCGCAGGATCGCAGTCGGCGGCCGGCGCTTCGTCGGTGGCGTCCGCGCCATCGGACCCGCCGGGGCTTCCGCCAGCGGCGCCGTCACCGCCGCTGCATGCCACGAGCACGAGCGCGGCAGCCAGCAGGGCGGCAACGATCACCCGCCGACCGCCAGGGACCCGAATGGAGGAGGCGGCGGCGTTCCCCCGGTCAGCGTTGGCTGTCTCCGCCGCCGCGCCTCCTCCGGTACCCTGGTAATACCCGGTGGCGCCGCCTTCTACCCTCACGGTCGTGGTTTGTCGGGTTCGCAAGACCGTCACCTGGCCTCACCTGCCATCACTGGCCCCCCTTTAGCTCGGCGACCTGAGCACGGGCCCGACGGCCTCGGTCGCCTCGACGACCTGGCCCGCGACTGTCACCAGTCGGTCGTTGGGCAACCGCATGGCCGGGCCCTGCACCGCCACCGCGGCGATCGCCCAGCCGCTACCGCCGAGCACGGGGGCGGCGACGGCCCGCACGCCGGGGTTGCGCTCCTCGTCATTGAGCGCCCACCCCCGGGCGCGGGTGCGTTCGAGCTCGGCGACGAGCTGGTCCCGGCGGGTGATCGTGCGGTCGGTGAAGCGACTGAGCCGCGGCAGCTCGCTCACGGCGTCCGCCCCGGCTGGCTCAGGAGCTGCGAACGCCAACAGACACTTCCCCATTGCCGAGGTGTGGATCGGCACTCGGCTACCCGCCAGCTGATCGAACCGCAACGGCTGCCGCGACGGCACCGCCAGCACGACTAGAACTTCGGCGCCCGAGCGTATGCCCAGGTTCACCGACTCGCCGGTGGCCTCCGCCAACGACTCGAGCGCCGGCAGGGCCCGGGCGTAGCCGAGCTGATCCTCGGCCCGGCGACCCAGCACAACCAGCACGGGACCGAGCAGGTACCGCTCGCTGCGGGGATCCTGCATCAGCAGCCCACCGGCGCACAGAGCCCGCGTCAGGCGATGGGCGGTACTCACCGAGAGCCCTGTCGTCGCCGCGATCCCGCTCACCCCGAGGCTGCGGTCCGCCTGCTCGAAGCACCGCAGCACCGCCAGCGCCCGCTCCACCGACTGCGCGCCGGACCGCACCTCACGCCGTCCGTCCCCGGTGGCAGCCACGGCGGCATGATCGCACGCCCGCGTCGTTGGGGTCCCCGCCTTGCCGGCCACTCGCATCCCCGCTTGCGGGACGTGATCCTGGCATGTAGAAAATTCGACTATGTCCATCGGCTTTAATGCAAAGGTGCGAGGTTGGCGGGGCTCGGCGCGTTGGCTGTCCCTCATCGTGGCCCTCGGTCTGCTGGCCGCCGCCTGCGGGGACGACGACACGGCGGCCACGGGATCAGACGAGGGCGGCGGCTCCGGCGAGGAGGCGACGGGGGCCGACGCCGAGCCCAGCGGCACCCTGCGGCTCGGCTACTTCCCCAACGTCACCCACGCCCCGGCCATCATCGGGGTGCAGGAGGGCATCTTCGAGGAAAAGCTGGGCAGCGCCGAGCTCGAGCTGACCACGTTCAACGCCGGCGGCGAGGCCATCGAGGCGATGCTCGGGGGCTCCATCGACGCAACCTTCATCGGCCCCAACCCCGCCATCAACGGCTACTCCCAGGACAATGACCTGCTCAGGATCGTCGCCGGTTCCACCTCCGGGGGCGCGTCGCTCGTCGTGCGCGAGGGCGTCGACTCGGTCGAAGACCTGGCCGGCACGACGCTGGCCTCCCCGGCGCTCGGCAACACCCAGGACGTCGCCCTGCGTGCCTGGCTCGCCGACGAGGGCTACGAGACCACACAATCTGGTGGCGGCGACGTGGAGATCACTCCGCAGGAGAACCCAGACACGCTCACCGCCTTCCTCGACGGCGCCATCGACGGCGCCTGGCTGCCCGAGCCGTGGGCCACCCGCCTGGTCGACGAGGCCGGAGGCCACGTGCTGTTGAACGAGGCCGACATATGGCCCGACGGCCAGTTCGTCACGACCCACCTCATCGTGAGCGCCGACTATCTGGCGGAGAACCCGGCGAACGTCCGGGCACTCATCGACGGCCTGCTCGATGCCATCGACATCGCCAACGACGACGCCGGCCAGGCCCAGGCCATCGTCAACGACGGCATCGAGGCCGACACCACCAACCGCCTCGAGGACGAGACCATCGCCGGCGCGTGGGAGAACCTGACTTTCACCCCAGACCCGATCGCGTCGTCACTCGAGAAGTCCAAGGAGGACGCAGTCGAGGTGGAGCTGCTCGAGGACGTCGACCTGGACGGCATCTACGACCTGACCATCCTCAACGAGCTGCTCGCCGAACGGGGCGAAGCGGAGGTCGACGGCCTGTGAGCGATCACCCCGCCGCCGGCACTCGAGTCGGCGACGCGCCGTCCATATCGGTGCCGAGCGCCCCGCCGGGCCCCCTGCCGGCGGTGGCGCTGCGTGGGGTCAGCAAGGTCTACGGCGGCGGCCGAACCGCGGTCGCCGCCGTGGATCGCATCGATCTCGACGTCGCCCCGGGTGAGTTCGTCTGCATCATCGGCGCGTCCGGCTGCGGCAAGAGCACGCTGCTCAACCTGATGGCCGGGCTCGACCGACCGTCGGCGGGCCGGATCGACGTCGAGGGGCGCACCGCCCTCATGTTCCAGGACGCCGCCCTGTTCCCCTGGCTCACCGTCGCCGCCAACATCGAGCTCGCCCTCAAGCTGCGCAAGATCGCCCGGGCCGAACGCCAGCCCCGTGTCCGGTCGTTGCTCAAGACCGTGCACCTCGACGCCTTCGCCGACAAGCGCCCGCACGAGCTGTCCGGTGGGATGCGCCAGCGGGTGGCGCTGGCCCGTGCCTTCGCACAGGACGCCGACGTGCTGCTGATGGACGAGCCGTTCGGTGCGCTCGACGCCATGACCCGGGACATCCTTCACGACGAGCTCGAGGGCCTCTGGCGCGACCGCAACCTCACCATCGTCTTCGTCACCCACAACGTCCGCGAGGCCGCGCGCCTGTCCGATCGCATCGTCGTCCTGTCGAGCCGCCCCGGCCGCGTGATCGCCACGTTCGACGTCGGCATCGACAGGCCCCGACGCATCGACTCACCGGAGGTGAGCGAGCTCGCGGCCCAGGTCACCGACCGGCTCCGCGAGGAGGTGCGCCGCCATGGCCAGCAATGAGGCCACGACGTCAGTGCTCGAACGAGGGCTCGAACAGGAGCTCGCAGGGCTCGACCTCCTCGAGCTCGCCGACCAATCCAAGGAGTCGAGGGGTCGGCGCATCTGGAGCGCCACCTGGCCGAAGCTCGCAGCCATCGCGCTCGGCATCGGCATCTGGCAGGTCGTCGTATTGTCGGGGTGGAAGCCGCAGGCCGCGCTGGCATCGCCGAAGGAGGCGTGGGACGACCTCTGGCGCTACGCCATCGACGGCACGTTGGGCACCGCGGTCCGCATCACGATGCGTCGCGCCGCCACGGGGTTCGCCCTTGCGGTCGTGATCGGCACCGTCGTGGGCAGCCTCGTGGCGCGTGTGCGCATCCTGCGTGCTGCCTTCGGGTCGCTCATCACCGGCGTCCAGACCATGCCCTCGATCGCCTGGTTCCCGCTGGCGATCCTGCTGTTCCAGCTCTCCGAAGAGGCGATCCTCTTCGTGGTCGTGTTGGGGGCGGCGCCCGCCATCGCCAACGGACTCATCGCCGGCACCGACAACATTCCCCCCATCCTCTTGCGGGCCGGCCGGGTCCTCGGGGCGCGTGGGCTCAGCGCCTACCGCTACGTCATCATGCCCGCATCGCTGCCGTCGTTCGTCGCCGGCTTGAAGCAGGGTTGGGCGTTCGCGTGGCGGAGCCTGATGGCCGGCGAGTTGCTCGTCACGGTCCGTGGCCAGGCGTCGATCGGGTTCCTGCTGCAGCAGAACCGCGCCGTCAACAACTCGTCCGGGTTGATCGCATCGATGATTGTGATCCTGGTCATCGGGATCCTGGTCGACTCGCTCTTCTTCGGCACGATGGAGCGTGCCATCCGCCGGCGCTGGGGGCTGCTCGAACCGGGTCGATGACCACGTCGATCCGGGCCTCACCGGTCTTGGAGGCCCTACGCTCGCGGCCATGACCGATGCCAGTGCCCTCGTCGCCGAGCGGATCGACAAGCTGTTGGCGGAGCTCGACCCGGCGTCGACCGATCCCGTGGAGTTCCGCGGCCGCCAGTACGACCTGGGGCTCGCCTGGGTGCACTTCCCCGAGGGGTCCGGAGGATTGGGCGTGCCCCCGGCCTTGCAGCGACAGGTCGACGAGCGGGTGTTCGCCGCGGGCGCCGCGCCTCCGGCCAGCCGCGAGTTCTTCGGGTGGACACTGGCGGCGCCGACCGTGGCCACCAACGGCGACGAGGCGCTGCACGAGCGGCTGCTGCGGCGCATGTTCACGGGGGAGGACGCCTGGTGCCAGCTCTTCAGCGAGCCGGGGGCCGGGTCCGACCTGGCCGCTCTCGCCACCCGGGCGGTGCGCGACGGGGACGAGTGGGTGATCAGCGGCCAGAAGGTGTGGAACACCCTGGCGCACATCGCGGACCGGGGCATGCTCGTGGCCCGCACCGATCCTGAGGTACCCAAGCACAAGGGGCTCACCTACTTCGCCCTCGACATGCACGCACCTGGCGTCGAGGTCCGGCCCCTGCGGCAGATGACGGGCGAGGCCGAGTTCAACGAGGTCTACATGTCCGAGGTGCGCGTGCCCGACGCCGACCGCATCGGCGACGTCGGTGACGGCTGGCGGGTGGCGATGACCACGCTCATGAACGAGCGCACGGTCATCGGGGGCGGGGGCGGCATGCCCCGGCGTGGCTCCGGAGCCATCGCCGAGGCGGTGCGCATCTGGCAGGACGAGGCCGCGGACCACCATCCGGCGATGCGGGACCGGCTCATGCGGCTGTGGATCGAGACCGAGGTGCTGCGGCTCACCAACATCCGAGCATCGGAGAACCGGAAGGCCGGCAACCCGGGTCCCGAGGGATCGATCGCCAAGCTGGGCTTCGCCGAGATCAACAAGGCGGTCTACGACCTGTGCGTCGACCTGCTGGGCCCCGCGGCGCTGGAGGGCTACGACTACACGATGCGTCGGGCCGAGAGCCTGGGGCTCGTGGGCCCGCCGGGCACGGGGCGCAAGATGTTCCTGCGGTCCCGGGCCAACTCGATCGAGGGCGGCACGTCGGAGATCCAGCGCAACATCCTCGGTGAGCGGGTGCTGGGTCTGCCCGGCGAGCCGCGGGTCGACAAGGAACTGCCCTGGTCGCAGGTGCCGCGGAGCTGAGGGGTTTCCGGCAGTCTGGCGTCTCTGGCGCCGAAATCCCGGCGTGGGAGACGCCAAATCGGGATAGACCGGCCGGCATGCCCACGATCGTCGACCTGAGCCACGTGCTGGAGGACGGGACCATCACCTATCCCGGGCTACCCGCGCCGGTGATCTCCGACCATCTCAGTCGCGAGGCGTCACGCCTGCGGTACGCACCCGGCTACGAGTTCCATATCGGGCGCATCGACATGGTCTCCAACACCGGGACCTACCTCGACACGCCGTTCCACCGCTACCCCGACGGCCACGACCTCGCCGGGCTCGACCCCGCCCGAGTGGTCGGGGTACGAGGGATCGTGCTCGACGCCGCTGCGGACCAGGAGATCCCGGCGACCCTGCTCGACGGGCTCGAACTGGCGGGGCACGCCGTGCTGTTCCGCACCGGGTGGGACCGCCATTGGGGGACCGAGCGCTACGGCGAGCCCGACCATCCCTACCTGAGCGTGGCCGCGGCCGAACGCCTGGCCGAGGGCGCAGCCGCGGTCGTGGGGATCGATTCGGTGAACATCGACGGAACCCGCACGGGCGAGCGGCCGATCCACTCGGTGCTGCTGGCCGCCGGCGTGCCGATCATCGAGCACCTCACGGGCCTCGACCAGATCGACGGGCGACCGTTCACGTTCGTTGCGGTGCCCCCGGCGATCCGCGGGATGGGCACGTTCCCGGTGCGGGCGCTGGCGGTCATCGCCTGAGTGCCCGGGCTCGGCGCGCGTCGAACGCCTCGGGTGAGCGCCGTGGCGGTGGCGTTCGTCGCCAACGGGCTCGGTGGACCGAGCTTCCTGGCCCGGCTGCCCGAGCGCCAGTCCGACCTCGGGCTCTCCGACGCCACTTTGGGGCTCACGCTGGTCGGCATGGCGCTGGGTGCCATGGCCGCCAGTCCCGCGGCCGGCGGGTTGGTGAGCCGATTGGGCAGCCGGCCGGTGCTGGTGATCGCCGCCGCTGGCCTCGGTGCCAGTCTGTGGACGGTCGGAGCCGCGCCCAACGCCCCGACGCTGTTCGCCGCGCTGACCTTGGTCGGTGCCACCGACGCCGCCATGGACATCTCCATGAACGCCAACGGCGCGGCTTACGAGAACCGTTCGGGCCGGTCGGTGATGCACGGGCTGCACGGCACCTGGAGCCTGGGCGCGCTGGCCGCAGCCGGGATCGCCGCCGCCAGTGCCGCCACCGGCGTCCCGCTCACGGTGCACCTGGCACTGGCCGGTGCCGTGATCGCCGGCAGCGTGCTCGTTGCGCGCCAGGGCCTGGTCGGCGGTGACGCGCAGCCGCGGGTTGCCGCCGGCCCCGCCGACCCCGGTGGTGGAGGCGAGCCGGCTGCGCCGTCCCGGCCTCGGCTGATCAGGCCCATCGTCGTCCTCGCCGCCGCCACGGTGGGCGGCGCCATCATCGAGGGAGCGCCGTCCGACTGGTCCGCCATCCAGATGGAGCGCATGGGAGTGGGGAGCGGCGTCTCGGCACTTGGGTACGCCGCATTCATGGCCGGAATGGTGGGCGGGCGCTTCGCCGGAGACCGTCTCACCGATCGGCTCGGCGGCGCCGTCGTGCTGCGTGGCGGCACCGCGCTGGTCGCCGTCGGGCTGGTGACGGGGATCGCCGTGAACCAGCCCGCCCCGTTCGCCATAGGGTTGGCGCTCGCCGGACTGGGTGCCGCAGGCTTCTTCCCACTGGCGTTCTCCGCCGCCGCCCGGACGGCGGGCGTGTCGCCCGGATCGGGCGCCGCCACCGTCTCGCTGGCCGCCCGACTGGGGTTCATGCTCGAGCCGCTGCTCATGGGCGCGGTCGCCGACCTGGTGGGCTTGCGCTGGGCGTTCGGGCTGGTGGCCGGGGTGGCGCTCGTGGTGGCGGCCACGGCGCCTCGGATCGTCGCCGGCGCCGGCCCCCCGGCCACGGTGCGGCTGGTCGACGTCAGGGAGCCGTGATCCGACAACCCGATGCCGCGAGTTCCCCCGGTCACGAGGGCGGTCTTGCCGGCGATCGAGAAGAGGTCGTTCATCTGGGATCTCACCAGGTGTCGATGTAGGCCCGCTTCTTGGTGGCGCGGGGACCCGCGGGTGGCGGGGCGGCGCCGAAGGTGGTGGAGATCCAGCGCCGGCTGTCGGCGGGGTCGATCACGTCGTCAATCTCGAAATGGGTGGCCGCGTTGAGCGCCTTGCCGTGCTCGTAGGCCTGGGCGACCATACGCTCGAAGGCCCGATCGCGCTCGTCGGGATCGTCGATCGCCGCGAGCTCGGTGCGGTAGCCGAGCCGCACCGCCCCCTCCAACCCCATCCCACCGAACTCGCCGGTGGGCCAAGCCACGCAGAACAGCGGCGCCTTGAAGCTGCCCGCGGCCATGGCCTGCGCGCCGAGCCCATAGCCCTTGCGGAGGACGATCGTGCCGGTGGGCACGGTGAGGTTGGCACCGGTGACGAACAGCCTGCTGGCGTGGCGTACAAGCGCCGTGGCCTCGGCGTCGGGGCCCACCATGATCCCCGGGGTGTCGCACAGGAACAGCAGGGGCAGGTCGAAGGCGTCGCAGAGCTGCATGAACCGGGCGGCCTTGTCGGCGCCGTCGGCATCGATGGCCCCGGCCTGGTGGGCGGGGTTGTTGGCCACGATGCCGAGAGGCCGGCCCTCGACCCGGGCCAGCATCGTGATCATCCCCGGACCGAATGCGGCGCGCAGCTCGAGGACCGAGCCCGTGTCCGCCAGGGCGTCGATCACCGCGCGGACGTCGTAGACCCGCCGCCGGTTCTCGGGGATGAGGTCGCGCAGCGCGGCCTGGTCCGCGCACGCCCAGCCATCCTGGGGGCCGCCGAAGTAGGACAGGTAGCGCTTGGCCACGGCCACGGCCTCGGCCTCGTCGGCGACCGGGATGTCCACCACACCGTTGGCGACCTGGACATCGAGCGGCCCGATCTCCTCGGGTGCGAACACTCCCAGCCCGCCGCCCTCGATCATGGCGGGGCCGCCCATGCCGATGTTGGATCCGGCCGTGGCGATCACCACGTCGCAGCAGCCGAGGATGGCGGCGTTGCCGGCGAAGCACCGCCCGGACGTGATGCCCACGAGCGGCACCCGGCCGCTGAGCCCGCCCCACAGGTTGAAGGCCAGGCAGTCGAGGCCGGAGACGCCCGCTGCGTCGGTGTCGCCAGGGCGCCCTCCGCCGCCCTCGGCGAAGAACACGACCGGCAGCCGCTGCCGCTCGATCACGTCGAACAGCCGATCCTTCTTGCGATGGTTCTGAAAGCCCTGCGTTCCCGCCAGCACGGTGTAGTCGTACGACAGCACCGCCGTGGGGCGGCCGTCGACCGTGCCCACGCCGGCCACCAGGCCGTCGGCGGGCGTGCGGGCGATGAGGTCGTCGAGGGACCGGCGCCGGCGCTGGGCGGCGATGACCAGGGGCCCGTACTCGACGAAGCTGCCGGGGTCGACCAGGTCGGCGACGTTCTCGCGCGTGGTGCGCTGCCCGGTGCTGCGGCGACGGGCCACAGCTTCGGGGCGGCTGTCGTCGAGCCCGACCGCATGGCGCTCGACCACCTCGGCCAGGTCCGCCCGCGACGTCGGGTCGGCGCCGTCCGGTCGAGGTGCCCCACGCGCCGTCTCGGCGGTGCCGCCGGGCTGGCCCTCCGCTGGTGCGGTCGCCGCCTCGTCGACGACGGCCAGCAGGTCGCCGGGGCCGACGGCGTCGCCGGGCGCGACCGCCACCTTGCCGATCGTGCCCGCGGCCCCGGCCTCGACGACGTACTCCATCTTCATGGACTCGACGATCACCACCGGCGACGACGGGCCGACTTGCGCCCCCGGCGCGGCCACCACCCGGACAACCGATCCCCGCAGCGGCGAGCGAACCTCGGCCATTCAGGTCGTCGAGTAGTCGTGGAAGCCGCGACCGCTCTTGCGGCCCAGCAACCCCGCTTCGACCATCCGCACCAGCAGCGGCGGGGGTGCGTACAGCTGCTCGCGGAACTCCTCGTAAAGTGACTCGGCCACGGCCTTGGTGGTGTCGAGCCCGATGAGGTCGGTGAGCGCCAGCGGTCCCATGGGGTGCGCGCAGCCCTCGACCATGCCGGCGTCGATGTCCTCGGCGGTGGCGAATCCCGACTCCAGCATGCGGACGGCCGACAGCAGGTACGGGATGAGTAGGGCGTTGACCACGAACCCCGCCCGGTCCTGGGAGCGGATCACGTGCTTGCCGAGCGTCTCGGCGAAGCCGGCGGCCCGCTCAGCGGTCCGCTCCGAGGTGAGCAGCGAGCTGACCAGCTCGACCAGCTTGAGCACGGGCACGGGGTTGAAGAAGTGGATGCCGATCACCTGCTCGGGTCGGCCGGTCGCCATGCCCAGCTTCATGATCGGGATCGACGACGTGTTCGACGCCAGGATGGCCGAGGGGTCCTCGACCACCTTGTCGAGGGCGGTGAAGACCTGCTTCTTCGCGTCCTCGTCCTCGATGATGGCCTCGACCACGACCTCACGGTCGGCCAGCTCGCCCAGGTCGGTGACGAAGCGCAGGCGCGCTTGGGCGGCGGCGATGTCGTCTTCACCGAGCTTGCCGGCGCGCAGGCCCCGGGCCAGCGAGTTGTCGATCTTGCGGCGGCCGGCATCGGAACGTCCCTCGTCGACCTCGTGGACCACGACATCGAACCCCGACCGGGCCGCCATCTCGGCGATCCCCGACCCCATCAGCCCGCACCCGACCACTCCCACGCGCTCAGTCACGTCCACCTTTATAGGCGCCCAGGTCAGCGGGTGGCGCCCCGGTCGGCCAGCAGCCGGCCGAGGTTGACCAGCTGGCGGGTGGCGCCCCCGAGGGTCAGCTCGAGCTGCTTGGCCAGCAGGAAGTAGCGGTGCAGCGGATAGTCACGGTCGACGCCGATGCCACCGTGCAGGTGCTGCGCTGCATGCACCACTCGCTGCCCGCCGGCTGCCGCCCAGTACTTGGCGATCGCCACCTCGCGATCGGCCGGGAATCCTGCCGTGAGCCGCCACGCGGCCTGGAGCATGGTGAGGCGGATGGCGTGGGCGTCGACGTAGGCGTCGGCCGCCCGCTGGCCCACGGCCTGGAAGCTGGCGATGGGCCGCCCGAACTGCTCGCGCGACGACGTGTACTCGCCGGTCATCCGCACCGCCTCGGCGGCGAGCCCGGCCATCACCGCGCAGGCCGCCACGGTCGCGTGCTCGATGGTCCACCGCAGGACGGTCCCGCCGGCGTCGACCGGTCCGAGCGCGGCGTCGCCAGCCAGGCAGACGCCGGCCAGCACGAGCTGCGCCTCGGGCGTCCCGGTCGTCGTGGCCTGGCGTTCGCAGGACAGGCCGGCGGCATCGGCCGAGACCACGAACACGCCGGTGGCTCCATCCGGGGTCGTGGCCGGCACCAGCAGCGTGTCCGCCGCCAGCGCCGCGGGCACGTTGGTCTTGGTGCCGTCGAGCACCCAGCCATCGCCGTCGGGCCGGGCCACGGTCGCCGGCCGGAGGGGATCACCGAGCGGCTCGACCAGCGCCGCGGTCAGCACACCGTTCCCGGCGGCCAATGGGGGCAGCAGTGCGGCCTGCTGGTCCGGGGACCCGAACCGGGCGATCGGCAGGCCGGCGAAGGCCAGCGACGCCAGGGCTGGAACCGGGGCGGTCCGCCGACCGACCTCCTCCAGCACCAGGCACAGCTCCAGCAGCCCCAGCCCCGCCCCGCCGTGCTCGACGGGCACCGCGATCCCGAGCAGCCCGGCGTCGGCCATCGCGCCCCACAGGTCGCGGTCGAACCGCAGGTCGTCGGCACGGTCGAGCGCCCGCAGCGCCTCGGGAGTCGCCTTGTCGCCCAGCAGCTTGGCCGCCAACCCTGCGGTGGCCTGTTGCTCGTCGGTCAGGTCGAAGTCCACCGGTCCTCCCGGCCTCGATTATTCCCGCACTTGGCGCCGTCGGCGCCGGGCCGCTCGGGCCTCGCTCGCTGCATTGCGGACGCTCGCTCAGCGCTTCGCCATGGGCATGCCAATGCCGAAGGCGGCGATCAGGTCGCGTTGCAGCTCGTTGGTCCCGCCACCGAAGGTGAGGATGAGCAGGCTGCGGTACAGCTGCTCGAGGCGCGAGCCGAGCAACGCGCCGGGCGCGTCCTCGACGAGGTAGGACCGCTCGCCGAGCACCTCCATGAGCAGGCGGAAGCTTTCGAGGTAGTGCTCGGTGCCGAAGACCTTGATGGTGCTGGCGTCGGCTACCGGCAGTTCGTTGCGGGTGGCGGCCCACGCCACCTGCCAGTTGGCGAGGCGCAGGAACTCGAACCCGGCGTAGGCCTTGGCCAGGTTGATCTGGACCCACTCCTGATCGATGACTCGGCGGCCGTCGGGGAGGGTGGTGCCGCGGGCCCAGTCGATGGTCTCGTGCAGCATGTGCTCGGCCATGCCGGGGCTGCAGAGCGTGACCCGCTCGTGGTTGAGCTGGTTGGTGATGAGCTTCCAGCCCTCGTTCTCGCCGGCGACCAGGTTGGCCGCCGGGATCCGCACCTCGTCCCAGTGGACGGCGCAGATGTCGTGCGACGACAGCAGGTTCAACCGGGTGCGCTCGATGCCGGGCAGGTCCATGGGGGCGATGAAGATCGAGATCCCCCGGTGTCGGCTGTCGTCGCCGCCGGTGCGGACGGCGAGCCAGCAGTAGTCGGCGTCGCTGGCCAGGCTGGTCCACATCTTCTGCCCGGTGATCACGTAATCGTCGCCGTCGCGGGCCGCCCGGGTGCGCAGGGACGCCAGGTCGGTGCCGGCGTTGGGCTCGGAATAGCCGATGCAGAAGTGGATCTCGCCCCGCAGGATTCGCGGCAGGTACTCGCGGCGCTGCTCCTCGCTGCCGAACTGCATGAGCGTGGGTGCGACCGAGTTGATCGTGAGCATGGGCACCGGGGCCCCCGCCCGCATCGACTCGTCGAAGAAGATGAACTGCTCGACGGGGCCCCGGCCCTGCCCGCCGTACTCCGTGGGCCAGCCGATGCCGAGCCAGCCGTCGGCGCCCATCTGGCGGACCACCCGGCGCATCACGGGGCCGATGCCGTCGCTCTGACGCAGTTGGCGACGGGTCTCGTCGTCGAGCAGGGCGTCGTAGTAGTCCCGCAGCTGCTTGCGGAGC
>DASSDL010000085.1:0-13918 GCA_035697145.1 Acidimicrobiales bacterium
CCGAGCCGGCGGGGGCCGCGGCGCTGGCCGCGCTGACGACGGGCGCACTGCCGGCCGATCCCGACGAACGCGTCGCCATCGTCTTGTGCGGCGCCAACGTCGATCCGGGAACGCTCGTCTAGTGCGGTCGTCGATCCGGGAGCGCTCGTCTAGTGCCGTGACGGCAGCGTCACTTGTGCCGCGACGGCGCGCGCCAGGTACGGCTCGCTGGCGGCGACCTCGCGTGGTGTCCAGAACGACGGCCCGGTCTCGAGGATGCACGCCACGTCCCAGTAGGGGTGGAATGCCTCGCCCGTGAGCGACTCGTAGGCGGCGCGGAAGTCGTCGGCCGCCCGGTCACCCGCCAGGTCGACGAGGTTGGCACGGCAGGTGGCCACGTCGCAGCCGCGCGGGCCGGCACAGGCGTTGGCCCAGTCGACGACGCCCGACATGCGCCCCCGCGACCACAGGACGTTGCCGGGGTGGAAGTCCCGGTGGACGAACGTCGGCGTGTAGGCGGGCATCGCGTCGTGCCACAGCTCGATGGCCGTCTCCCACAGCCGTGGCCACCGCGATGCGGGCGGCGGTGCGCCCGTCGTGCCGGCGTACCAGGGGAAGTAGGCGTGACCGAAGCCGGCGGGGTCGGTGGCGTGAATTGCGGCGGCGACCTCGGCGAGCCGGTGGGTGTCGGGAACGGCCACCGCTCGGCCCGGCAGGTAGCTCATGAGCAGGACGGGCACGCCGTCACCGATGTCGGTGCCCGTGATGTCCGCCGCCACCACCTCCGGCACGGACAGCCCGTGCACCGAGCCGAACCGCAGGGCGTCGACCTCGCGACGAGGTGCGCCCGGCTCGTCCTCGAGGAACCCGGGCCACACGTAGCGCCGCAACACCAGCCGGGTCCCGTCCGCCGCGTACAGCCCGTGCACCGCAGTCGAGGAGGCCCCCGCCAGCCGCCGAACCCGCACGATGCGCACGCCGGCGCGCCGCTCGGCCCACGCCCGGACGGCCGCGGGAACCGTGGTCCACCGCAGCTCGGCCGGCAGCGATGCGACGTCGCGCTGGTTGGGGTGACGGGGATCCTTCGTCGCTCCGCTGGCCATCCTGGGGCCGAGTCTGCCGCGTTCCCCTCAGGCCATGCGCACGCTCAGCTCACTGCGCGCCGCCTCCAGCCACTCGCGTCCGGCATCACGCGATGCCCGGGCCGCATGGAGGTCGACGTCGTAGACGGTGGCGGCGTTCAGGCCGAGGATCTTCTCCTTCGCCGCCGGGGTCAACGGCGGGTAGCCGTGCTCCTCCTGCAGGCGATCGGGGATGGTGAAGGCACGGAACGCGTCGATGAGGGGCTGAGGGGCGCCGTACCACACGGAGTCCGTGCTCCACACGATGCGGTCCTCCCCCACGGCGAGCAGGAGCTTGCCCAGCACGTGGGCGGCCTCTCGGGGCCGGCGAAGCATGAGGAACCACGTGGTCCCGAGCTCCGCGTACACGTTGCCGCCGGGAGAGATGCCGGCGTCGGCCAGGCTCGCCACCATGCGGCTCACGCCCCGGCCGGGGTCGGCATCGTGGGGCCCCTCCTCGCCGGTGGGGTCGGGCTCGTAGCCCGAGTGGTACACGAGGAACGTGATGTCGGGGAACAGGGCGGCGGCCGGGCCGACGTCGCGGGGGTCCGATCCGGGCGGTGCGGCGCCGGGAACCGGCCCGCCGATTCCCTTGTGGGCACAGACGATCCTGGGCCCCAGCGCACGCACCTGCTCGAGGAACGGAATGCCGACCGCCTCGTCGTCGAGGAACCAGCCGGTCGGCATGCCCCCGGGCGGCACGGTCTCGGGTGGGTCCCACAGCGTGTACACCTTCCAGCCCGACGGCCGCAGCTGGTCACGCCATGCCTGCATGGCCTCGATCTCCCCGGGGCCGTAGTTGGGGTGCACGATCGTGTGGGTGAGCACCCGGCCGCTGCCCGCATAGCGGTCGACGACCTCGCGGCAGGCGGCGATCTCGGCGTTGGACAGGACGTTCTCGTGCGATTGCCCGGGCAGGGACGTGAGCAGGGCGACAGCCGTCTCGCTGCCGCCGAACACCAGTGCCGCCCACTCAGCGGCCGAGATCCGGGCCGGGTCGACGCCACCGGACCACCGGTGGGGATCGGTCATCTCGAGGAACCCGATGAGAGCTTCGGCGCCGGGGCCGTGGAACTTGGACGGGTTCACGAGGTGGGTCTGCACGTCGATCACGACCGACGTCTCCCCGCCGTCGAAGCAGGCGTCCGCCGTCGCGCTGTCGACGTCGGCCTCGGCGGGCAGCGTGTAGAAGCCACCGCCGGGGGTCGCCCCGTCGATGGCCCGCAACGCGGCCGCCGTGCCACGGCGGTCCTCCACGTAGACCGAAGGCCCGATCCCGGCCCGGCGCGCCTGCTCCGGCGCCGCATCCGCGAAGCGAGCGAGGGCCTCCCGGTCGGGTCGCCGCCAGGGCAGGGGCCGGTACTCGTCGGACGACAGCCGCCGGAGCAGGGGCGGGACCGGTACGCGTCGGGTCACCCGTCCCCCGCGGCTGGGCCCGGTGCCAGCGTGAACCCTCTGTACCCCGCCGCCGCCACGTCGTCGCAGGTGGCGCGGTAGACGGGATGGCCGCCGACGTACGGCATGAAGACACGCGGTTTCCCGGGAACGTTGGCACCCATGTACCACGAGTTGGCTGTCGGGAAGAGGGTGGCGTTGGCCAACTCGTTTACGTGGTCTACCCAAGCGTCCTCGGCGTCGACGTTCGCCTCGATGGTCTCGAGCCGGTTGGCACCCACGAACGTGATGCAGTCCGCGATCCAGTCCACGTGCTGCTCGATGGCGACGATCATGTTGCTGAGGACCGACGGACTCCCGGGCCCGGTGACGACGAACAGGTTGGGGGAGCCGGCGGTCGCTATCCCGAGGTAGGTGCGGGGGCCGGCCGCCCACTTCGCCCTCAGGGACTGGCCTCCCCGGCCGCTGACGTCGATCCGCAGCACAGGGCCGGTCATGGCGTCGAACCCGGTGGCGAAGACGATGCTGTCCAGCTCGTGGACAGCATCGATGGTGCGGATGCCGCTGGGGACGATCTCGGTGATCGGTGACCGCCTCAGGTCGACCAGCGTGACGTTCTCTCGGTTGAAGGTCTCGAAGTAGCCTGTGTCGAGGCAGGGTCGCTTGGTGCCGAAGGGGTGGTCGGTCGGTGTGAGCAGCCGGGCCACGTCGGGATCCACGACGATCTCGCGGATCTTGGCCCGGATGAACTCGGCGGCGGTGTCGTTGGCCGCCTTGTCCAGGATGAGGTCGCGGAACGTCGTCGTCATCGACAGCAGGCCACCCTCGCCCCAGGCCGCCTCGTAGCGCCGTTCCCGCTCGGCGGGCTCGACCTCCAGCGCCGACTCCGTCGGTGCCGGCACGGCGATCCCGGCGTACGAATTGCGCGCCCGGTCGCGGAGGGCGGGGTAGCTGGCCTTCACGGCCGCCTGGGTCCCGGGGTCGAGCGGCCGATTCCGGGCGGGCAGGCTGAAGTTCGGCGTGCGCTGGAAGACCACGAGGTGCGCCGCCTGCTCGGCGATGACCGGGATCGACTGGATCGCCGAGGAGCCGGTGCCGACCACGCCGACCCGTTGGCCGGTGAGGTCAACGCCCTCGGGGGGCCAGCGCCCGGTGTGATACCAGCGGCCGCCGAAGCTGCTCAGACCCTCGATGTCGGGTGTCGTCGCCGCCGACAGGCAGCCGGTCGCCAGGACGCAGAACTTGGCCGACACCCCGTCGCCCCGGTCGGTGGTTACCGCCCACCGGTTGACGGTCTCGTCGAAGGCGGCGGCGGTCACGCTTGTGTCGAACTGGATGTTGCGGCGGAGGTCGAAGCGGTCGGCCACGTGGTTGATGTAGCGGAGGATCTCGGGCTGGGGTGCATAGCGTTCGCTCCAGTCCCACTCCTGCTCGAGCTCCTGGGAGAAGGAGTACGAGTACTCGAGGCTCTCGACATCGCAGCGGGCGCCCGGATAGCGGTTCCAGTACCAGGTGCCGCCCACGTCCGAACCGGCCTCGTACACCTGCACCGAGAGCCCGAGCCCCCGCAGGCGGCGGAGGGCGTAGAGGCCGGCGAACCCGGCGCCGACGACCACGACGTCGAGGCTGTGCGTCGATCGACCCTCAGGCGTGCTCATGGGCGGGCTCCTCCCGCCGTACCGGGGGTGTCGGAGCCGCCGGGCGCCAGGAACTCGGCGATGTCGATCGGGCTGCGCAGCGACACGCCGCCGTCGGCCACCAGCACCTGACCGGTCACCCACCGCAGCTGTGCCAGCGCCACGGCGGCGGCGGCCACATCGTCGGCGCTGCCGACGGTCCCGAGCGGGGTGCGGGCGCTCACCGCGTCGCGGTAGCCGGGCACGGCGTCGGTCCGGGCGAACAGCGGCGTGTCGGTCGTGCCGGGGGCGATGACGTTGACCCGGATCCCGCGGGGCCCGAGCTCGGCCGCAGCGATCCGGGCGAGCTGGACGACGCCGGCCTTGGAGCTGTTGTAGTGGGCCATGTTGCGATCGGCGAGGAACCCCGACACCGAGCCCGTGATCACGACGGACCCGCCCGAGCCGGCTGCGACCATCGCCCGGGCGCACTCCCTGAGACACAGGAACGTTCCCCGGAGGTTCACGTCGTGGTTGCGGTCCCACTCCTCGGCGGTCATGGCCAGCAGCGGCGCCAGCCCTCCGACCCCGGCGTTGAGGAAGGCGAGGTCGAGGCCTCCGAGCCGGTCGGTGGCGGTGGCAACGCCCTCGACCACCGCCTTCTCGTCGGCCACGTCGCAGACCAGCGCCACGTCGCCGTCGCCGTCCCGCGCCTCGAGGTCCAGCACGGCCACGCGGCTGCCGGTGTCGCGCAGCTGGCGGACGATCGCCTGCCCGATCCCCCTCGATCCGCCGGTCACCAGCGCCGCGCTGCCCTCGACCGTCATGGCGGATCGCTGTCAGCCGCCGAGCTCTACGTCGAGGATCGCCTTGCGCCGCTTGAACCGCCAACCGTCGGGCGTGCGGACCAACTCGTCCTCGTAGCGGCCGGTCATGCCGATGCCCACGCGGTCGCGTGCCTGGCTCCGGTTGGCGATGATCACGGTGCAGCGCTGGGTGGCGCGGTCGCCGTCGACCTCGATGATGGGGTCGGTGGTGATGTGGACGAAGCCGTAGCCGGTTGCCTGCGACATCTTGACCAGGGCGTCGCGGCCCGAGATGGGTGAGCCGCCCCCGTACTCCATGACCCCGTCCGAGGTGAACGTATCGGCCCAGGCCTCGGAGTCGACGTCGTCGAAGGCCCGGTTGTAGCGCGCCGTGAGCTCCCTGATGGCCAGGTGGTCGAGCACCCCGTTCCAGTGCGTCTGACATCGCTCCCCCTCACGTGGCCGGGCTGCCTCAACTGTACTCTGTATCATTATGCTGATGGCCTGGATGCCCTGAGGCGAAGTGATGCTGTACGAGCCGCGACACCGCACGGCCATCTGACCTGGGGCGCTACCGGCTCGGCTGCAATCCTGGGACGATGCCGGGCATCCAGGGAGCGGAGCGAGCGCTCGAATTGGCCGACGAAGCCATCGCACGCGCCGACGTCGAGGATGCGGTGGCCCACCTGTCGGCCGCCATCCGTGGCTTCACCGCGGCCGATGAGAGCCGCCAGGCGGCCATGGCCTGCGTCCGACTGGGCGACACGCTGGCCAACGCCATGGGCAACCTGACCGCGAGCCGCGCCTGGTTCGCCCGCGCCCGACGCTTGGTCGAGAAGGAACCCCCATGCCTCGAGCAGGGCTGGGTCGCGGTGGCAGCGATGGGCTGCGACGTCGACGATCCGGCCGCGCTGCAGGCCGCCGCCGAGCTCGCGCTCGATCGTGCCCGCCGCTTCGGAGACGTCAACCTCGAGACCAAGGCGCTGGCGGACGCGGGGCTGGCCCACGTGCAGGCGGGCCGGGTCACGGAGGGGATGGCCCTCCTCGACGAGGCCATGGCGCTGGCGTGCGGGCCGGCGGACGACACGCCAACCGCCGCCAAGTCGGTGTGCTCGTTCTTCACCGCCTGCTACTTCGCCGCCGACTTCGACAGGGCGGGCTCGTGGGCCGACCTGCTCCGCCAGCACGGGCTGATCTCCCTCGCCCCGGGCCCGCCGGCGTTCCTGTCCAGCCACTGCGACAGCGTCCAGGCCACGCTCCTGGTGGAGCTGGGCCGGTGGAACGATGCGGAGGCTGTCCTCACCCGGGCCAAGGCCGACTTCGAGGCCGCCATGCATGCGCCCAGCTGGCATCCCGACATCGCCCTTGCCGACCTGCGGGTTCGCCAGGGCCGGCTCGCCGAGGCGGAGGCCCTGTTGCTGGGAAAGGACCAGGCCATGCAGGCGCTCCTGCCCGCGGCCCGCCTGCATCTCGCCCGCGGTGACCATGATCTGGCCCGAGCCGCCGCGCTGCGCGGCCTGCGGGTGATCGGCGACGATCGCCTGCGGGCCGTCGAGTTGCTGACGGTCCTGATCGACGCCGAGTTGGCGAGAGGCGACGTGGACGCGGCCACTGCGGCCAGTGCCGACTTGAGCGCCCGAACCCGCGGCCTCGACCTTCCGGCGTTGCGGGCCCGCACGGCCGCGGCCCAGGCTCGGGCGCTGGCCGCCGCCGGCGACCAGGGTGGAGCCGTGGCCGAACTGGAAGCGGCCGTCGACCAGCTCGACACCATGCAGCTTCCGTGGCTTCGCGCCACGCTTCTGCTCGACCTCGCTCGCCTGCGGGATCGGTCCGGCGGCCGGGCGGCCGCAACGATCGATGCCAAGGCCGCAGCCGCTGTCCTGGCGAGCCTCGATGTGGTGCTGGACCCCGACGACGTGTCCCTGCTCGAACGCCTCGGCCGGTCACCGTCGACCGGCCGATCCGCGCCACAGACAGCCGCGCTGGGACGGGACGGGAAGTGGTGGGTCGTGTCGTGTGGGGGTTCGAGCGTCCGGCTGGCGGACACCAAGGGCCTCCGCTACCTCGCCGAGCTCGTTTCCCGCCCGGGCGTCGAGCGCCATGCACTCGATTTGGTCGACCGCATCGAGGGGCCGCCCGCTGTGGGCGGGCCCGACCGGCGAGCGCTGGGCGATGCCGGCGAGGTGCTCGACGCTCGTGCCCGGGCCGCCTACCGGCACCGAGTCGAGCAGCTACGGACGGAGGCCGACGAGGCACTGGCTGCCGGCCAGCTCGACACGGCCGAGGCCAAGCAGGGCGAGCTCGACGCGCTGGTCGCCCAGCTGGCCCGGGCGTTCGGCCTGGGCGGTCGTGAGAGGCGGGCGGCATCGGCGGCCGAGCGGGCCCGACTGAACGTCACCCGGGCGTTACGGGCGGCGATCGCCAAGCTGGCCGGCGCCGTGCCCGGTGCCGGCGAGGTGCTCGACCGCCGCGTCCGCACCGGGCTGTACTGCGCGTACCAACCCGGCGCCGACGACGAGGTTCGCTGGATTGTTCAGTCCTGACTGAACGAGATCCGCCCCGGTTGAACGCCACCTGGGCATGGAACCAATGCAACCCACCGTGGACGAGATCGCCGATGACATCTACCGGATCTCGACATACGTCCCCGAGGTGAGCCCGGAGGGCTTCACCTTCAACCAGTTCCTGATCGAGGCCGAGGAACCGTTGCTTTTCCACACAGGCCCACGGGGGATGTTCCCCCTGGTGGCCGAGGCGGTGGCCACGGTCGTGGCGGTCGAGACCCTGCGCTGGATCACCTTCGGGCACGTGGAGTCGGACGAGTGCGGCTCGATGAACATGTGGCTCACGGCCGCGCCCGACAGCCAGGTGGCCCACGGCGCCCTTGGCTGCGACGTGTCACTGAACGACCTGTGCGACCGGCCGCCCCGCGCGCTCGACGAGGGCGAGGTGATCGACCTCGGAGGCAAGCGGGTCCGGCAGATCTCCACGCCCCACGTCCCCCACGGCTGGGAGGCGCAGGTTCTGTACGAGGAGACCACCCGCACCCTGCTGTGCGGCGACCTGTTCAGCCAGATCGGGGCGGGTCCGGCAGTCACCACCGACGACGTGGTCGAGCCCGCGTTGGCCACCGAGCGGATGTTCCACGCGAGCTGCCTCGCCCCCCACACCGCCGAGACCCTGAGGCAACTCGGCGACCTGCATCCGACGACCCTCGCGATCATGCACGGCATGTCGTTCCGGGGCGACGGCAAGGCCGCTCTCTACGATCTGGCCGCGGGCTACAAGACGCTGGTCGCCGACGCCTGACCGGCCGCTCGCCCCCACGACCGCGCCTGCTCGCCCACCGCGCGGGGTGGGCCGGCGACCCTCGCCGGCCCACCCCGCGGTGGCGGTGAGCTGTTGCGCCTACCAGCGGTGAGCGACGTCGATCACCAAGCGGGAGCCCACGCCCGGACCGGCCAGGCTGAACACCCGGAACGGCAGGCGGGCACGCACGCCGAGCCCGATCTGCGTCTGTCCCTCGAACGTGCCGTCGAAGACGACCTGTCGGAAGGTCGAGAACCCGGCCACGTTGACCGCGCGGGTCGCGTTGGCCGGTCGGTACGTCGGCCTGCCGTCGTCGTCGATCGCACGAGCGTGCACGACGATCGAGAGGTCGGCGGCACCCACGAGCGCGATCGGCCTGTCCGCGGGATCGCTCGTGAACTGGCTCACGTAGCGCACCCGGTAGCCGTTGGCATCGGGACCCGGCCAACCGGGCTCGCGCGGCCCGAGGTCGATCACGAGCCGGTCGAAGCACGCGTGGCGCCCCGCCCGCAGGTTGGTGATCTTCGCCGTCGTGTAGTGGAGATCCTGCTGGGGCAGTGATCCCCATCGAATGCCGCAGAAGGGAGCGGCCGTGCCGCGCGCCTCCACGGGAAGGGCGACGCCGGTGAGCAGGGCAAGCGCCGCCATCGCCAGGACCAGGAACTTTCGCATCGCCGAGAACCTCCTCGCCATCCCCGTCCGCCAGGGACGCGCCCCTACAGACGCCGGTCACGCCGGATTGGAGGACAGGTGGGGCAGATTTCCTCGAAGCAACGCGGCGGTTCTGATCTCCGGTCGGACGCGTCAGACTTGCCGCAACGCGAGCTGAGCTCCCGCCGTCGAGGAGATCGTGCCATGCCCCAGGCCGTCCGGTTCCAGCGCTACGGCGCTGTCGACGTTCTGCGGGTGGTCGAGGTCCCCCGGCCCGTTCCCGGCCACGGGCAGGTGGTGGTGGGGGTCAGGGCCGCCGGGATCAACCCGGGCGAGGCCGCCATCCGCGCCGGGCTGCTGCACGAGCGATGGCCGGCCACGTTCCCCTCAGGGCAGGGCAGCGACCTCGCCGGTGTGGTCGACGAGGTGGGCGAGGGCGTCAGCGGCTTGGCGGTTGGCGACCAGGTGATCGGCTTCACGCACGACCGGGCCAGCCACGCCGAGCTGGTCGCGGTCGACGCCGATCACCTCACACCCCGCCCTCCCGGGGTGCCGTGGGAGGTGGCCGGTGCGCTCTTCGTCGTGGGGGCGACCGCCTACGCGGCGGTGCGGGCCGTGGCTCCCGGCAAGGACGACAACGTCGTCGTGTCCGCAGCCGCGGGTGGCGTGGGGACCATCGCCGTGCAGCTGGCGCGCCTCACCGGCGCGACGGTGCTCGGGCTCGCCAGCCCGCCCCACCACGTCTGGCTTCGCGACCACGGTGTCGTGCCGGTGGACTACGGCAACGGGGTGGAGGAACGCATCCGTGACGCCGCAGGCGGGCGAATGGACGCGTTCATCGACACATTTGGTGGCGGCTATGTCGACCTCGCCATCTCTCTCGGCATCCCCCCCGAACGCATCGACACGATCGTCGACTGGACCGCCGCCGGGCGCTACGGCGCCAAGACCGACGGCAACATGGCCGGTGCCCGCGCCGAGGTGCTCGCCGAGTTGGCCGGGCTGATCGACTCCGGCCGCCTCGATGTGCCCATCGCCCGTACTTACCCCCTCGCCGAGGTGCGGGAGGCCTTCCGCGAGCTGGAACGGCGCCACACCCTCGGCAAGATCGTCCTCATTCCCTGACGCTGGCCCGCACGGCTCCGCGGGGGCTGCGGTCAGAGCAGTCCGGCATGCCGGCGCCAGAACTCGACGAGCGCCGCCCCCATTCGAGAAACCCGCGGCGTACACCAGATCCGCATCGGCACTCACGGTCGGGAAGGTGGCGACGCGGCTTCATAGGCGCGCGTCGACCGCGTGGTGCGTGGCGCGATCGTTAGTCTCCTGCCGTGGTCGAGGCGTTCTTCTGGGGTGCGCTTGGAGCGTCGGCACTGCTCATCGGCGCGCTGGCGGCATACCTTGCGACGCCGAGCCCGAAGTTCATCGCGGTCGTAATGGCCCTTGGCACCGGGCTCTGCTCGGATCGGTTTCGTTCGAGTTGATCGACGAGGCACTCAAGACCACTGACGTGGCGCTCGTAGGTGCTTACACGTTGGTCGGTGCGGCGGCCTTCACCGTCGGCGACTGGTGGCTCGAGCGGCGAGGCGGCGGTGACCGCAAGGACTCCGGAGGCGCGCAGGCAGCGGGCTCGCCACTCGCGATCGTGCTCGGCTCCGTCCTCGACGGGATACCGGAGTCCTTCGTGCTCGGTCTCACAGTGCTGCAAGGACAAGTGAGCGTGGCACTGCTGATCGGCGTCCTGCTCAGCAACCTGCCCGAAGGAATGTCATCATCCAGCGGTCTTCGCCTCGCAGGATGGCCCCGGGCGCGGGTGGTGCGGATGTGGCTCGTCGTCATCGCGGTATCGGCCGCGAGCGCGGCCATCGGCTACGCAGTGCTCGACCCGACCCACGGACGCACCGGCGCCTTCGCCCAGGCATTCGCGGCGGGCGCGCTGCTAACCATGGTCGCCGACACCCTGCTGCCTGAGGCATTCCGAGTCGAAGGCCTCTACACCGGCTCGTTGGTCGCCATCGGTTTCGCGATCTCGATCATCCTCTCCGCGGTTTGAGGAACCGGCGTCCAGAAACGCCCGGATGCGTCACATCCGAGGAGCGTCCGCGCGGCCGACGGTCGCCAGAGTCACAACGCGGGGTTCGAAGCTCTTCGTCAGCGATACGGCCCCGGTCAACCGGGCGGCCGGCCGAGCGCGCCTTCGGAGCTATCAGGGATACTTCCGACGTGGGTGAGCGGCCGTCCGGGACGGTGACCTTCCTCTTCACGGATGTCGAGGGATCGACGGCGAGCTGGGAACGGCACCCCGGCTCGATGAGTTCGGTGCTCGTAACCCACGACGCGATCCTGCGATCAGTGATCGGCTCGCATGGTGGCGTGGTCTTTGCCACGGGGGGAGACGGCTTCGGTGCTGTGTTCTCGAGGGCCGACGCGGCGCTGCGGGCTGCGATCGAGGCGCAAGCGTTGCTGGCGGCCGCCAGGTGGCCTGAGGGGCTGGCGCTGGTGGTGCGAATGGGACTTCACACCGGAGAGAGTCACGAACGCGATGGCAGCTACTTCGGTCCTGCCGTCAACCGTGCCGCTCGGGTGATGGACGCGGCGAACGGCAGGCAGATCCTGGTGAGCTCTTCGACGCGTGAGGTCGTCGGCGGCGAGCTGGGCGGCTCGACGACGTTGGTCGATCTTGGTGTCCATGAGCTGCGGGACGTGGTCGAGCCGGTGCGGCTGTACCGCGTGGTCGACGGGGCGTTCGCGAGCGACCCGCGGCCGCCGCGCACGGGCGGTGTCCGTTCCGGCAATCTCCCCACGGGGTCGGGGGTTCTGCTCGGACGCGAGGCGGACCTGAAGGCGGTGGTCGGGGACCTGGCCGCCGCCAGGGTTGTCACTCTCACCGGCGTGGGTGGCATCGGCAAGACGCGCTTGGCGCTGCAGGTGGGCCGCGGTTCGCAAACGGAGTGCCGCGACGGCGTGTGGTTCGCTGCGCTCGACACCGTCGACGCGCCCGACACGATGCTCCAATCACTGCTCGCTTGCTCGGCATCGAGCCCCGGTCACGACCCGATGTCGAATCGCTCGTCGAGGGTCTCCGCTTTCGGGAGTCGCTGCTCATCCTCGACAACTGTGAGCACCTGCTCGATGCCGTGGCGGAGGCGACCAACGCCATCGTGTCGTCGTGCCCGGGCGTTCGTGTGCTGGCGACGTCGCGGGAGCCGCTCGATGTCGATGGTGAGCGGGTCCGGCCGGTCGGGTCATTGGCGACGGACCGAGACGGTGCATCGGTCGCGCTCTTCCACCTGCGAGCCGAGGAGGTCGGTGCGTCGCTCGACGTCGAGCGCGACATGGATGCCGTCGTTCGCATCTGTCGACGTCTCGATGGCATTCCGCTGGCCATCGAGCTCGCCGCCGCGCGGGCACGATCGCTGCGCCCGGCCGAGATCGCCGATCGTCTCGACGACATGTTCCGGCTGCTGACGGGTGGTCGGCGTGTGAGCACCGAGCGCCACCGGACGCTTCGTGCCACGCTCGAGTGGTCGTATGACCTGCTCCGCGAGCCGGAGCGAGCCGTCCTCGATCGGCTGTCGATCTTCGCTGGCTCGTTCGCGTTGGATGCGGCGAGGGCCGTGGCGGCCGGTGAGCCCGTCCTTCTCGACGACATCGTCGACATCATCGACCGCGTCGTGTCGCGGTCGCTCCTCGTCCCGGTCGGCGACGTCGACGAGACCAGGTTCAGGCTCCTCGAGCCCGTCCGCCATCTGGCGGCCGAGAAGCTGGCCGGTCGCGGTGAGACCGACAGCGCTCGTCACGCGCACACGCAGTGGTACCTCGACCTGATCGTGCGTCTCGGTGAGCGATGGCGGGGCGGCGACGATCAAGGCACGTGGCCCATCGCCGCTCGTGAGCTCCCGAACCTGCGGGCCGCCTTCGATCATCTCGTCGAGACGGGCCGTGTGGACGACGCCCAGCGCTTCGCGGTGTTGGGCTACGGCCCGATCGGCTGTCACTTCGACTCGGTGCCGATGTACGACTGGGCGCCACGGGCTGGCTCGCTCGATCCGGTCCACGTCGGCCGGTGGACGGCGTCGGTGTGTGCGGTGGCGGCGTGGGGCGCGGTCCTTCAGGACGACCTCGTCGGCGCGGCGGCGTGGCTTCGTCGCGGGGTCAGCGCGATCGAGGCGGGCTCGGCCGACGAGGGGCTGGTCGCGGCGGCAGCGATGCATCACGTGCTTTCGGGTGGCGAGCTCGCGGTAAGCGATGCGTTCCTGGGCCGCAGCGTGGAGGCCGCGCTGCAGAGCGGCGATCTCCACCGGGAGGTATGGGTCCTCGCCTTCGCAGGCCGCAGCGACGAAGCGCTCGACGCCGCCGTGCGTCTCGGTAACAAGCTGCTCATCGCCGCGGCCCGACTCACGGCGATCGTCGGTCGTCGAGGTAGCGATGAGTTACGTGAGTTGTTCTGGGAAGCGGCGCACCAGAGTCACAGCTACCTGATGCTGAACCACGCGGCGATGGAGCTCGGCACCGCGCAGGTGCGAGGCGGCGCGCCGCTGGACGGCCTGCTGCTGCTGCGTTCCCCGGCCCGCGACTGGCTGTTGCGGGCCGACTCGAGGGTCTGGTCCGTCCTGCACTCGATGGCGATCGGGTTCGTTGCCCTGGGCGAAGTCGAGACGGCTGCTCGCCTTGCCGGTGCGATCGGCGACCATCTGCCGGCAGGGCGCTCGACGCCGGCGCCACGGTGGCGGAGGCACTCCGTGTCCGATGTCGACCCGTCCGACCTCACGGCCCGCCAGGTCGAGGTAGCGAAGCTCGTCGCCCAGGGGTTCACCAACAAGCAGATCGCCCAGCGCCTCGGGATCAGCAGATTCACGGCTGAGACGCACGTGCGCAACATCCTCGAGCGCCTCGGCGCGGCCAGCCGTTCCGAGATCGCCACCTGGGCGACCCGCGATGCCCTGGCTGACGCCCCCACGGGATCAGGTACGCGATCACATACCTGATCTCGGCGATGGTCGGCTCCCGACCCTCTTCGTACGGTCCCAGCAACGACCACGAA
>DASSDL010000086.1:0-3668 GCA_035697145.1 Acidimicrobiales bacterium
GATGAAGATCGTCGGGTCGTTGTAGGTGAACGCGACACTCGAGCAACCCAGCTGCTTGGCGGCCCGGGCGATGCCCTCGGGTGACGCCGCGTCGGCGAGCGTGTCCATCTCCTTCGACTTGGAGATGTCCCAGTTCTGGCAGAAGCGGCAGGCCAAGTTACACCCCGCCGTGCCGAAGGAGAGCACCGACGATCCCGGTAGGAAGTGGTTGAGCGGCTTCTTCTCGACGGGGTCGATGCAATAGCCGGAGGAGCGACCGTAGGTCAGCAGCACCACCTCGCCGTCGACCCGCCCGCGCACGAAGCACATGCCCCGCTGGCCTTCTTGCATGCGGCAGGCGCGCGGGCAGACATCGCACTGCACTCGCCCATCGGGGAGGCGGTGCCAATACTTCGTCGGGAAGGTGGCCGGCGCCTCGCCGTTCACGACCTCACGGTAGTCCTGCGGCCGGCCGTCGCCACCCCGCGAGTCCACTACGGCGCGACGGTGCGGGGATTTAACCCGGATCTAGCCCGACATTGCCATGTCCCAGAAGTCTCGCTCGTAGTGAGTCACCCAGACGAAGGCGTCCTCCGCTTCTCGCGCCTGCGCGCCGACGGAGCCCTCAAGCTGGCGATCAGCCGCGGCCTGGAGGTCGCCGACGTAGGCCCGGAAGGCGTCGGTGGTCCACCTCTCGACGAACTCCCGGTAGGGCTGAGCGCCTGGGCGGGCGCCTTCCCAGCTCTCCAGATACGTGCGTTCCAGCGCCCAGATCGCGGTGATCTGCGCCGGGTAGGCGGCGTAGGGCAGTGCCAGCAGGAAGTCGCAGTAGGCCCGATTCGCAGGGTGCGTGGGGGCGTCGAGGGCCAGGCCGCGCCGGGCCGCCATCTCCTCAAACCAGCCGAGCTCGCCCACGGTGGCGACCACGCCCCCGGCGAGGAGACCGACGTCGGCTAAGGGGGCGCCGGCGGCGATGCGGGACTGGGCGCGCACCAGAGCCTGCGCGTAGAGGTAGTCCTGGGCCAGCCAACGGTCGAAGGAGTCCTCCGGCACCGACCCGTCCCGCACGCCGGCGAGGAACGGGTGAACGGTAGCCGCCTGCCAAGCGGCCGCGTGACGTGTCACCAACGCGTCCCCGGTCAGGGCTTCTCCCAACGGATGGCGGCGTCGAAGAACCGCAATTCGAGTTCCATCGCCTGGCGATACAGGACAGCCAGGCGGTCGTGATCACCTCCGTAGCGGTCGAGCAGAACCTCCAGACGTCGCGCCAGAGCCTCGAACTCCGCGCTCGCGTACGTCTCCACCCACTCGCGATACGGATTCTCGGGCCTGGTGTGGGCGGCCAGCTGCTGGCCGAGGTAGGCGTAGAGCCGCATGCACGGCGTCATCGCCGCCGCGATGTGGCCAACCGGCTCGAGCGCGGCGACCGCCAACAAGAAGTCGGTGTACGCCGAGGTGGCGGGGTCTGCCGCCAGGTGAAGGTCCACACGCCAGCGGGCCGCGTAGCCCTGGTGAAGGCGGAGCTCGTCGGCAGCCGCATCGAGAAGCTCCCTGAACGCGATCAGCCCCTCTCGATCGGGGCTCTTCGCTAAGGCCAAGGCGTAGGCGCGGCAGAACGCGTCGAGGAAGACGGCGTCCTGCCCCACGTAGTAGGCGAACGTGGCCCGAGCCAACTCCCCAGACGCGATGCCCTGGACGAACACGTGCTCCAGCGCGGCCTCGGCCAGAACTCGGTTCCGGTCCCATAACGAGTCGGAAAGCGAGGCCACGAAGACCGAGCCTAAGGCTCGGCATGGCCCTCGGCCGCCGAGGGGGGTCTGGTGGTACCCGCTGGCCGCGACCGACCCGGCGATGCAGGTCACGGACCGGCGGCACCCGCTGCCCACCGTCATCGACGCGGTCACCGAGGAGTTCCGCTCCCATCGGGTGCCGCAGCCGGCAGCAATCCGAGGCCGAGCACGGCCGCCGCCAACCAGCGCCACCAGCTGTGATCAACATGGCCGATGTCGCCGGTCGGATCGCGGGATACAAAAGGCCGCGATGTCCCCATCCACGCCTCCATCGGCATTGGGCTCGGGCTTGTCCTTGTTGGGCGCCGGCGCGGCAGTGGCGGGGTGCTTCGTGTCACTAGTGTCTTGGCGACGGTCCGCTGCCTGACGTTCGACGGGGTGCCTAACCACGGCTGAGGCGCCCGTCCCTGGACGTGCAGTACGACCTGATCCCGCGCATTCGGCTCGGCCGCGACAGCCGTGGACGATGGGCACGTATCGTGAGGACAGAGCAGGCCTTGGGGCGGCCGTAGCGGTGGGTTGGTGCCGCTTGGGGTGGCGGTGTTCGATGGTGGGTACGAGTGTCATCACCAGGAGGCGAGCCATGCGTGCCAAGGTGGGAGACAAGATCATCGTCAAGGGTCATCACGTCGCTGAGCCCGACCGTGATGCCGTCGTGGTTGAGGTCCGGGGTGCTGACGGCACTCCGCCCTACGTCGTGAAGTGGTCTGACGGCCACGAGAGCATTTACTTCCCCAGCTCGGATGCTTCGGTGATGAACCGCACCGGCGGAGCCGATCCCAGCGCCACTCGCTGAGCACGAGATGCGCTGGAAGCGTGCGAAGCGGGGGCTGCCGTCGAGGACATGTTCACAGAAGCGCACCTCGCACTGGGTCCGGGGGACGGTGGCCGAGACGAGCGCCTATGCGTGTCGCCGCAATCACGTATAGTGTTACTGTTCGATGGGGTAACCAACCGGCGGAGGGGCGGGAGCGCCGATCCGGACCCGGGCGGGCGGGAGTCGGGCCGGCGCTCGACCGCACAATCGAGGCTACCGGCAGTGCCCGGCCACCGGCTCGTCGCTGGCTTCCTGCGCATGTCGCCTGACGTGGCGATCGTCGACGGGATGCGCGAGCGCGAAGGACTCCCCGAAGGTCGCGCCGACGACAAGGCGGCTTTCGATCCCTTCGGCACCGCCGCCGAGCCAGCCAGCGCGTCCGAGCCCACTGTGACCTACCAGCGGTGGGCGACGTCGATCACCACCCGTGATCCGAAGGACTCCGGTCGAGCGAAACCTCCGCCACCGGATGCGGGCACGAGCGACGCGGTGCTGTGGCCCTTCGCCGACAAGGTTCCCCCTCCAAGGTCGCCGTGTTCGCGTCCGCGTCGGAGCCAGCGGCTATGCCCACGCTGGAGTGGTCCATCCCGACGGACGGTGGGATCCCGTCTACAACGTCCCCCTCATCCGCAACCAGACGGCAGCTTCGAGGCGCTCCTCCCGCCACGAGTCAACGCCTTCACGTTCTTTTGGACGGAGCCGCCGCGAAGCCCCGGCCATCCCGGGCACTGGGAGCGCCAGGCACAGGGCGGACGCGTGTTCACGATCGCGGGCACCACATGACCGCCCGCCCAGATCACGAACCGGGAGCACGACCGCCACCAGACGTCGGACCAGCGCCGTCCTTGCGCCGATCACCCGTCGCGGGCGCCCCTCGCAGGCTGGCTGAGGTCGTCGGCGGGCCTATCGGAGAGCTGGACGGCGTCACGGAAGGAGGCGCACGTGGAGGCATATGTACTGGTCCAGACCGAGGTGGGAGCGGCTGCTGACGTCTCCGACGAAATGGGTGCACTCGAGGGGGTGCTCTCCGCCGAGGCGCTCACCGGCCCCTACGACGTGATCGCACGGGTGCAGACCGAGAA
>DASSDL010000087.1:0-3779 GCA_035697145.1 Acidimicrobiales bacterium
TCTGGGACACTTGGGGCATGCTGTTCGGGGTGTTGGTTGTGGTCATTGGGGGGGTGTTGGCGTCGCCGGCTGCTCGTCGTGACTTTGCGGGGATGGAACGTCGCCGCAAGCGGGCGGCACGGATGTTCGCGCGGGGCGCGACGCAGGCTGAGGTGGCCCGCGATGTGGAGGTGTCGCGCCAGTCGGTGAGCCGCTGGTACGCGGACTGGCGGGCGGGTGGCTCCGAGGCGCTCAAGGCAGCGGGCCGTGCCGGCCGGCTGCCTCGGCTGACCAAGACCCAGCTGGGCCAGGTCGAGCGGGCGTTGCGCCAGGGACCGCGGGCGCACGGGTTTGCCACGGATCTGTGGACATTGGATCGGGTGGCCACGGTGATCGAGGCCGAGACCGGGGTGCGCTACCACCCGGGGCATGTGTGGAAGCTGCTGCGGGACAAGCTGGGCTGGAGCCGCCAGCGGCCGGCCCGGCGGGCGCTGGAACGAGACGCCGAGGCGATCGCCCGGTGGATGGCCACCGATTGGCCTCGCATAAAAAGGGGGCCCGCCGACGCCGGGCGTGGATCGTCTTCCAAGACGAGTCGGGGGTCTCGCTCCTCCCGCCGGTGAGAGCGACCTGGGCGCCGCGGGGCGAGACCCCGGTGCTGCGCCACCGGTTCAACTGGAAGCGCCTGTCGATGGCCGCCGCGCTGGCCTACGCGCACGACCGCTCCGAGGCCCGCATCGTGTTCCAGACCCGCCCCGGTGCCTACAACGACGAGTCCCTCATCGAGTTCCTCGGTGCGCTCCACGACGAGCTCGGCGGCGCCAAGGTCACCCTGATCTGGGACGGGCTCCCCTCCCACCGCAGCCGCAAGATGCAGACCCACATCCGGGCCCAGCGCCGCTGGCTGGTCGCCGAACGGCTCCCCGGCTACGCCCCCGACCTCAACCCCGTCGAGGGGCTGTGGGGAAACGTCAAGGGCTCCGAGCTGGCCAACCTGTGCGCCGACAGCATCGACGAACCCTCCCAGGCCGCCCACGCCGGCATCGACCGGGTCCGCTCCGACACGGACCTCGCGTTCGCCTTCCTGCGCCACTGCGGCCTCTCTCTATGACCAAGCCGTCACTGTAATATGCGAACCTCTTTAACAGTGGGTTCCAGCAAACACGCTGGCGTGCGCTTCGCGCGACGGTTCGTGCTCCTCGTCCCGTTGGGCATGGCGCTGGTCGGCATGTCGGTCGACTGTGCGCAGGTGCGCCAACAGTGTGATGACGCCGGCGCAGACGAACGCCACGGCATCTGGGCCGGTCTGAGCGCCCATGGACGGCGACGGGCCGCACGAAGCAGCGCTGCGTGACGACACCAGCACTAGGCAATCTGAGCGGGCTCGCGACCGCGGGCGAACCTGCCACCGGATTGAATGAGCGCCGCCGCAATCCGACGGTACGGGACATTCGCGCTGCCTGGAGCGGTAGCGGCTCTAGGCCAACTGTCGCCATCACTTGGGACAGATCTGTGGCGTTTCGGGGCAGTGTTCCAGCGTGCTTCTGGGCGTCTGGGCACACCTTGCCACTCCAACTAGAGCAGACCGGGCCGGGTGCACGTGTGCCCTCGGACCCCCTTGGATGATGGTCGCGTTCGATGAGGTGGTGGAGAGGATCTCCGACGCGGCGCGTCAGGTAGAAGCCGACGGGGGCGCGTCGCCTGTTCTGGTGGCCGTCGTCCGGGAGTTCCAGGCGAAGCTTGCGAAGGCGGAGAGACAAGCGACCGGCGGCGTACCCGGTCGCGACTCCGTGATGGAGCTGGATCAGGCCGGCGATAGCGCCAAGGTGGCGGCCGAAGCCGACGCGGGGTTGTCGAGTGATGCCCGTGAGTCGGTGCTCGCTGCTCACCTGGCGATCTGCAAACTCAAGGCTGGCGCCTGACGCCGCGGCGAGATCTGGGATGGTCCCCTCGTCGCGAGCGACAGGACGTTGCTTTGATGGGTCGCGGGGGCAGTGGTCTACGCGTTGGCGAGCGGAGCGTCGCGGTCGACATACTCCTGGCCGCAGAGCGCGGCGATGTCGTGCATCATCGCGTCGGTCGCATCGCGCAGGTGCGCTCGGTCGTTCGCGTCTTGCCGGTCCAGCCGCAACGGTGTCCCGAAGCGGACCTGCACTCCCTTTTTGACCCGGGGTAGCCGTTGGTCAGGCGGCTGGACCAGGTCGGTGCCGACAAGCCCGACGGGCACGATCGGTGCGCCGGAGGTCGCGGCGAGCCGGGCGGGGCCCAGGCTGCCGCGGTGGAGGATCCCGTCGCGCGAGCGGGTGCCTTCGGGGTAGACACCTACGACACCGCCGTGGGCGAGCACGCCGAGAGCGGCGTCGAGGGCTCGGCGGGCTCCGGATGGGCTGCCGCGCCGTAGCGGGATCTGTCCAGTCGAGCGGAAGACCCATGCGGTGCGGCGTCGATCGAAGTACTCCGCTTTGGCCAGGAATGACACCGGCCGGTCGATCACGAGGGCGAGGAATATCGAGTCCATGAACGAGCGGTGATTGGCCGTGACGATGGCGGGGCCGTCGGGGAGGCGGCGGTCGCCGTCGACCTCGATGTTGTAGAGCCGGCGCAAGGGGCGGCTCAGGAGTGCTTTGGCCAGGCGGTAGCCGACCGGACCCGAGACTCGGTCCATGGTGCGCACCTCCGTGCTCGTCGCGGCGCGTTTCCGGTGATCACGCGCCTTGAGAAACCTGGTGCGAAGGGGATGGTGACGTTCGGCGAAACTCCCCGACGGTCGGCCAGAGTCAGGTCGCACCACCACGCCCGCCTTCGACGAGCAGCGTTACCAGCCGGCTCGCAACTCGGCCGACGGCGGAGAGACGCCGAATCGCGGGTCCACGCTCGCGCTGATCCTCGATCGAGTCAACAGCGTCCGACCGGCCCTTGGGCCGGTGCACGATCTGACTCGGCTGTGCATCGTTAGGCCGGGGATCGGGCCTCCACCGAACCCGGGGCGGTTCAGGGACACGTTGTCGCTGCGCCGTCTGCTCGACGAGGCGCTCGACCATCGAGAGCTACTGCCTGCGCGGCGACTTTGTGCCGTCCTGGGTCGAGGCCAACCCGGCCCTCGACCATGAGTCATGGAACGCAGCGTCAATGACTGCTACGACGATCTGTGGGGCGCAGGCGTCGACGTGCCGTCAGCCGCAACGGTCGCCGCTGACATGCGTCAGCTCGACGCCGCCACCGCGGCGCTGGCCCACCAGGGCTACGACCCGTCGTTCGGCGCCCGCCCGCTCGAGAGGTGATCCAGCGGGAGCTGGCCGACAAGCTGGCGATGCTGCTCCTCGACGGCAGGATCGGCGAAGGCGACACGGTCACCGCGGACGGCGTCGACGGGGCACTGTGCTGCGCTGACGCAGAGCCTGTACCTCTCGGCCACGGTCGAGCGATTGCGTGTTCGTGACGCCTGCCCGACGATCGCGGTGCCCCGCAGAAGCGGTTTGGCGCTGGCAACCGGGGGTACATCAACGCCCAGCCGCCGCCTCGGTCAATTACTTGTCCGGTGGTCGCCGCGGTGTAAGTATTCGCGGGAGCTGAGGAGCTGGAAGCCGGGGAGAGTTGCGGGCAACGCGGGTCGGTGCATCCCATTCCCGTCAGGTCTAGGTGGAGCGGAGTTTCGGGGAAACGAAGCCGCGGAGTAGGGGAGCAGAGACCGTGAGTCAACTTGTCAACCGTCGGAGACGCGCAGTCGCTGGCCTGGTCAGCATGGTGCTGGGAGCGGCATGCCTCGTCTGGGCGCTCCCCGGCAATGCGGGGGCCACGGG
>DASSDL010000088.1:0-8141 GCA_035697145.1 Acidimicrobiales bacterium
CCCCTCCTACGCTACGTCCTCGATGCCTTGGACGAGTGCGACGTCGACCGGGCAGTCGTGGTCGTGGGTTACGCCGCCGACCTCGTCACCAAGAAGCTGCAGGAAAACCCGGGGCCGGTGCCGCTCGAGTTCGTGGAACAGCGGGTCCAGGCCGGCACCGGGGATGCGGTGGCGGTGGGACTCACCGGCATCCCCGAGGACGACCTCGATGCCCTCGACCACGACGACGGCGATGTGCTGGTTCTGCCCGGCGACACACCCCTGATCCAGCCCGCCACGCTGTCGGCGCTCGTTCTCGAGCACCGGCTCTCCGGAGCGGCCTGCACCCTGCTCACGGCGCGGATGGACGACCCGGACGGCTACGGGCGCATCGTGCGCGACAGGGACGGGCGCGTGCGCCGGATCGTCGAGCACCGCGAGGCCAACGAGGCCGAGCTGGCGATCGACGAGATCAACACCGGGATATACGTGTTCCGCCGGGGCCTGCTGGCCCCCGCGCTGCGCCGCATCACTCCCGACAACTCCCAGTCGGAGCTGTACATCACCGATGTGATCGAGGTGCTGGCCGAGGCCGGCCACCAGGTCGTGTCCCTCGTGGTGGACGATCCCGACGAGACGCAGGGTGTCAACGACCGCGCGCAGCTCGCGGATGCCGAGGCTGAGCTGCGCCACCGCACCAACGAACGTTGGATGCGGGACGGCGTCACGATGGTCGACCCGTCCGCCACCTACATCGACGCCGGTGTCACGCTCGGCCCCGACGTCACGCTCTTCCCCGGCACGGTGCTCCAGGGCAGGACCACGGTCGGCGCCGGCAGCGACATCGGCCCCTACACGCGGCTCGTGGACACACGGGTCGGCGAGCGCTCCGAGGTGACCGAGAGCGTGGCTCACCTCGCCACCATCGGCGACGACGCGGTCGTGGGACCGTATGCGGTGCTCGAGCCCGGTGCTCAGGTGCCTTCCGGTGGACGGACAGGGCCGTTCTACACTTCGGGTACCGGTTAGCGGGGAGCCCGGGGCCCCGGTCCGGCAGCGGAAGGTGGTCATGGAGCTCGTCACCAAGAAGAAGCTGCACATCGTTTCCGGGCGCGCCAACCTGCCGCTGGCAGTGGAGATCGCCGAGTGCCTCGGTGTGCGGCTCGGCGAGCCCAACTGCTCGGAGTTCGCCAACGGCGAGATCCATTGCCGCTTCAGTGAGTCGGTCCGCGGCATGGACGTCTTCATCATCCAGAGCCACGGCGCCAGCGGCACGATGTCGATCAACGACACCATCTTCGAGCACCTGCAGATGGTCGACGCCGCCAAGCGGGCCTCGGCCAAGCGCATCACGGCGGTCCTGCCGTTCTACGGGTACGGCCGGCAGGATCGCAAGGCCGAGGGGCGCGAGCCCATCTCCGCCAAGCTCGTCGCCAACATGTTCACGGTCGCCGGCGCCGGGCGCCTGGTGTCGGTCGACCTGCACAGCGGTCAGATCCAGGGGTTCTTCGACCAGCCGTTCGACCACCTCACGGCCATGCCGGTGCTGGTCGAGCACCTCGAGAAGAACCTGGGCGAGGACCTGGTCGTGGTGTCGCCCGACGCTGGACGGGTGAAGGTGGCCGAGCGCTACGCCAACGCCCTCCACGCCGACCTGGCCATCGTGCACAAGCGGCGAATTCGGGGCGCCCAGAACGCGGTGGAGGCGAAGCAGGTGGTGGGCAACGTCGCCGGACGCACGTGCGTGATCATCGACGACATGATCGATACGGCAAGCACCCTGGTGGCGGCGGCCGAGCAGCTCGTCGAGCAGGGCGCCCGGCAGGTCTGCGCCGCCGCCACCCACGGTGTGCTATCGGGGTCCGCGATCGACCGGATCAAGAACTCGGTGATCGACAGGGTCGTGGTCACCAACACCCTGCCGCTGCCGCCCGAGAAGCAGATCGACAAGATCGAGGTGCTGTCGATCGCCAAGGTGATCGCCGACACGATCGACGCCATCTTCGAGGACACGTCCGTTTCGGAGATCTTCGGCGGGGCCAACCAAGCCTGACCTGGCATTTGGGCGGTGTCGCCTGGGGATCCTCGGCCCGCTCCGGTAGCCTCTACCGGTCCCCCAATCCGATGCGCTCCGGCGCGACGTCAGAAGTAGGAGACTCCGATGGCTGACGACATCATCCTGGTGGCCGAAACCGGCCGACCCACCGGTTCCCCGGCGTCCCGCCGCCTGCGGTCGACCGGCAGGATCCCCGCCGTCCTCTACGGCCGGGGCGCCCAACCCGCTCCGATCAGCGTCGAGTGGCGTGACCTGCGCAGCGCACTCACCACCGACAAGGGCCTGAACGCGCTGTTGACGCTGAAGATCGGCAGCCAGCGCACCAAGGCGATCGTCAAGGAGATGCAGCGCCACCCGGTGCGGCGCGACGTGCTCCACATCGACTTCCTGGCCGTCGACGTCGACAAGCCCATCACCACCGACGTGCCACTGCTGCTGGAGGGCGAGCCCGAGAAGGTGATCCGCGACGATGGCGTCGTCGAGCAGATCCTCAACGTGTTGATCGTGACCGCCAAGCCCGACGCAATACCCGGCCACATTGCCGTCGACGTGTCCGATCTGGAGATCGGACAGCACATCACCGTCGGCGACCTCCAGCTGCCCGCGGATGTCACCACCGAGGCCGATCCCGAGGAGACCATCGTCACGGCCAAGCTCACCAGCCTGGCGCTCGCCGAGGAGGAAGAAGAGGAAGAGGGCGAAGAGGGCGAGGAAGAGGAAGGCGCCGAGGGCGAGGGCGCCGAGGGCGCTGCCATTCGCGAGGGCGGCGAGGGCGACTCGGGCCAGCGTGGGGGCAGGGGCGGCGAATAGGTCCCCTCGGAACCCTGACCGTCCATGTCGCTGTTCGGACGACGGGGTGCTGCCGCCGAGCGCCGTGGCACCCCTGCCGACCTACTCGTCGTCGGGCTGGGCAACCCCGGTTCGGACTACGAACGCAGTCGCCACAACGTCGGTGCCGACGCGGTCGCGCTCCTCGCCGAGCGTCACGGCGGTGCGCTGAAGCGGACGAGGGAACGGGCGCTGGTGGCCGAGGTCAACATCGGCGACCGGCGGGTGGTGTTGGCGTTCCCGCAGACATACGTCAACCTCTCCGGCGAGGCGGTCGCCCTCCTGGTCCGCCGGCACGGCATCACCGACCCGGCGCGGGTGGTCATCGTGCACGACGAGCTCGACCTCCCGCTGGGTCGCGTGAGGATCAAGCAGGGCGGCGGGCTGGCCGGGCACAACGGCCTGCGCTCGATCAAGGCGCATCTGCACACCGACGAGTTCCTGCGGGTGCGCATCGGCGTCGACAAGCCCCCAAGCAAGGAGCAAGGTGCGAACCACGTGCTGCGGCGGGTGTCCAAGCGCGAGCGCCTCGAGCTCGACATCGCGGTGCAGGAGGCGGCCGACGCAGTCGAGGCCATCGTGGCGGACGGCGTCGATGCCGCCATGAACCGGTTCAACACCCGGGACACCCCGGCCTGAGGCACTCAGGGGGCTCCGCGCCGGCTGTCAGCGACCTTCATGGCTCGAGTCGGCCATCACGGCCTCACGGAGCTCCCGCGCCTCGGCCCGCCGTTCGCCGACCCACCACTGGCGCAGGATGATGCCCGCCACCACCAGCGTGAAGAGCTCACCCGTCCCCCAGAACAGTCCTGCCGCGGTGCGCTGGTCCGCCAGTCGGGGGTAGGCGTTGGGCGCGATCGGCGAGCCCGCGCTCAGGAGCGCCAGACCCACCACCGCGTGGAACGGGACGGCCACCAACAGGACGAGCAGGCGGGCGCCGAACGGCGGACGGTGCGGCAGCGGGTCGACGCCCACCAGCACGGCGAGGAACAGGGTGCCCGACAGCACCACGTGCGCGTGCACCAGCAGGTGGACCGGGTCGTTGCGGGCGGCGACGTCGAGCAACGGCGTGAGGTAGATCACCACCAGCCCGCCGCCGAACAGCCACCAGGCGACGACCGGGTGGGTGAGCAGGCGCGCCGGGCGGCTGTGGAGCGCCGTGCGCAGCGCCCGTCGGGTCGCGGGTCGGGCCGTTTGCAGGGCGAGCGTGAGCGGCGCCGCCAGCACGATCAGCAGTGGCACGACCAGGCCGAGCAGAGCGTGCTGCACCATGTGGATCCACAAGCGGTCGCCCTCGAACCGCCCGATCCCCGACTGGGTGGCCACCACGGCGACGGCCAACGCACCGGCCATCGCCGCACCCCGGGGGGGCGACCAGCGCCGTCCCCGCCGCGCCAGTCGCCGCACGCCGACCGCGTACAGCGCCCCGGTCACCGCCACTGGCAGCAGGGCGACCGGATCTAGCTGCCAGTGGAAGGCGAGGTCGGCGGCGCTGGGCCCTGACACCGCGCCGACCGTATCCCGCTCACCGTTCCAGGGCTGGTTGCTGGGCAACCACACGTGAGCCGCGCTGATCTGGGGAGATCATCCTGCCGCCGGTCCTCGGTCAGTCCTCAGCTCGGGGAGGCGACGCCGGATCCCAATGGTTGGGGACCTGCGCTCCGGCTCCCAGGCAGCGAACCGATCGGCGGCCGGAACCGCCCGACGTCGCCGACCTTGTCGAGGATGATCGCGGCGCCCACGTCACCGACGCCGAAGATCTCGGTGATTCCAGATGCTCGAGCTGCTGCCCTCTTTCAAGCCACACCGGGGCGGAACACCGACGGCCCGCACCTCGTATCGAAAGCCAGGCGCGAGGTCGGCAGGCAGTTCGTGAGCGAAGACCGCCGGCGCTCCACCGACGCTACGAACCACCTCGCAGCGACACCCCAGCTCAATCAGGCAGATCTGCGTGGCCTCAGACCAGCGCCGGATGTCGATGACCGCGATCGCGAGATACCAGCAGTTCGGTGATGCTTCTCAGGCTCAGGCAGCGTGTTGTGGGACGCCGGAGGGTACGCGGAATTCGGCACTGCGTGTCACCCAGGCGCGGCCGTCGTTGGTCATTTGAGCTATGACGCCGTCCGTGGCTGCCGACGACGCCGAAGACGCCGAGCTGTACGAGCGGGTGGCGCCCGAGCTGATCCGGTTCGCCACGGCCCTGGTGGGGCGGGTGGATGCACCCGATGTGCTGTCGGCGGCCATCGTCAAGGTGCTGGCCACGCCTGGCTGGCCCGCCGTGGTCAACCGCCGGGCGTACTTGTACCGCTCGGTGTACAATGAGGCGCGGACCTGGCTACGCCGGGCCGGACAGCGTCCAATCCTCGAAGCCAGAGCTGCTCGGGTCGCCGCCGTCGACCGCTGGGAGCTGCCCTCCCTGCGACCCGATGTGCGGGTGGCCGTAGCGGGCCTGAGCGTCCGCCAGCGGGCCGTCATTGTGCTCACCTACTGGGCCGACCTCGACCCTCGCTCGGTCGCCGAGTGGCTGGGAATCTCCGAGGGATCGGTCCGCCGCCACCTCGCACGTGCACGTGGGCGCCTCCGGGAGGTTCTCGATGCCTGACGCCACCGCCACCGACCCCCTCGACGCGGAGCTGCGGCGCATCGCCCACGCCCTGGTCGCCGAGGCCCCAAACGCCCCCCGCCTGCTAGACGGCGGCATCGACAGCGCGGTCGCTTGGCGGGCACCGTCCCGCCGGCATCGTCCCTTGGCAGCCGTCGTCGCAGCCGCCGCCGTGTTGGTCCTGGTTGCCGGCGTCCTGGCCCTAACTCGTGGTGACGAGGCGGGAGGCCCCGACGAGACCGTGCTGGCCGCCGACGCGGGCCTCGAAGCCGCTCCCCAGCGGCTCATCCTCGATGACTGGCGCCGCGAGCTGCCGCTCGATGGCGGTCCGGTCCGGTTGGAGCTGGGCGGACTCGACCCCCACGGCCAGCCGCGCCCGCTACCCGACGGCGGCCACGTCGTGGTGGGCATCCACCCCGTGGGGGAACCCCCGCCCGAGGGGTTCAACGAGTTCACCGACCTGACCTACGGCCTGGCAGTCGTGGGCGCGAACGGCCAGGTGGACGTGGAACGTGACATCGAGCCCTCGACCCTCGTCGGCGTCACGGCCAGCGACGCCATCCTGGCCCGCCAGCCCCGGGACGACCGCGGCCAACCCTCGGGACCCGCCAGCATCGTGACCCACGACCTAGCCACCGGCGACGAGCGCCTAGTTCATCAGGACGTCACGTTCGATTCCGACCGCAGGGCGTCGGCCCGGTCGGTTGTCGTGGCCGGTGATCTGGTAACCGTCGAGGCGAGCCAACTCATCGAGCCGACCGGCGAGAACACCGGTGTGTACGTCCCCGGCTCCGAGGAGTGCACGCTGCGCGTCACCGACCTAGCCACCGGCGAGGAGACCGACCAACCGCTCGACCTCGAGTGCTCAATGATCCGAGGCCTGCAGGCCTCGCCCGACGGCTCCCAGGCCGCAGTCGCCTACGAGAACAGCCGCTTCAGCGGCACTCTTGACCTACCAGAAGTGCGGCTGGCGGTGATCAACCTGCCCGACGGATCGGTCGGCCATGACCAGTTGCTTGGCAACAACGTCGACTGCCGCGCCGGAGGCTGTCCGCCGGACGCCCAACCCGCCGACTACCAAGGCATGGCGTGGGACGACGCGTCCACCCTGCGGATAGCGATGGAAGATCTCGCCGTGCCCTTCGGCGACTTGGTCGTGGAGAGGATCCCCGCCGGCTGACACCGCCGGCGGCCTCCGCACCCGACCGTTCCTTCCCACATGCCGATCAAGGACGCAAAGAAGACGCACGCTCAACCTTCATCAGCAAGCCCTCCTCCGGGGAACAAAACGGCATGTCGGCATCGGGCGAAGCGTCCCATAATGGCGCCTCCGTTCGCCGGCAAAATGCCCCAATTGCCCGATCGACGTCAGTACTGCGGCCGGGCGCACCGATTGCCCGAACCGAACGCACACCGCCTGGCTAGCCGACCGGCACAGAACGCCGAGGCGCGAGATCGGCAGATGTGCGCGTGCGTCAGTACGCGGCGATGGTGATCGATCCGTCGGTGGCTGGGACGATCCCGTCGATCGCGACGTTTGGGTCTAGTGACAGGACCGGCGGATAGGCGCCGAAGGCGATGCGGCGCCCGAGGCGATCGCCGATCCACTCCTGCACCCACTCCTCGTCGCCAGGCACAGCCGCAAAGGCATCCTTCAACTCGGGCTCTCCGCGCACGATCTCACCGAAGACCGACTCTTCGTTGTCGGCGACGACTTCCAACGCGGTTCGAAGCAGGTCGTTACCTGCACGACCGCGATTCGGTAGATGCTGTCCGGCGAACACCGTTAGGCAGTCAGACGGCGCCGCGCGTACCACCACCGTGTCGAGGTCGGAGAGGCTCCGGATCAAATACCAGTCCTTTCGGCCGGCTCCCCACGCCATCCGGTTCAGCACGAGTAGCTCGGCACTGCTCAGAAGCCATCGCTCGACGGTGCCTCTGAACTCCGCCCCGCGAGCGGATCGGGCATCGTCATAGGTCTTGCGCAACCGCTCCATCTGGCAGCGCATAATGCCGCTTCGGGCGGCTCCTGCCTATGAGATCCTCAGTACAGAACGCCGAGGCGCGAGCAGGTAGCTCTGCGTGGCCTCGGGCCAGGCGCTGGATGTCGATGATCGCGACCACGAGCGCGGCAGGGCGGCACTCATACGGGGCAGATGTTCGGCGCCCTCAAGGGTCGCGTTGGGGGAGGCCGCGCACCGACTGTCTGCCTGATCCGCAACGACAGTGACCAAAATTCATCGACGGGGCTTGGGACACGATCCAGTGCCTCTCGCATGCGGATCGCTGTCCTGGGTGCCGTACGCTCTCCCGGGCTATGACGTCCGGTGCTAGCCCGTTCGTGAACTATGACGCGGTAGCGCAGCGGTATGCAGTCTCGCGAGCGCTAAGCAGCGACGCACTCTCGGCATGGAGGGCCGCCGTCGAACCGCAGCTGTCACACCGTCCTCGCGTGGTCGTCGATGTCGGGTCAGGCACGGGCCTCTTCGGCAGGGCCTGGATGAAGTGGACGTCGGCGGATGTCGTCGGAGTCGAACCGTCTTCAGCGATGCTCCGGATGGCCGCTTCCTCACCGGTTGCGCGGGTGTCTTACGTTCAAGGCGTCTCTGAGGCTCTACCCCTCGCCGACCAGTGCGTCGATGTCGCATGGGTCTCGGCAGCGTTTCACCACTTCAC
>DASSDL010000089.1:0-47960 GCA_035697145.1 Acidimicrobiales bacterium
GCGAAGGGCCACCTTGCCCGCCGGTAACACGACGACCACCCGTTCGGGGGGCAACTCGCGCACGAAGACAGCGCCATCGATCGCGGCGAGCCGATCGCGGAACTTCGCGACGGGCACCGACAGCGAGACGATGTAGGAGACCTTGACGGCCCGTCACCGTAGCTTCCTGAACACGCGTGGGCCTGTCAGCTGCGGAGGACGACGATCGGGCACACAGGGCCCGGAGCGGCGGCCAGTCGTCGGTCAGCCGTCACCAGCTCGCCGCCAATGGCTTCCGCCAGCGCGACATAGGTCGCGTCGTACGCCGTCATGTTCTCACGAAGCTCCCACGCTCGGCCGAGAAGGCCGACGGCGGCGAACCGACGGATCCCGAGTCGCATCCAAGCCGCGAGCGCCGCCCGAGCCTCGGCCTCGCCGACCGTTCGGCGAAGCACCTGAACCCGCAGGCTGTTCGCGACCTCAGAGTCGGCGAGGTGCGGAACGGCGACCGACTCCGACGCCAGCGTTCGGCGGGCATCGCCGTCGTTGAGCAACGCAAGCACGGCGGCGGAGGCGTCGAGCACGATCACCGCCGGGCGCGACCGGCGTCCAGGTCGGCGACGACATCGTCGGCGGAGACGCCGAGATCCGGAAGGTCGCCGAGCAGCGCCGGATTGTCGGCTCGCCTGGCGATCTCAGCCAGCTCACGGACGGCAAATGCTGAGACCGACAGGCCTTCCCTCGTGGCGAGCGCGCGGAGCCGTAGACCGACCTCGTCGGGGACATCGCGTAAGTACAACGTCTTCATGTGGCATAATGCTAGCACAGATGTCGCATATTGCGACAGTCGATCAGCTGGGTGGTCCCCACCCGCCACCGCCAGGTGTCAGCATCCGGACCACGTCGCCGGACCGAAGTCTTACGGTGCACTTGTCTCGTAGTCGCTGCGCCTGCCCCTCGTTCCCGCCCGGTAGCAGCCAGTTCTCGCCGACAGCCCCAGGCTCCCCACCCCACAGCCCCCAGGGCCGGGACACCCGGCGCTCGGTGATGAGCGACACCGTGCAGTCCTCCAGCACCTGCAGATCCCGTTCGATCCCCTCGCCCCCCTGTGCCCGACCCTCGCCGCCGCTCCCCCGCCGCAACCGGTAGCGCAGAACTCGCAACGGGAATGTCCGCTCCAACGCCTCGATCGGCGTGTTCCTCGTGTTGGTCATGAGTATTACTATTTGACACCAATGACCGCTCAGGCGCTCGTTCCGACCATCCTCTACATCCGGCAGAGCGTGACCAGGGAAAAGTCGGAGTCGATCGCGATGCAGATCGAAGTGTGCACCGAGGCCGCTCCCCGGTTGGGTGCCGAGATCATTGAGACTCTGGTCGAACCGCCGAGCACCTCGGGCTACAAGAACCGAGGCAGGGATCGCGCGAAGTTCCTCGACCTGCTCGATCGCATCCGGAACGGCGAGGCTCGAGCGGTGATGGCGTACCGCTCGGATCGGCTGTCACGAGGTGGCGGGCCGGGGTGGGCGCCGCTGTTCGACGCTTTCGACGCCGCGGGGTGGGACCCGGACCGGGCGGTGCTGACTCCGAGCGGATGGATGAGTGAGTTCGAGATCGGCATCCGGGCGACGATGGACCGCGAGGAGTCCAAGAAGCTGTCAGGGCGCATGCTTGACACCCGCGCGCGCGAGGCTCGCGCGGGCAAGCCCCGGGTCGGGGGACGTCGGCCGTACGGCTACTCGTGCTCGGGCGTCGACCGGGAGGGGTGCAGGGTGCCCGACTGCCCCCACGACGGCACGATGAGCATCATCCCGACCGAGGCGGCGATCGTTCGCGAGGTCGCCGACCGGGTGTTGGCCGGTGAGTCGATGTGGTCGCTGACCAAGGATCTCGACGCCCGTGGTGTCCCCACCCTCACCGGCGCAGGGTGGGCCCCGAGCGTCCTGACGATGATCCTCCGCAAGCCCCGGATCGCTGGGTTGCGAGCGCACAACGGCACGGTCGTGGCCGAGGGCGCCTGGCCCGCGATCTTGGAGCGCGATCTGTGGGAGCGGCTTTGCATGGTGTTGGACAACCGGCAGACGGCGGGAGCGCGGCGTCGCAACAACAGCCGGAGCTACTTGCTGGTGGGCTATCTGTTCTGTGGGCGCTGTGGGGCCAAGCTCCGCTCGGTGCAGAAGCAGTACGTACGGCGCGACCCCGGCTCGGGAGCGAAGCGTGCTGTCACGAAGCGGGCGTACGCCTGCCGGAAGGGGCCAGCGCTCGGCGGCTGCGGGGCTCTCACGACAGTCGCCGAGCCGGTCGAGGACGAGGTCAAGCAGTACGTGATCGGCAAGCTCGGTGATCCCAAGTACCGCCACCAGCTCTTGCAACTGGCCCAGAGCGAGGACGACGAGTCAACCAGTCTCGCCGACCGACTGGCTGACCTGGAGGCCCAACGGGACATGCTGCTCGACCTGTACCTCGACAAGAAGGTCGCCAAGGCGACCTACGAGCGGCGCTACGAGTCGCTGACCGAGACCATCGAGGCACTGCATCACAAGGTGTTCAGTCGCCAGTCGGACCCTTCACTCCAGCTCCTGCCGATCAGCGTCGGCGAGCTCACCGCGTTGTGGGCTGAGCGCGACGTCATCTTCAGGCGACAGCTCGTCGACCTGGTCCTCGATCGTGTCGTCGTGCACCCGCCACCGAAGAAGGGCCCGCGCTTCGACCCCGACCGGTTGGAGTGGCATCCGAAGCAGCGGTAGCCGTTCGCAGTACCCGCAAGAACCTCGCCAGCGTCTCGGGCGACAGATCGCGGACGCCGGCAGCGGCATCGATGCGGCGCGCCTTCCGAACCCAGGGATGCAGCTCGGCCTCCGGAACGTCATCGCCGGATCGCGACGTCGTCGGCACGCCCGGCTGCGAGCGGTCATTGGCCCCGCTGGAACGGACCCGGCGGTTCCCGTCGGCGATCAGGTGACCTTCTCCCGATCAGCGCGCATCGACGCGGACCTGTTGCATCAGCAGCTCGTAGGAAAGCAGCAGCGCCACCGGCGGCCACGCCGCCACGAGCCGGCCGATCAGCGTGGCCTCCGCGGCGGCGACGTTGGCAGCGAGCGAAGCAGTCAAGCCAAGCAGCAACGCCGCCCAGCCCAGCGCACCGGCCGATTGACCCGCACGGCGGCGCACAAGCATGGTCCGCGAGGCCACAAGAACGAGCCCGTCGACGCTCACCGGAAGGAGCCACGCCCGCCAATCCTCGCCTGCCATCTCCGCCAGCGACCGCTGGTGGTCATACGAGGCGACGGCCGCCACGAGGGCGACCGCGATCACGGCAAGCACGGTTGTGCGTGCGGTGCCGCCGGCCGCCGTCGCGCCCGGCACGAGGTCATGGCGTCGGGGATCGGCATGCCGATCGGCAAACGAAGACTGCGGCGGCCGCGTGTCCGCCTGCCGATCGGCACCGTCGGACCCAACGGCATGCCCAGCCGGCATGGGATGCGCCGCATCCGCCGACGCCCCCATGCCTCCTGCCCCGTCGCGGTCGAGACGCGCTTCGATGATGCGCTGACTCCCCCACCGAGCGGAACGATTGAACATGGCACCGAGAGCCACGCCGCTGAGCGGTGCTCCGCCAGCGACGCTGGCCAGGTAAGTACCGCGGGCCGCCGCCTGTCGGTCTGTGGCTGTGGGCCACGCATCCTCGGTGTCGCCCGCATCTACTGCCCCCTCCGAGCGCGCGCCGCTGCCCAGCGGATGGACGCTCACGCTCGCTGCCGCCGGCGACAAGCCTCAGGTGCCCACCAGGCGACCCAGGCAGCCTCTGCCCGCTGGCGACGCTTCTTGGCCGCTTCGTAGCGGAGCCCGATTCGTCGGGCGACCTCGGGCAAGGTGCGACCGGCGATGCGGGTGTCGAAGATCAACCGGGCTTCTTGCTCGGTGAGCACCCTGGCGTCGACGGCGGACGCCAAGAGCGCGCCAGGTGACAGCTCCGGACCGCGCTCATGAGGTGCAACCTCCGCGTTGTGCTGCGCGTGGCCGGTCCACGTGCGGTGCGCTGCCACGGCACGGCGGAGTCGACGGGTGGGTAGAGCAAGCAGGTTCTCGGCGACGTGAAGATGATGCTGCGCGGTGTCGTAGCTGACGACTGCCTCGTAGAGCGCGCCGACCATGACGGCGAGGGCTTCTTGGCGGTCGAGCGAGGGCGCGTGCCGGACTATCCGACGGCGCAGCCCGGGTAGCAGACAGGTGGCCAGGACACCGAACGCCCGGGCATCGGCCTGAACCAGGCGGACGAGAGCACCGAGCAGCTCGTCCTGGCGTGGTTGGCTAGCCGCCCGCAGCTCCGAACGCAGGTCGTGGTAGGCCAAGTCGACGAGTGCGGGTTCCCGCTGCGTCCAGGCGTCCCATCGGGCGCGGGTTGGTGTGATTCGTTCGAGCGCGACTTCGAGGCTCACGGGATCCTCCCGGTGCAGGGGCCGGTACGGGGTCACCCACCCCCACTAGGCCCGTCAGCAACCGAAAACTCACACGCGTCGATGAGGAATCTCGGTCGGCGACGGGCGGGATCAAGCGAGATGTGGGTCGTCACGCCGTACTAAGGCGTCCGAACCGGCGGTTCTTCTCGCTGCAGCGCGAGAAAACCTGGGTGCCCGCTCCCGACGTAGGTCCCGACCTTCGTCCCCGCCACAGGCCCACCGACGTCCCGACCACCGCCGCCGGACCCGACACAACCCGCGACCCGAGCCGCGTCCGTCGACACGCGTCCGTCGACACGCGACCGACACAGATCGCGTGTCCCGATCCGCCGCGCGACCGCGCCGATATCACCCCGAACTCACGAACGCTATTTCAACCCTCCGGGTTGAGAAGGGAGCGCGGCGTCGTGGCGTGGTTCGCGGTGATGGGCGCCGAATCGGTCGAATACCACGAGCAGACCGTGCTGGGCCGGGCCGACGACCACCCGGGCCAGGCACTGGACTACTACGGGTCGCGGGGCGAGACGCCCCTGCGTTGGGGCGGCGCCGGCGCCGCCCGCCTCGGCCTGCACGGCGAGGTGACGCCCGAGGCCTACCGGTTGGCGTTCGGCCCCGGCGGGTTCCGGGACCCGCTCACCGGCCAACAGCTCGTGCGCACGACCCGGCCCGGCTTCGAACTGGTGGTTTCCGCGCACAAGTCCCTGTCGCTGTTGGGCGTTGTGGGCCGCGCGGACGACATGCACACCATCTTGGACGCCGAAACCTCCGGCACCATGGACTACCTCGGCACCTGGATGCAGGCCCGCGGTGGCCGCCGCGGGCGCGCTGCCACGGCAACCCCGACCAGTGGCCTCGTCTACGCGGTGACCCGGCACGCGACCTCGCGGTTGGGTGACCCGGCCCTGCACGACCACGTGCTCATCGCCAACGTGTGCGAGATGCTCGACGCCAAGGGCGGCCACAAGGCCCTGTACTCGGCGGTGGTACGGGACATGGCAGAAGCGGCCGCCATGGCCGGCCGGATCCGGTCGGCGGCCAGGGCTGTCGAGTTGGGCTACGCCATCGAGCTCGACCCCGGCGAGTCCGGTCGGGCCCGGGACTGGCGCATCGCTGGGATCCCGGCGGAGGCGTGTGAGATCTTCTCCAAACGCTCCGACCAGATCGCCGACTACCTCGCCGAGAGGGGCTACACCGGTTACCGGGCCCGCAACGTCGCCGCCCGCCATAGCCGGCCCGTCAAGCGCGGCACCGGCGTGGAGGAGCTTATGCCCCGCTGGATTGGCGAGCTGGAAGCCCACGGCTGGAGCGTCGAACGCGTCGCCGCCTCCCTCGACCTCGCCCGCCAACGCTGCGTCGGTCTCGCCCGGCCACTGTCGGACCCCCAGATTCACCGGCTCGCGACGGACCTGCTGGACCCACAGGGCGCGTTCATGGCCCGTTGCAAGGTGTTCGACCGCGCCCGCCTGGTCGCCGAGATCGCCCCTCGCCTTTACGGCCACCACCCCCGCGAGCTCGACCGGGTTGTCGACCGGATCCTCGCATCCGAGCTGGTCGTACCACTCATTGGCATCGGCCGCGTGCGAGAGCAGCCGTATGCCTCCGCCGCGGTGCTCGCCACCGAACACACCATCGCCGACACCATCGAACGACTCATCGACCAGCCCGGCCCCGCCCTCGATCGCGGTCTTGCGGAGCGAGTCATTGGTGCGAAACAGGTGGTGATCAACAATTTCCTGAGCGCTGGACAGCGCCAGACCGTCGCCCGCATCTGCAGCTCGGGCCGAGCAGTCGATGTGGTCGTCGGCGTGGCCGGGTCAGGCAAGACCACCGCCCTCGAGGTGGCCGGCTCCGCATACGAGACCGCGGGCTACCGCGTGCTCGGCACCGCCACCAGCGGCCAGGCAACCCGCACGCTCGGCCACGAATCGGGCATGCCTGCCCGCACGATGCGATCCCTGCTCCACCGCCTCGACCACGGACAGCTCACCCTGGACCCGCGGACGATCGTGGTCCTCGATGAGGCCAGCATGACCGCGGATGCCGATCTGGCTCGGCTCGTGCTCAGCGTCGAGCGAGCCGGCAGCAAGCTGGTCATCGTCGGCGATCCCCGCCAGCTGAGCGCGGTCGGGCCGGGCGGCGCGCTGCACGCCGCGCTGGAGCGGCACCCCGAGATCGTCACGACCCTCCGGGCGAACCTGCGCCAACGCGACCCCGCCGAGCGGGTCGCCCTCGACCACCTCCGCGACGGCGACCTGGAGACCGCCATCGACTTCTACGCCACCAACCGGCGCGTCCACATCGCCCCGACCCGCGTCGAGGCGCTCGCGGCGATGGTCGACGCCTGGGCCGCCGATACCGCGGCCGGGCACGACACGCTGATGCTCTCCTGGCGTCGCGCCAGTGTCGCCGACCTCAACCGCCTGGCCCGCGTCCGGGCCGAGCAACTCGGCTGGCTCACCGGCCCGGACCTCGTGACACGCGACGGTCGCGGCTACGCCGTCGGCGACCTCATCGTCACCCTGGCCCCCAACCCCCGCGGCGAGCTCGTGACCAGCCAGCGCGGCAGGGTCGTCGCCACCGACCAGCAAGCCCAGACGCTCACAATGCACACCGACGACGGCCGGCGGGTCGTCCTCACCGGCGCCGAGATCGACAAGGACCACCTCGACCACGGCTACGCGCTCACCGTGCACCGCGAACAAGGCGACACCGCCGACCGCACCCACTGCCTCGCCGAAGGCGGCGGCCGCGAACTCGCGTACGTCGCCATGTCCCGCGCCCGCGGCCCCAGCATCGTGCACGCCGTCGCCGACAACCTCGACCAGGCCATCGAGGACATCACCTACGACTGGTCGCTCGAACGCAACCAGCGATGGATCAGCCGCACCGCGCAACCCGGCATCGACCCGGCCCTTCGTCTGCTGCCCACCGATCCCGCAGCCAAGCGGGCACGGCTCGTCGCAGAGCTGGCCGCAATGGACCGGCTCGGCCCGCCCAGGGTGCGCGCTGACCTCACCGCGGCACGCCAGGACCTCGACCGGTTGCGCCGATCCGCCCAAGATCTCGACCGTGGGACTGGTCGGTGGGCCCACACCCCGGCTGGCCGAGCCGCCCGCCAACTCGACCAGGCCCGTCAAGAACGACGGACCGCCGAGCGCCGCGCCCAACTCGCAGAGGGGCGACGTGAACGGCACCACTGGCGTCGCCTCGTTCGAGTCGCTTCGTCCGCCGAAGCGCGCGCCCAACAGGACTGGATCACGCACACCGCGCCGGTGGCCGAGGGACTCGACCGCGGGATCACCACCGCGGAGCACCGCGTCGCCGACCTCGAGGGCCAGGCAGCCTTCCGCGGCCGCTGGCTCGAACAGCACCCCGACCTCGGTCGCCGCGTCGAGCACGTCCAACGCGAATTGCAGCGACTCGACAACCCGATCAGCGCCGAGCTGCTCGACCGACTCGATGCCATCGGCCGCAGCCCCGCACCGGCGGCGACCAGAGCAATGGAACACGACGACACAGCGAAGGTGCGCGAGCGTCTCGACCGACTGCAGCGTGCCCGCAGCATCGCACCGCCGCCGGGCCTGTCGCTGTAACGGAAGCGGCCGCTCGAGAACCGGGCCCAACGCGCGACCGCCAGCCGGTCGCACAGGTCTGCGCCTCGTTGAGACGTGCTAGGGGGTCGTCACGTGGCTCTAGCCCTGGCGCGAACTGGATGGCGGGTCGCAGCGACTTTGACAGTGGATGGGTCGCAGTGGCTCTGTCATTGACAGGGCACCACTCTGGCAGCAGAAGGGAAACGCCATCGAACTGCTCGTCGTGGCGATCCTCGCCATCGTGGGCGGCGGCACCCTCGCGCCCGGGGCCGACTGCGGAAGGTTCCACCCGAGTGCACACACTGTCCGGTGACGACCCCGGCAACGCCGACTCATACCGTCCTCACAGAAGCCGTCCCCCGCAGAAGGGGCACGCCATGACACACGAGCCGCACACCCGTCCCGTCGCAGGCGAGCCGGTACCGCGCCGATTCGGTGACCGGTACATCGTGGCCGCGGATCGGGTCTTCGACGGCACCCGAGTCCTCGAGCACCACGCGGTCGCCGTGTCGGGTGATCGGATCCAAGCCGTGGCACCGGCCGACCGCCTCCCGGGCCGGGCCCTCTCGTCCGGTTTGCCGGCACGCTGCTTCCCGGCTTCATCGACCTGCATACCCATCTTCTGCTCGGGCAGATCCCGCCGGAAACGATCCTGCGCCACGGGCTCACGACAGTTCGGGACACCGGCGGTCCGCTCGTGCCGCCCTCGGGCGGCGATGGGCGTCTGCGAGTTCTCTGCGCCGGGCCGATCTTCACCGCACCCGGTGGCTATCCGGTCCCCGTGTTCGGCCCCGACGCCGCAGTCGAGGTGCCCGACGTCCAAACAGCCCGCGCTGCAGTCGGCCGGCACATCGCCGGCGGTGCCGCGCTCATCAAGGTCGCTGTGGAGCCGGGTGGATCGGCGGGCGCGCCGGGGAGCGGGGGCATCAGCACGCCGACACCGAGCCGCCGCCGTGGCCGATCCCCTCGCTCGAGGTGCTTCGGGCGATCACCGACGAAGCCCACGCGCACGGTCTCGTCGTCGCCGCCCATTTCAGTGGGCCCGAGGGCGCCACGCTGGCGCTCGACGCAGGGATCGACGAGTGGGCCCACGTCCCCTGCGATCCGATCTCGGACGACCTGGTCGCTCGTGCCGCGGCCGCGGGTGTCCGGGTCGTGAGCACGCTGGACACCCTGTCCCACACTACGGGTGTCGCCCACAACGCCAGCCGCCTCGTCGAGGCAAGGATACGGCTGCTCTACGGCACCGATCTCGCCCACACCGATGTCCCTTGGGGCATCGACGCCCAGGAGCTTCAACTCATGCTCCACGCGGCGCACGGAGCTCTCACACCGCTCGACGTGTTGTCGGCCGCTACGGCGCGAGCAGGAGAACATCTCGGGCTGCCGCCGCTCGGGCGGCTTGTCGAAGGCGCTCCCGCCGACCTCATCGGAGTCCGGGGCAACCCCCTCGAACAGTTCAAGCCGCTCGAGTATCCCGACCTCGTCGTCTCGGGGGGCGCCACGATCGTCGAGCCCGCTGACCTGCCGGGGCTCGGCACATGATGCAATGGTTATTACCCCTATGGGGTATCTGGTATCCTGCCCGAACGAAGCCGGGACAGGAGGACGCCGTGCGCGGGTACACGATGAACAAGGACGACTACCTCAAGCGACTGCGACGCATCGAGGGCCAGGTCCGGGGGCTCCAGCGGATGATCAACGAGGACACCTACTGCATCGACATCCTCACCCAGATCAGCTCTGTCAACAGCGCCCTGCAGTCCGTGGCCGTCGGCCTGCTCGACGAGCACATCCGCCACTGCGTGGGCGACGCCGCCAAGGGCGACGACGCCGACCGCGCCGACGCGATGGTGACGGAAGCCACCCGGGCCATCGAGCGGCTGGTCAAGGCCTGACGCCGGGTTGTATCGGCGATATACCCCTATAGGGTATAACTGCCGAGGAGGTAGCCGCCCATGTCGCAACCGGTGAAGCACACTGATCCCGCCATCCGAGCGGTCGACCATGACCACCTCCATGGCTCCACCTCGGGTGGCCACCAGCCCGAGAGGAACGGCCTGGGCGCCGGCGGCCACGCCGGGCATCAGGACCACGACGCCCATGGTGGGCACGACAAGCATGCCGGGCATGACCCGGAGATGTTCCGGCGGCGGTTCTGGCTGAGCCTGTTGTTCACGATCCCGCTGGTGGTGACCAGCGAGATGGTCATGGACTGGTTCGGCTACTCGCTCGACTTCTGGGGCATGGACCTGCTGGGCCCGGTCCTGGGGTCGTTCGTGTTCTGGTGGGGCGGGTGGCCGTTCCTGGCGGGTGGCATTGCCGAGGTCCGCGACCGCCAGCCCGGGATGATGCTGCTCATCTCGATGGCCATCACGGTCGCCTACGCCGCCTCGATGGCCACCAGCCTCGACTGGCTCGACCTGGAGTTCTGGTGGGAGCTCGCCGCCCTGGTCACGATCATGCTGCTGGGCCACTGGCAGGAGATGAAGGCCATTGGCCAGGCCCGGGGCGCCCTGGCCGCCCTGGCCGAGCTGCTCCCCGACGACGCCGAACGGGTCGGCGACGACGGCGAGATCGAGACCGTCTCGCTCGCCGAGCTGCGGCTCGGCGATGTCGTGCTCGTCCGATCGGGAGCCCGGGTGCCCGCCGACGGCGAGATCGTCGACGGCGAAGCCGAGCTCGACGAGTCGATGATCACCGGCGAATCGCGGCCCGTCCCCAAGGCCACGGGCGACAAGGTCGTCGCCGGCACGGTCTCGACCGACTCGGCCATCCGGGTGCGCATCGATGCCGTCGGTGACGACACGGCGCTGGCCGGCATCCAGCGCCTGGTGGCCGAGGCCCAGGCCAGCAGCAGCCGGGCCCAGGTGCTGGCCGACCGGTTCGCAGCCCTGCTCTTCTACATCGCCACCGCCGCCGGCCTGGTCACGTTCCTGACCTGGTGGGGCTTCGGCCAGGTCGACAACGCCGTGGTTCGCACCGTGACCGTCCTGGTCATCGCCTGCCCCCACGCCCTCGGCCTCGCCATACCACTCGTCATCTCGCTGTCCACCGCCGTGTCCGCCAAGGCCGGAATCCTGGTCAAGGACCGTCTCGCCCTCGAACGCATGCGCACCATCGACGCCGTCCTTTTCGACAAGACCGGCACCCTCACCCGGGGAGCCCACGTCGTCACCGGCGTGGCCGCCGCCGACGGGCTGACCGACGACGAGGTGCTACGCCTGGCCGGCGGCGTGGAATCCGACAGCGAGCACCCGCTCGCCCGGGCCATCGTCACCGCCGCCCGCACCAACGGCGGCATCGCCCCGGCCCGCGACTTCCGGTCGATCACCGGACGCGGCGTCGAAGCCACCATCGACGGCACCGCCTACGCCGTCGGCGGCCCCGCCCTGCTACGCGAACGCGGGCTCGACGTCCCCGCCGACCTCCAGGACACCATCGGTACCTGGCAGGGTCGGGGTGCCGCCGTGCTCCACCTGGTGCGCGGCGACCAGATCATCGGCGCTTTCGCGCTCGAAGACGAGATCCGCCCCGAAGCACGCCGGGCCGTGGCCGACCTCCAGGCCATGGGCATCAAGGTCACCATGATCACCGGCGACGCCCGCCAAGTCGCCGACGCCGTCGGCGCCGAGCTCGGCATCGACGAAGTGTTCGCCGAAGTCCTGCCCGAGGATAAGGACAAGGCCGTGGTCGAGCTACAGCAACGCGGCCTGTCGGTCACCATGGTCGGCGACGGCGTCAACGACGCCCCCGCCCTGGCCCGTGCCGACGCCGGCATCGCCATCGGCGCCGGCACCGACGTCGCCATCGAATCCGCCGGCGTCGTCCTCGCCTCCAACGACCCCCGGGGAGTCGTCGCAGTAATCCGCCTGTCCCGCGCCAGCTACCACAAGATGCTCCAGAACCTCGGCTGGGCCGCCGGCTACAACGTCCTCGCCATCCCCCTCGCCGCCGGCGTCCTCGCCTGGGCCGGGCTCACGCTCTCCCCCGCCGTCGGCGCCATCCTCATGAGCGCCTCCACCATCGTCGTCGCCCTCAACGCCCAAACCCTCCGCCGCGTCGACCTCACCCCCGAACCGCTGCCCGCCGTCCGCTAGCTCTCAGCGCACCCCAATCAGCAGGGCAGGGACCAGCTTCGTGCGTCGGATGCCCACACTTCGAAACCCGATCGGAAGTCGGATGCTACTGCGAGGTACTCGCAACAAGCTCCCGCTGGAAGCCCTAGCTGGGCGATCGAACGCTACGACAGGATGGGCGAGACCGAGCGTCGCGCGTCTCGTGACGACGTGGCCGGTTGGCGCGGGGATGCTCGTGGCCCGCGGGAGGTTGAGCGTTGCCGACGATGTCACGCTTCGAGGCCGCGTTCTGCCGGAGTTCCCCCTGGTGGTTCGTCGCCCGCCGCATCCTCCTGCCTGGGCGCTCCAAGGCACCCACCCCGGTGGTGACGTGCCGGAGATCGGCGCCGGCAGTGGAGCCATGGGCGCGGAGCTGCTGGCCACACACCGTGACATCCAGATCAGTTGCCGCCTCTCACCCCCGTGTCGGCTCGGAGCGCGGCGCCGGTGGCGCGTCCGTTGCGTGGCTTAGTGGCTGTCGGCGGGCGCCACGGTGAAGTTGAGCATCATCCCGCTCTCGTGGTGTTCGGCGATGTGGCAGTGGGCCATCCAGATGCCGGGATTGGTGACGTCGAGCAGGATGTCCACTGTTTCGCCGGTGCGTACCAGCACCGTGTCCTTCCAGACCAGGTTTGGTTCGACGACTCCGTCGCGGGCCAGGATCACGAAGCGGCCCGCCCCGTGGATGTGGAAGGGGTGGTGCATCGGGTGGTCGGAGTCCATCTCGTTGACCAGTCGGAGCTTGACCTGGTCGCCGACCCGGAATTGCCAGTCGATGGCCTGGTTCGTGGCCCCGGTTGCCCGGTCGACCAGGTTCCAGCGCATGTTGGCCGGCGTCGTCATCCTGTTGACGTCGACCATGTCGTCTTCCCATTCGATGCCGGCCGCATCGTGGTGGTGGCCGTGCCCGTGGCCCTCACCGCCGTGCTCGTGCACATCGTGATGGGCGTGCTCCTGCGTATCCATCGCGTCCTGGTCGTGGCCTCCGTGGTGCTCGTGGCCATGCCCCTCGTGGGGGCCGGCCGTTGAAGCCGCGAGCCCGGCGGGCAGCAGCTTCATCCCACACTTCGGGCAGCGGCCGGGCTGGTCGCTGACGACCTCGGGATGCATGGGACAGGTGAAGCCGCCGGGCGCCGCGGTCGCCATCAGCTTCATCCCGCACTGTGGGCAGCGGCCGGGCTGGTCGCTGACGACCTCGGGATGCATGGGGCAGGCGTAGACGACCGGACCCTCGGGGGTGCCGAGGTCCATCTCGGCCACAAGGGCGAGAACCTTGTTGGGCGGGGCCTCGAGGTACGGCGCAAGCCGCTCGCGCTCGGCCACCCACTCCGGGTTGGTCCGCACGACTGCGAACTCGTGGTCGAGCGGCGGCGCCGCAGGCTCGGGAGCGACCTCGATGGCGGCCAGCGGGTAGGTCCGCTGGGGCGTGCGGTGCTCGAGCGTCAGTGCCCCGGGCTCGGCGAAGAGCACGTCGACCACGACCCGCTCCGAAGGAGCCACGATCACCGAGTCGACGAGCTCCTCTCGCTCGACCCGTCCGCTGTCCCCGCCAACCAGCTTCATCCGTGCCCCCGGCAGGGCAACGTTGAACACCCGCGTGTTCGCGGTGTTGGTCAGGTAGAAGCGGACGACCTCACCGACCTGCGCGTTGACCGCGAGATCGGTCTCACCGGCAATTAGGAGCACGTCGCCAAACCGTCCCATGGCCGCATACGACGTCTCGGTGCGGCTGAACGGCGCCAACTTGCCGTCCTCGATGAGCACGTCGTCGAGCGTCAGCAGGACCTCACGGTGTACCGGCGGCCAGTACCCGGCGTCAGCCGGCACGACGAGGATGTTGCCGTACAGCCCCATCTCCTGGCCGTAGTCCTCGCGGATGTGCGGGTGGTACCAGTAGACACCAGGGTCGGGAAACTCGACCCGGTAGGCGAACGACCCGCCCACGGGGATCGGCGCCTGCGTGTGGTGCGTGCCGTCGTAGCGGTTCTCCAGCCGCAGACCGTGCCAGTGGACCGTCGTCTCCAGGTCCCCGTCGTTGGTCACCTTGACCGCGATCTCCGAACCCTGGGGCACCCTCAGCGTTGGACCGGGGATCGATCCGCTGTAGGCCAACATGCGAACCGACGTGTCCCCCAGCCGCTTGGCCACCGGCGCTATGCGAAGGTCGACGGTGTCGCCGTCGGCCAGTTGGACCACCTCAGGAGGGACGGACTCGGCCAGACCGGCGGTCTCCGTCGGGAACCGGTCGCTGGTCGGGGCAGCATCATGGTCACTGGGCTTCGTCATCTATCACACCTTTCCCTCGCGCCCGCGGCACGACGCCCCTGGCCGGCAGTCGAGGGCGTGCGCGACGGGACGGCTCCGCGCCTTGTGGAAGCATCGATCCGCCCGGGAGGGAGTCGGCGCTTCCCTGAAATCGCTTTCCGCTCCGCAGGCTTCATTCCCGACCCTCCCGCTGGTGACTGTCGAGTGGGTCAACCGGCCGCTAGCCGCAAGATTGCCTCCGCGTCCCCGACTACCCGCCAGAGGCCGGACAAACTCCTGCGCGCGGATCAACCCCAGCGCCCCCCGGTGCCACGCGAGCCTCCACCCGAGGTCGGCCGTAACGGCGCCGCACGACCAGGTCAGCGGATCAAGCGCTCGACCAGGTCCGGCCGGTCGGCGAGGTTGTCACTGACACGAGCCATGAACAGCTCGGTCAAGGCTGGGACGTCGGTGTGGTCCCAGTCGATCCGGCCCCCGGGTGGCTGCGGGTCGTACTCGATGGCGAGCTGCACGAGGCGGGAGATGTCGGCGTTCGTCAAGCGTTCAACCAGGTGAAGGGCCATGTCGATCCCGGCCGATACACCCGCGGACGTGATGTGCTTGCCGTCCTCGACCCACCGCTTCCGGACGTACTTCGCGCCCAGCCGCTCCAGCATCCCGGCATACGCCCAGTGGGTCGTGGCGTGGCGTCCCTCGAGCAGCCCCGCCGCCGCCAGCACGAGCGCCCCCGTACAGACGGACGTCACGAACTCGGCCGACTGCGCCGCCGCCCGCACGTAGTCGAGGATGGCCTCGTTCGCCAGCGCCCTGATCGTCGGTGCCCCGCCGCCAGGAACGAGCACAGCGAAGGGGTCGGGTTCGTCGTCGAAAACTCCGTCGGGAGTGAGCCGGATGGGCGTGTCCGATGGCACGCTCTCGATCCGCTCACCCACGACTGTCGTCCGAAAGCTCGGGTCGATCAGTGGCAAGGCGGACATGACCTGCAGCGGACCGATGAGGTCCAGGGGCGTCAACCCCGGGTAGAGCACGAAGGCAATCGTCTTCTGCGGCTGCGCCGGAGCGCTCACCGCAGGCCTCTCCCCGAGTCACCACAGAACTCAACCACCGCCAACTTCCTTCCTGCCGTTACGTCATGGCAGTCGCGTCGAGCTCACTGCGAACCTCGCCAGGCATAGGCGAGGACGATCCCCATCACGTCGGCCCGGGGTATGGAGTTGTCGTAGCGCGAGGTCACCGTGAACGTCTGGCCCGCCCCCACCTGCTCGTGGGTTGGGCATGTGGTGATCGACGACGGTGCGTCAAGAGGATGCGTGTGGTCGTACTTGGCGACCATCGTGCACTGCAGCCCGTCCGCGTTGTCGCGGATGGCTATGTCGATGCCGCCTCCGTGGAGGTGGCCCCCGGCGGTGACCAGGTACCCGTCCCACGGCGCCGACCACGTCCGGCTCCGGCTGTAGACACTGCCAGGGCCACCATCCCCGGGCACGTCGTAGATCGAGGCCCCGCAGCCAGTGACGTCGAGGAAGAACGGGGTGACGCCCCGGCTGTTCTGGGCCGTGGCAGCGGGCTGGTAGCCGACCGTGTACTGGATGTACACCTCGCGCGTGGTATCGCTCATGTTCATCAGGTGCCACAGGGCGTTCCAGCGCTCGCTGCTCCCCACCAGATACGCGTAGGGATCGGGCAGGCTCATGGGCGTGCGCTCGCTGCCCGCGCCGGCAAACCGCTCCGGCCAGTTGCTGCAGTACGGCGACGTGCGAGCCGGATTCATGAGCAACACGTGGTGGAGGTGGACGGCACCATGTGGAACCGGATTGCCGGCGGCGTCGACCAGGTCGAAGGTGATCGACTTCATCCCGAAGGAGCCCGACGGCCGGGGCACGTTCGCCCGGCTCGCCTGACTCTCCGAGCCTGGTTGACCCTCCGGCGCGAGCGAGAACGGCCCGATCCGGTAGGTGCCCACCACCACCTCACCGCCGCCCGGGGGAGCATTCACGATCGGATCACACGCCACCGTCCCCGCGACCACCAATACGGCCGCGGCCCCGGCGACCGCGAGCCTCCTCAACCGGTCACGTCGCATGGCATCCCCCTCACGTCGACGTGTCGCCACCCACTGCGGCAAGCGGGCAAAACCGCACCGTACCCCTCCAGCCGGCCACGTGCATGAGTCAGGAAGGAGTTCAGACGACGCGGCTCTACCGCGCTTGGCCCCGGAAAGAGTCCAAGCTCGAGCCTCCGCGACGGTGTGCACGACCGGCGAGCCGGGTTGTCATGAAGCCACGTTCACGAGAGCTCCGTGAACATGAGTTCAGCCGGCTGCGACCTGCGCGTACAGCCGTCGGGTTCCAAGGGATCACGGGCGGTGGGGAGACAGCCCCTTCGCCGTTCGATGTCCGGGTCGTCGAGCGGCATCGAGGCCGTGCATCACCAACAGGGCGGCCAACGCCCACACGAGCAGCATCACATGAATCGGTGAGTACCGACGGTACGAGGACACATCACCTCGCCATCAGGCATCAGAGGGGTGGACCTCGCCACGCGACGACACTAGAACGACAGGCTGTCGTAGCCGAATCAGGGCCCGGACGGTCGGAGGCTGCCTTGGCTAATCGCCAGTGTGAACGCCGAGCGGGCAGTCGCCCACCATGTGGAGGAGGCTGTGATCAGTTGAGACGCTGCACCCCAGCAGCCCGACCGCGGCAACGACCGCAAGCCCGGCCAGCGGCGCGAAGGCGACAATCCGCTGACGAAGACTCGGATTGGCGGAGGGCGTCGCCAGGGCGTCGAGCCGCGCCAGCAGGGTGAAGGCGGCAGTGAACGCAGGCACGGGCCCCAGCATCGTCTCGGTGGTCTTCAACAGCGCACGGCGGGTGGCCTCGCGGGCGCCCGGCCGCTCGGCTGCCTCCTCGTCGGCCGATCGCTCGATACTCAGGCGGAGTGCGGCGGTACTCGCCCGTAAGCCCGGGATCCAGCCGAAAGTCGCATCGACCACGCCGGCGAGCACGAGGTCGCGATAGTGCCGGTTCCGGAGATGCGCCAACTCGTGCCTGATCACGGCGTCGAGCTCGTCCGAGCCCAACACTCTCGTCAAGCCGCGGGAGACGACGACCTGGGCCGGCGAACCGGGTGTGGCGTACGCCACGACGGCATCCGTCGGGAGAACGACCAGGGTCGCGTCGGACAGGGGCGTGTGGTTCCCGAACCACCGGTCGATCCGGGCCGCGCGTTGCAGGCGGCACGATCGTCGGTGGGCGGCGCCGGCGACGGCGAAGAGGGCAACGCCGATGGTGAGGCTCGCCGCGCCGGTGAGCGCACCGCCGGGAGCAGCGGGGCCGAGCAGGTGATGGCACACTTCGGCGACGGATTCGACGCCCGCCGCATAGACGACCAGCGGCACCGCGGCAAGGACGAGGCCGAGGGCGACCATCACGAAGCCGAGGCGGATCGACACCCGGTTCATCGCACGCCAATCGCTCGCCCGGAGATGCCGTCCCCGGGAAGCCACAACGCCGGGCAGCACCAGCAGCGCCACGCCGGTGAGCAGCAGGACCACGCTCATCGGCTGGAGCGGGCCTGCCGGAGGACGGTACGCAGCTCGTCCACCTGCTCGGCCGGCAGCGACTCGACGAAGTGGGTGAGCGCGAGCGAGGCGTCGCCAGCCGATGTGAGCGCATCGTTCATACGTTCCGCAGCCCGCTGGTCACGCGACACTCGGGGCCGGTAGGCGAACGCCCGACCGGCCGGCTCGCGCTCGAGCAGCCCCTTCTTGCAGAGGCGGACCAGGATGGTCATGGTCGTCGTGTAGGCAAGCTTCCGCCCCTTGCTCAACTTGTCGTGAACCTGGCGGGGCGTCACCGGCCCCTCGGCGCCCCACACCACATCCAGCACCTGGTTCTCCAGCTCACCCCTGCCGAGCCGCGTCACGGAGACGCAGGGTACCGCCGGAGCGGTCACCCGATGTCGTCACAGCCACAGCCCTGATCTCCAGGGACGGGCCGGCGTCAAGCCCATCATCAAACAGACCCATGGGTAGTTTGCTTGCTTTATCCGTCTCCACGTCGTGGGCCAACGTCGTTGCCGACGCGCTCCCGGGCTGAGATCCAAAGAGGACACTTCGGGGTGGCCTGACCCAGCGGCCAGAGAGCACCGGACCGCACCGGATTCGTCCTGCAGAGCCCGCGGCAGCGGTTCGGACGCAGGCGACCCGGCTCCGATATGCCCTCCCCGCCCGGACCCGGTAAGGGGGCGGGGAACCCGCCCCCCTCCGGATGTTTCGGATCGGCGAGTCAGCTCAGGGGTCTCTGAAGATCCAGAGGCCGCTGTCGCGGTCGCTGCCGAGGATGTAGGTGAGGCCGTCTTCGCCGATGAACGTCTCCACCCCCCAGAAGTCGTTGCCTTCGGGATCGAGGTAGCCACCCACCTCGACGAGCTCACACGTGGTGTTGTCCGCCGGGTCGGCACACTGGATCTGAATCGCGCGCAACCCGCCCGAGTAGTACGACAGGTAGGCGAGCGACGGGTCCTGCGGATCGACTGCCACCTCGTGCACGCTCAGGTCGCCGAACCCGAACGCGAAGGCCGGATCGTGCGCCTCGGGGATCGCGAAGGTGTCGAGCTCCTCCAGCGTCGCGGCGTCGAAGAGGTGGACGTAACCCCATCCGTCGAAGATGGACCCGACCTCGATCTCGGCGCCGATGGTGCCGATCGGGAGGTTCTCGGGGTAGCTCCACAACGCCGGGTCGAACGGCTCCAGGTTGAACAGCCGGTGGAACGCATCGTGGGTGGTGCACACGGCCACGATCTCGTCCACGAAGGCACCCGAGCCGCAGAACGGCTCGCCGCCGGCGGCCTCGCCGGTGTGGTGGTTGACGAACACGACCGCATCCCAGCCGGCCAGGGCGGCTTCGTGGGCCTTCTCACCCGGGAAGCACGCCTCCTCGGGGGCGCTCGGGTCGCCGACCGGGCCACGCTGGACGACGAGGATCGTCTCCTCGCCGGGCTCGAGCGACTCCAGGTAACCGGGGATACTCTCGGGCGTGGGAACCGGTTCCGAGTCGGGGCACGCGTACCCGCCGTAGACGACCGGGCCGTTGAGGGTCAGGTCGGGGAGGATGGCCGGGGCCTGGCCGCCGGGCACGATCACCGACGGATAGGCACCCGCGAAGGGACCGCTGGTGATCGCGAACTCGTCGGTGCGGTACGGCGCGAAGTCCTCGTCGGTGCCGATGAAGAACCGGTTGTCGATCGTGAACTCCGCCTGGTGCGCGTTCCCCTCGGGCGTGAGCGCCACCCCAAACGACTCCAACAGCTCGGGGTCGATGGCGGCGAAGTCGGTATCGCCCAGGAACACGGCGTTGGCCGGGTCGGTGACGTCCAGCAGGACGTAGCCGCCGTCCCAATAGGAGAGCAGCATGATGAACCTGCCGTCGATCTCCTTGACGACCATGTCGTGCAGGAACGAGTCGGTCAGGCCGAGCTCCGGCTGGTCGACGTCGAAGTCGTTCAGGTCGTACTCGGCGATGAGCCGGGGCCGGTGCGGGTTGGTGATGTCGAGGATGTCGACGTCTGGGAACTCCTCGTTGTCCGTCATCACCAGGTAGGCCCGGTCGCCCGCGTCCCACGCGAACGCACTGTGGATCTCGTTGGCGTCCATGCTGCCCGGGCTGCGGTCACCGAAGTGCTCGGAGAGCTTCTTCGGGTTGAGGGGATCGGTGACGTCCCATAGCGACACGCCGCCCTTGGCGTTCTTGCCGCAGGCCTCGTTGTTCATGACCAGGACATCGCCGCTGAACTGGCTGGTGGTGATCTCGACGACCTGCATGCCCTCGCCGGGGCGGGTGTCCTGATGCGAGGGGATGAACCCCACCAACTCCGCCGAGTCGGGATCGGTCTCGATGTCGGAGATGTCGATCACATAGGCACCGGCATCCGGGCTGGTCTGGCCGCCCGTCTCCGGCCCCGCACAATCAGGCTCTCCCCAGTTGGCCAGGAACGCCGTGTTCCCGTCCGGCGACACCGTGACATCCGCGATCAGGTCCGGCGTGTCGGTCACGTCGACCACATCGAGCAGGTCGATCTTCCCGAACTCGCCGGTGCCGATTAGATGCCCTTCGTCGGTGCCGTGCTGGCCGTCCGGATCCGCTGCCGCGGGAGCCGCACTGAGAGCCGCCAACGCCAACGCGCTGACACACACGACTATCGCTCTGCGTCTTTGCATCCTCTTCCCCCTTTGTCGGGAACACATCGCCGACGGTTCGGCCCGCCCGGTGCGCGGACCGACCACGATGCTACGACATGATGTCGCAGGTTGCTCGATCTCGCCGATGAGGTCGGCCGGTCGTTCGTGACTGCTACTTGCGCAACGTGAACCGCACGACGAACGCGCCCAGGCTGGGCGTGAGGATCGCCTGCGCAACGGGAAGCTCGCGGACGGTGTCGCGCAGCTCCTTGAACGTCATCATCCGAAAGCGTGCCCCTTCGGCTTGATGTAGCGCCCGCATGGGCGCGGTCGAAAGCAGGTCGTAGGCGACCACGTGTCCACCGGGCCGCACCACCCTCACTGCCTCGGCGAGTGCCTTCTCCCACTCGATGGTGTGGTGGAGCATGATCCAGGCCAGCACGACGTCGAAGGCGTCGTCGGCGAAGGGGAGGGCGGTCGCATCGGCTTGGCGGGCAGTAGAGCGCTCGGCGTACGGCATGAGCCGTCTTTCGGCGGAGGCCACCATGTCGGGGTCGACGTCGGTGGCGGTCATCGTGATGCCGGGATAGGCGGCGAGGAGCTCGGTGGCCATGGCTCCGCTTCCGGCACCGATCTCGAGTACGTGACCGCCGGGGTGGACGCCCTGGAGTGCCCATGGGAGGAGGATCCGGCGAGCCAGGAACCGCCACGGGGCGCTGCGGCAGAAGACGGACTCGAACGGCGACATGGTGGGCATGGCGTCAACCTCCGAGTGCTGGTGCCGGTCAGGTCGTCCAGGCGGAGGTGAGGGTGGCATGGAGCACCCGGCCGTGCCAGGCGGGTGGCTGGGCGGGCCCTCGCTGGCCCTTCTGCGAATCGAACTCGACCGCTATGTCTGTGCCAGGCGAACGGCCGTGCCGCTCGTGCTGCCCACGAGCTCTGAGCCGTTGCCGATCGTCTCGTAGTCGAGGTCCACGGTGATGACCGCGTCAGCGCCGCGGGTGGTGGCCTCCGCTTCCATCTCGCTGAGGGCGATGTCCCGTGCCCGCTTCAACTCGCGCTCATAGGCCCGCAGAACGCCCGCCGACGATGTCTCGTATTCCGGCGAACACGTCCGCGTGACTACTCCGGGACGCGGCCGTAGGCGATAGAGGGTGCCCAGCGCCAGGCCCGCACCTGTCAAACGCCCTCGCGCGCCCTCCCTTCGCCCCCCTGACGCTCTTCTTTCGCCCTCCCCCTGCCTGATGACCGACTGGGCCAGCGCCGGGTTCACCCCCGCCATCGGCTCGTCGAGCATCACCAGCTGGGGCTGCACCATGAGGGCGCGGGCCATCTCCAGCAGCTTGCGCTGCCCACCGGAGCGTGCCGGCGAACTCGTTGCGCATGTGGGCGAGGTTGAACCGCTCGAGCAGCACCTCCGCCGCTCCTGGATCTCCCGCTCCTGGTCGCGCCACAGCGGGCGCAACAGCGCCCGGAAGAAGTTCTCGCCCACCTGACCGGTCGCGCCCAGCTTCATGTTCTCGATCACCGACAGGCGCGACAGGGCCTTCGTCAGCTGGAACGTCCGCACCATGCCGCGGCGCTCCACGCGGTGCCCGGGGAGGCCGGTGATGTCGTCGCCGGCGAACGACCACGTCCCGGTATCGGCCTAGTCGAAGCCGGTGAGGACGTTGAAGAAGGTGGTCTTGCCGGCGCCTTTGTGTCCGATGAGCGCCGTGATCGACCCGCGCTGGAGCTCGACGTGGTTGACGTTGACCGCCACCAGGCCGCCGGAGCGACGCGTGACGCTGTCGGCAACGAGGATGGGATCGGGCTTGGGCGAGCCCGGTTCCTCGGCCACCGCCTCGAACGGGTCGACCGCGATCTTGGTGAACGTCGCGCCGGTACTCATCGCGCATCCAACTTGAGCTCACGCCGATCGCCGAACATGCCCTGAGGCTACGTTGGGCGCGGTTGTCCCGGGTGCTCGCCTGAAGGGACCTGGCCTAAAGCCACCGCTATCGCGCACCACCCCGATAGTTGCTTGATGCATTGATACGCAGCGTCACGCGGGTCACCCGGTTCGGCGCAGGATCCAGAGTCCCGAGTTCATGTCGCTGGCGTAGATGAGCCCGGTGTCGGCGTCGTACGCAACGCCCCACACTTGGGGGGTGTTGGTGAGCACCCCGCGCTGCGATGGCTTCACCGGGTTCTGCGCGGCCGGCGGGACGAAGTACGCGACCTCACGAGGGTGGCTCGGGTCGCTGGCGTCGACCACCCGGATCCCATCGGAGTACCACGAGAGCAGAACATCGGTGCCCACCACGAGCGGATTGTGGATGACGTAGTCACCGGCAGCCTGGTCGTTGGTGCCGATCGAGTTCGGCGTCCGGTACTCACCGATCTGCACCGGCGCCGCTAGATCGGAGTAGTCATAGACCCGCATGTAGCCGAAACCCTTCTCGGTCTCAGGACCGGAGACCTTGCAGAAGTCCTCGTCGGCGGTGAACAGCAACGCCCGTGCGTCGTCGTAGCTGGCCGAGTGGGCATCCCCGTCGGCGTTGGCCGGATAGACGGTGTGACCGAGCAGCGCCGGGGTCGCGGGGTCGGAGACATCGAGAGCGACGAAGCCCGAGTCCCAGTACGAGACGAACACCAAGGTCCCATCGTCGGAGGGTTCGGCCGAGTGCCCATAGATCGGGTCGGGGTCACAGCCGAGCCCGGGCCCCAGCGGTCCACCCGCATCGTTGACCACGCCCCAGTCGGACACCTCGAACGGGGCCCGGGGATCGGTGATGTCGATGAGCCGGAAGTCGCCCCTGCCGGCCTGGTCGCGGCGGCCGCTGGGCGAGACCTCGTCGGGGTACTCGCTGGTGGGCACCGAGACGTAGGCGAAGGTCCGGCCGAGGTCGGGCCGGTGCTCGATCTCGAACTCGTGCAGGCCAGGCGTGCAGCACCCGGTGTTCAACGTGCCGAGCAGCTGCGGGCTTGTGGGGTCGGTGACATCCCACAGCATGAGACCCCGGAAGAAGTTCGTGTCGTACCGCGACCCGCCGCACACTTGGATGCCGGCGGCGGCGATGTCACGACCCACGAGCGGGCCCGAGGGAGCGGTGTAGGCGACGACATCCTCGGCCGACGTACCCGCCGGGTTCTGGAGGTGGGACACGACCGCCGGGTCGGCAGGATCGCCGACGTCGAGGACGGCGACACCGCTGTTGGGCTCCTCCGGGCAGAAACGCGTGTTGCCCGTCGCCCAATCGGTGAAACCCCAATGCCCCACGTAGGCCACTCCGTTGTGGACGAACACGTCACCGTTGAAGCCCCGGCCGCCCAGGTCGTTGTGGCCGACGACCTCCATGTTCAACGCCGAACCGGCCTTGGGCGGGTCGGCGGCGCCCGGCATGGCGGTGACCATGAGGACCAGAAACAGCGCAACTACAAGCCTCAGGGATCTGGTTGCACGACCCACGAGCGGCCCCCTTCCGATCGCCGTACAGGCGAGCGCGAACCTTAATCGGCTCGGATCCATTGCGGAGCCGCCAGGCCCATCGCCGCTACCTGTAACGACTGACGGCGCCGGTTCACGCCTCCCAACTGGCCTATCTGAGCGCCACGATGTAGAGCCCGAAGTTGATGTCGCTCAGGCAGATCCGGTCGCCGTCGACGTGCACACCCCACACGAAGGGGAAGGGCGCGTCCCGGGCACCGACGCCGACGGATGCCCCCGTGGGATCGCGCGTGGGCGGTGGTCGGAAAGACGCGATCTCCCGGGGAGTGGCCGGATTCGAGATGTCGACGACCCGCAACCCGTCCGAGCACCAGCTCAGGTAGAGCGTCGTACCACGGATCTCGGGATTGTGCGCCGAGTAGAACGCATCCGTCTTGTTGGTGAGCGAGTGCGGTGTGGCGTAGTCGCTCAGGTGACCGGGTGCCGCCGGATCCACCGCCGACCCCAGCCGCCGCGTCGGACAGGCGCGACGACAGCACGTCCCGCACGCCATCCGGTCGCTCCGTCCCGCTAGCGGCGCTCTGCATCATCAACAGGCCGCCAAGGGCATTCCCACCCAGCGCGGAACACGACCGTGGTACGCGGCCGAGCCCCGAGGTAGGGAGCTTGCGGCCGTGCCCTCGGGCGACGAACCCGACCACGGGCCCTCCGGTCACCGGGTGGTCGAGGACACCGACGTTCACCACGGACGCCACGGGCGAGCCGTCGGCGCGCTGGACGATGACGGCGGCCAGTCCGCTCTCCTTCGGCGAGCTCACGGACGCGCTCAAGGTCAAGTGCCACCGGGGCGGAGGCCGGCGAGGGTGACGGCGACGAGCCGCCGCACCGCGGCTTTCGATGGCACGGTGCTGCTGGCGGTGAGGGCGTGGAGGCAGTAGCCGGCTAGCTCGTCGGCGGTGACGTCGTCACGAACCTCACCGGCGCCCGCTGCCTTGACGATGAGGTCGCGGAACAGCTGGCGTAGGTGGTGCTCAGCGTGGGCGACATGGGGATCGCGGTGCATGACGGCGGCGAGCTCTGTGTCGCGGTGCGCCCGGTACTCGTGGAGGATGAGCGCATAGGTCTCGAGGACGGCATGGAGCTGCTCGCCGGGCCCGCCGGCTTGCTGGCGGGCCGCTTCGAGCCGGTCGAGATGGCTGGCGATCTGGCGTTCGTGCCAGGCCAACAGGATGGCTTCGACGTCGGGGAAGTACTTGTACAGGGTGGCCCGGCCGATACTGGTAGCCTCGGCGATCTGGGACATGGTGACCGACAGGACGCCGTGTTCGGCGACGAGCGCGCCGGTGGTGTCCAGCACGGCGTCTCGGACCTCTCGACGGTGCGTCTCGATGGTCTGGGTCCAAAGCCGCGGCATCGCCAACAGAATACGGCTCGCGCACTAGCGCGACACGGTGACTTGACAGAGACAGACTGTCTCGTAAACAGTGGGATTCGTGAGCGATCACGAGGATGGCGCCCATCGAGGGACGCGGTTGGCGGCGCGGGTCGACAAGATGCTCGCCGCCGGGCGGATCACCGCCTCTGAGGCGGCCCGGGTGCAGGCCGCCTCAGAGGCGGGCGATGACGTCGAGCGGGTGGTGGGCGGGATCCGCCGCCGGCACGCCACAGAGTGGGTCGCCGTTGCGGTCGAGCAAGGCAGACTGAGCGAGCAGGAGGCCGCCGAGGTCCTGGGGGCCGTCGAGCGCGGCGACGACCCGGGGGACATCCGCCGTCTCTGCCAGCGCCGGAGGGGCGAGTGATCGAGGTCCGCTCCCTCACCAAGTGTTACGGCGAGCACCGCGCCGTGGACGGCCTTACACTCACCGCGCCGGCCGGCCAGGTGACCGGCTTCCTGGGTCCCAACGGGGCGGGCAAGACCACCACGTTCCGATGTCTGCTCGGCCTGGCCGAACCGACTGCTGGTGAGGCGCTGATCGGCGGACGCCGTTACCGCGACCTCGACCAACCGCGCCGGCAGGTCGGCGCCCTGTTGGAGTCCACAGGCTTCCATCCGGCCCGCACCGGGCGGAACCACCTGCGGATAATCGCCCGCGCCGCCTGCATCGGCCCGGCGCGCATCGACACACTGCTGGAGCTAGTCGGGCTGCGCTCGGCGGCTGACCGCCGGGTCGGTGGCTACTCGCTGGGCATGCGCCAGCGCCTCGGGCTCGCCGCTGCCATGTTGGGTGACCCGCCGGTGGTGGTGCTGGACGAGCCGGCCAACGGCCTGGACCCCGAAGGCGTCGCCTGGGTTCGCCGGCTGCTGCGGGCGTGGGCAGACCAGGGCCGCTGCGTCGTCGTGGCGAGCCACGTGCTGGCCGAGGTGGCGCAGGTCGTTGACCGGGTGGTGATCATCCGCGACGGCCAGCTGATCGAAGAGACCGAGCTCGCTGCGCTCGCGGACGCGGTGATCGTCCGCGTCGACCGGCCCGACGCCATGGTCAAGACGCTCCGCGACGACGGCGTCGACCACCAGATCCTGGGCGACGGCGCCATCTCCGTTGCCGGGCGCGATACCGCCGAGGTCGGCGCACTCGCCGTACGCGCCGGCGTCACGGTCACCGAGCTCGCCCGCCGCAGCCCGGGCGAGACGCTCGAAGCCAGGTTCCTCGCCGCAGTCGGTAGCGAACGATGAGGGATCTCGTCGCGGCCGAGTGGCTCAAGCTGCGCACCACGCATCTGCTGCACGGCATGATCCCTGCTGCGGTCGCCATCTCGTTCGCCGCGGTGGCTGGCGCCGTACTGGCGACGGACCGCGCCGGCATCCCGCTCGCCTCCACTCGCGGCATCCGGCGCGTGCTGCCCATCACCGGCACTGGCGCGCTGTTGGTGTTGATCGTCGGGATCCTCATCGCCGCTGGCGAGTACCGCCACGGCACCGCGGCCGACACGTTCCTCACCACCCCGCGCCGCCGCCAGGTGGTCACGGCCAAGCTGACCATCGGCGCACTGGTGGGCCTCGCCGCCGGGGGCATCACGTCCCTCGCCTGCGTGGGTATCGCGGCGCTGCTGTACAAGGCGAAGGGCAGTGTGTTCCCGTTCGATGACAGCGAGGTGTGGCTGACCCTCGCCGGCACCCTCATCTACACGACCCTGTTCGCCATGCTCGGGGTTGCCGTCGGCACACTGGTCCGCAACCAGGTCCTCGCCGTTGCGGGCGCGCTGGCCTGGATTGGCATCGTCGAGCACATCCTCGTCAACCTCGCCCCCGACATTGGCAAATGGCTGCCGGCAGCCGCCGGCCAGGCCATTGTGCGCACGCCATTGGATGGGGTCCTCTCGCCCCTCGGCGGCGTCGCCCTGCTCGTCGCCTATGCCGCCGCCATCGCCGCTGCCGGAGCCCGCTTCGCCGTTACCCACGACGCCTGATAGGAGGAGCGATGGAACTGCCCTCGCATCCCGACGCCGACGAACCAGCAAGCCCGTCGCCGGAGACGAAGACCAGCTGGGGCACCATCATCATCCTCGCCATTCTCGGCGCGTTCGTGGTGTTGGTGATCGTGCTGCACCTCACCGGCGTGGTCGGCCCGGCCGCCCACTGAGTTCTGTCGAAGATCTCACGCCGTTCTCCCGCCCCGAGTGCCCGCCCACCGATCTCGACGTTCGGATCTGGCAGAAGCGATTCACACAGCAGGGCCGCGCGTTCGACATTCTCGTCGCCGTCGGCACCCAGGCTGATCAGGCCACGCTGGCCGAGCGTGGGTGGTCGCAGAGTCGTTCCAGCCGGCCTCGGCGGTCGAGCCGAACGGCGACGCCGCGGTCGACCGCCCCTACCTGCAGACCCTGTACACGCGCTGCGGCATCCTCGGCACCCGGTTTAACGGCGCCGAGTGGGTCGCGGACCCGCCGCTCGACAACGGCACCGGTAACCCGCCTCGCGGCTGGGACAACCCCTTCGACGTCCGCACCATCACGCTCCAGCCCGACGGCCGCGCCATGTTCCAGCCTTCGGCGGCGGCACCGCAATGCTCCGCGTCGCCACCGAGCCCGATGACCGCCTGTCGATCTGCGAGTGACATCCAGAGAATCTCTGACATATCGCCGTGGCGGCGGCTTCGGCCGGAACGGACGGGTGTTCGGCTCTCGCGGCGCCCTCGTCAGATGCGACGCCTGACCGGACCACTGCACCCGGGCTGGCCTGGTCGTACCTGGAGTCGTCGGCCTGCCGCATGCTTCACCGCAACGGCGGCAAGGTTGCCCAGCCCAGGCGGCCCCCGGGGGTGGGTTGTCGAGGTCGGTCGCGACCATGCAGCCCCAGCACCGGGAGGATTCCGTCATCGAAGAGCGCCCGCCGACTTCCGCTCGGGGGACGCAACCTCGGGTGCTGTGGAAGCGTTCATCCGCCGCTACGGCCAGATCACCGGTAATCACAGACACCCTCACCCAGATCGGTACCAGGCTGGGGCACCAGCGCCGTCGACGCGAGCGTGGAGAAGCTGCGGTTGGCGCTGTCCAGCCTCACGGGCTGTCGCGGAGCAGCAGTTCCAGCCGGCGGCGCAGCTTGGGATCGGCGCGGGCCTCGTCCACGAATTGGGCCACCGCCGCCTCCCCGAAGTCCCGCACCACGCTACGCACGGCGATCGCGGCGGCGTTGGCGACGACCGGCTCGTACGCGTAGCCACGGCCGTCGAGCTGCCGGCGCAGGATGTCCTTCTCGGCCAGACGCGCCATCACCGTCATTACCGTCGTGTACGCGAGCGATGCGTCACGCCCGTCGTTCAATCGATCGAGCACCGCCCGCACGCTCACCCGGCCGCCCGCCGCCCAGATGACCTGCATGACCTCGGCCTCCAGTGGGCCGAGCACCCGGGACAGCTCGTCGCTCATGGGGGACAACCTACTACACGATCCTCGTAGATTCGACAGGTTGGGTCAGGGCCGCCGCGCCGAGCCCACGATGTGGGGCATCGTCGGCGTGACCAGCAACGAGGGACGGAAGTTGAACCGCCGGACCCTCTCGACGTCGAACCCCGCCCCTTGGATCGCCGCCAGGGTGTCCCGATTGGCATGGCACCCGCCGCTGACCCGAGGCCAGACCACATCGATCCACCGCTGGAAGCGAGCCAGACCCGACGTCTCGGCCAGCACGTGCTCGAAGAACCGCAGCTCGCCGCCCGGACGGATCACCCGGAGCAGCTCACCCAGAGCCACGGCCTGATCGGGCACCGAGCACAGCACCAACGACGCCACGCCAGCGTCGCAGCTGACGTCGTCGAGCGGTAACGCATCGGCGACCCCCTCGACCACCGTCACGAGCGGCGGCGCGGCGTCCGCCGCCCGGGAGGCGATCTCGCGCAGGTACGGCTCGGGCTCGACCGCCACCACCTCGGTCACCGTCCCCGGGTAGTGCCCGAAGTTGATGCCCGTGCCGGCACCGACCTCCACGACCCGCCCAGACAACCCAGCCAGGGCCTCGTCCCGGAGCTCGCCCGCCCCTCGCTCCTCGAACTGGTCGGCGAGCCGCGCGTACATCCGAGCGAACAACGGATGACGCACCGTCGCCGAGCTGCCTGAACGACCCATCGCCACAACCCTTCTACTATGGTCGCCCAGTATCTACTAGGACACCGTAGTAGTAGCGCCGTCGCGGGACGCAAGTGGAAACCGTCACATGCTGGCGAGCGGCTCACGTGTACCGGTCGGGCGCGGCAACGAAGAGCTGAAGGCACGCGGACGAGCAGAAGACGTGCTTGTGGCCGCCGAGCGTGAGCCGGGCATCGGCCTCGGCCGGTGCCAGCTCCATGCGACACACAGGGTCGACCTGCTTGTCGACGCCCAGGCCCGCCGGCGACTGCGCAGCAAACAGCTCCACCTCCTCCGGCAGGCCCCTCAGCCTCCGGCGGCCAACCGGAACCAGCTCGATGTCCGTGAGCCTGCGCGCCTGGTCCACGACCGGCGGGGTGACGAGTACCTCATGGGGGGCAGCCTCGGCCACCACACGTGCGGCGATGTTCACCGTGGCACCCACATAGTCGCCGTCCCGGTACAGGACCGGCCCCCAATGGATCCCGCTCCGGGCCGACGGGAACTGGGGCTCGTCGGATACCCGACGCTCCAGCGCCACGCTGCCACGTACCGCCGAGCCAACATCAGGGAACAACAGCATGAACCCATCGCCGATCTGCTTGACGACCTGGCCGGTCGAGCGCACCACGATGTCCCTGACCATCGCGGCGAATCGCTCCACCACCTGCGCTGCGGCCACGTCCCCCATCGCCGCAGTGAGCGACGTGAAACCCGATAGGTCGACAAAGGCCACCGCCACGGGTAGCCGACCCTCCGCGTCGATCGTCGGCCACAACCCGGCCTCCTCGGCCAGATGGGTCACCAGGTCCTCCCGCACCGCCCGATCCCACGCCTTGCGATGGAAGTACAGCACCGTCGGCTCAACCAGCTCCTGCAGCGGACCGCTCGCAGCATCCGTAGCATCCATCAGCTCGTCACCCGACAACCCCTCTCGGCGGAGACGCTGGTGCACGTACACATGGAACAGCCGGGTCTCGGCCTCAGCCACCCGGCGCAGAGCCTCGCCATAGACACGCAGGACCTGGACCAGGGCCTCTTCGGGAAATCCGGCGTCGAGTGCCGACCTCAACGCGCGCACAGCGTTGAGATCGTCGGCCGACCAGGCTCCCACGACGTCACCCAGGCCGGCGGACTCCCACAGACGTAGGACGACGCCAGTGTCAACGCCCATCGCCCTCGCGGCGTCCTCGAGGGAGTAGACAGGTCCGCCGCGAGCGATCAACTGACCCACGAAACGCTCCACAAGACCGCCGTGCACGCGGACCGCGGCCTCGACATCTTCGATCGCCACCCCGCGCGCCAACAGCGATCGGACGAGCCAGATCCGCTCCACGCTCGCCGCCGCCGATTGGCGCGCCACATCGCCGATCAGCTCCCGCTCATCCCATTCGACCAACGTCGCGACAGCCTCGCCCGTCCTCAGCGCCAAATCCTCTATCGACACCTGGTCGGACACATCGACTCCCCGCGGACCCGTCGCTCACCGTAACCCGAGTGCCATCCCCACACGACCCGGCGGTCTGGTGCCGATCCGAACGCAAGAGGAGTGCGGTCTACAGGCCAGGCGGGGTGGACCCACGGATCGTCTGACACACCTCGCATCAGCCGATGCGAGACCTCGGACGCTTGACCGGCGGGCGGTTCTGGGCCGACTGGCCGAATCGGTCCCCAGGCTGTGGGGCGATTGTCGGCCGTGGTGTGGCTGGACTCCGCTGCTGCGTTCAGCGGGGCTTCTTGTTCCGCGATGTGAACCAGCCAGCAGCGCCGGCGAAGATCCCGCACATCACCAGCATCATCACGACCATGGCAACCACGATCGCTGTTCCACCGGACATCATGGGTGCCCGCTTCCCGACCAATCGGCCCCGAAGCAGTTTCTCCGTTCACAGGTCAGCGTCGCAGTAGCGCAGCCGCCGTGTTTGGCCGCGTCGTCGGAGCGGTAGGTACCCGTGCCCTCGTCGTCCTAAGGACTTCTCGGTCAGGATCCACGAGGGGATCAGGGTCGCGGGCCCGCCGCCACGCGCCAGCAACGACCGGATCAGCCTGATCCGCCCGACGTCGCTGGTTACGCCACTCGGTCGTCGCGCGGTTGCCGGCGACGAGGGGTGCCCGGACTTGCATCAGCAACTCCCAAGCGAGCAGCAGAGCGACTGGTGGCCACGCGGCGACAGGTCGCCCGATCGCCGTGGGGTCAGCGGCGGCAACGTTGGCGGCAAGACTCGCGCCGATCCCAGCGAGCAGGGACGCCCAGGCCAGCGCTCCCGCCGGCAACCCGGCTCGGCGCCGCACGAGCATCGACATCGACGCGGCGACGACGAGGCCGTCCACTGACGCCGCCAAGAGCCACGCCCGCCAACCCTCACCCGCCAGCTCCGCGAGCGCCCGCTGGTGATCGTATAAGCGACTGCGGCGACGACCGCCACCGCCAGCACCGCCACGGTCGTGATGCCTCGCACCATCGCGGAGACTTCCGTCTGTGCCTTGTTGTCCTGCGGCCCTTCCGATGCGGCACGGTCGCCAGAGAGCGGCGCAACGCCGTTGCTACTGCGCCATGCCGATTCGGCACCGCGGTCCTCGATGTCCGACTGCACACCCTCGGGTCCGGCGTCCGGTCCTTGATCGCCATCAAGCATCTTTCTCTCGCGAGAGTCGCCTGTCGTGGCGTGGACCCGGTTGCCACTGGCGGTCGCCTCGGCGTGTACCTCCGCCACGCGATCCCGACCCCAACGCGGTGACAGGCCGAACCGTCGACCCAACTCCGCGCCGGTCAGCGGAACGCCCTCAGCCAGTGACGCCCGGTACGCGTCCCTTGCCGCCATCCGGCGCTGGGCTGCCGCCTGCTCGCCGTTGGGTGGCGTCGGATCCACGGCGGTCATTGCTGGCCCCCTACGGCTCGTGACTGGGTGTGAGAGCCTCCGCCGCGGCAACTATCGGGCAAACTATGCCCCGATCGGCAGCCGCGATCGGACGTCGGCGAGCACCGGCGGCCGGGGTTGTTTCCGCAGGTGAGAGCGGGTTTTCGAGGGTCAACGCGGGTGAGCTGAAGTGGTCCGCCCCACGTTGTGGCCTTGATGGGCGAGCAACGCGGTAGCCGCCTGCAGGAGGCGTCGTCGGCAAGGCTGAACGTCCCCTTCGGGGGTCGCTCTCGGCAGGGGTGGTCGAGCAACCCAACTGGGGAGCCCAACGGCCGCGCAAACGGTGCCAACCGGACCAGACCTGCTCGACCGCCTGACCGCTTGGGGTCCCAGCCGACCCTTCAATACCCCAACCCACTCGAGTTGACCGGTGGTGGTCCCCACCCTCCGCCACCGGGAGTGAGCATTCGCAAGACGTCGCGGGATTGGAGCCGGATCGTGCACTTGTCGGGCAAGCGCTCTGCCCGGTCCTCGTCACCTTGGGGCAGCAGCCAGTTCTCACCTGGCGCCCCAGGTTCACCGCCCCACAGACCCCACGGCCGGGACACCCGGCGTTCGGTGATGAGCGACACTGTGCAGTCCTCCAGCACCTGGAGGTCCCGCTCGATGCCCTCCCCGCCCGGCGCCCGACCTGCACCACCGCTCCCTCGCCGCAGCCGGTAGCGCAGCACCCGCAGAGGGAAGGTCCGCTCCAGCGCCTCGATCGGCGTATTTTTGGTGTTAGTCATGCCCGTGTGAATGCCCGATTGCCCAGGCAGCCCAGGGTTTGACTGGAGTACATCAGCAACTGTGTTGGTCATCCCGGTGTGCACGCCGCTCATCCCTGGGGAATGGGGGCGGCCGCCCTGACCGCCGGCCACCGTCTCGTAGTAGACCCAGCCGTCCCCGCCGATCAGCAGGTTGTTCATCGTGCCCTGGCCGGCGGCGGGCACCCGGGCCCGGCACGGCTCGGCCAGCGCTCGCAGGCAGACGTCGGCCACCCGCTGGCTCACCTCGACGTTGCCGGCGCCTACGGCCGCCGGAGGCCGCGCCGCGACGATCGTGCCCGCCGGCGCCAGCACCCGGACCGGGCGCAGGGCCCCACCGTTGGCGGGAATGGACGGATCGACGGCGGCGCGCACGGCGTACGAGACTGCCGAGACCGTGACCGCCTCCACGGCGTTGACGTTGCCGCGGGCCTGGGGGTCGGTACCGGTGAAGTCGAATGTCACCTGGTCGCCGGTGACCGAGACGACCACGGTGACATGCGCCGGATGCTGCTGCTCCGGGGCCGCGCCGGTCGAGTCCAGCACGTCGTCCGCCCGCCAGGTGCCGTCGGGCAACTCGGCCAGCGCCGCCCGCATGCGCCGCTCGCCGTAGTCGACCACCTCGGCCAACGGCGCATCCGCGCCGGCCATGTCCGCAAGGCGCTCGACGCCGACGACGTTGGCGCCCACCTGGGCGTCGAGGTCACCGATTCGCTCGGTCGGGGTGCGCGAGTTGGCCAGGAGCAGGCGCCGCACGCTTTCGTCGAGGATCGTCGGCGGGATGCGCAGGCCCTCCTGGTAGATCTCGGTGGCGTCCGCCGGGATCGACCCCGGCGCCGAGCCGCCCACATCGGCGTGGTGGGCGCGGTTCGCCGCCCACCCCACGAGATCCCCGTCGACCACGCACGGCGCCACCAACGTGATGTCGTTGAGGTGGGTGCCGCCGGCGAAGGGATCGTTGAGCACCACCTGGTCCCCGGGATCCAAGCCGTCCCCGAACGCCTCGATGGCGGCGCCGACGCTCGCGGGCATCGAGCCCAGGTGTACCGGGATGTGCTCGGCCTGCACCAACAGCTCGCCGGCCGGAGTGAACAAGGCCGCCGAGCAATCGGCCCGCTCCTTGATGTTGGGGCTGAAGGCCGCCCGCCGCAGGACCGCACCCATCTCCTCGGCAACGCCGGTGAGCCGGGAGATCAGCACCTGTAGCTCTGCGGGACCGAGGCTCATCGGATGGCCTCGCGCCGCATGACCAACGCCCCCGCGGCGCCGGCCCGCGCCGTCCAGCCGTCGGCCACCCAGATCGTGCAGTCCGGCTCCGCGATCACCGCCGGGCCCTGCACCTCCCCCTCGAGACGGGCGACCGCCGGCAGTTCGTCGGCCGCGACGGTTGGTGGGCGGCTCGCGACGGCTCGAAGCGCCACCACCTCGACCGGCTCGTCGGGGCGGGCGTAGCCGTTGCGGCGGCGGTGCTCGTCGTGGAGCTCGTCAACGCTGGGCACGGTCAGCTCGTGGCTCTGGCCCCGGTAGCGGCAGTCCACGGCCGTCTCGACCGTGGTCGCGGCGCCGCCGACGCCCGGCCCCACCAGCCCGGCGGCGTCCTTTCCGAGCATCGCCAGCGCCTCCGCCAAGCCGGCGTGGTCCTGGGGGGTCGGCCACGACCGCACCACATCCCGCCGCACGGGGGCGGTCAGCAGCCCGACGGCAGACAACACGCCCGCCCGCGCCGGCACGATCACGGCCGGCATCCCGAGAGCCTCCGCAAGGGCGCAGGCGTGCAGCGGTCCGGCGCCGCCGAAGGCCACCAGCCCCAGGCGCTGGGGATCGACGCCCCGCTCCACCGACACGGCGCGCAGCGCGCGTTCCATGTTGGCGTCCACCACGGCGATCACGCCCTCGGCGGTCACCCCTGCCCGATCCAGCGCGCGGGCCGCCACTCCGGTGTCGAGCCGTAGGCCGCCGAACGCGGCGTCGGCCGTGATCCGCCCGGCGACCAGGTTGGCGTCGGTGACCGTGGCGTCGATCCCGCCCCGCCGGTAGCACGCCGGCCCCGGGTCGGCGCCGGCGCTCTGCGGACCGACCACCAGCGCGCCGCCGGCGTCGATCCGGGCGATCGAGCCGCCCCCGGCGCCGATGGTGTGCACGTCGAGCGCTGGGAACCGCACCGTGAATCCGGCGACCTCGCGCTCGGCCGCCGGTGCCGGGCTGCCGCCGACCACGAGGCAGACGTCGGTCGACGTGCCGCCCATGTCGAAGGTGATGGCGTCGGAGAAGCCGTTGGCGACCGCGGCCGCGGCGCCCGCCCGCACGCCGCCGGCGGGCCCCGACAGCAGCAACGCCGCAGGCAGCTCCGCGGCCTCGGCCGCCGGGAGCAATCCCCCGGCCGAGGTCATGACCAGTGGGTCGTCGGCGAGGTCGGCGATGCCCCGCAGGTAGGTTCGGCAGCGGGGCCGCAGGGCGGCGTTGATCACCGTCGTCACGGTGCGCTCGACCTCCCGCATCTCCGGGGACACCTCGTGCGAGCAGCTCACGTCGTGACCACGGGCGCGCAGCGCGTCGGCCACCACCCGTTCCTGCGCCGGCTGGATGTCGGCGTGGAGCAGGCAGACCGCCACCGCCTCGACGTCCGGGGCGATGTTGGGAAGCCGATCGGGATCGACGGGCGCCAGCTCTGACCCGTCCGCGGCCAAGCGGCCTGCGATCTCGTATCGCCAGCCACGCGGTACCAGGGGCTCGGGGCGCGACGCGAGCTGGTCGTAGAGCAATGGGCGATCCTGGCGGCCGATCTCGATGACGTCCGCGAGCCCCTCGGTCGTGATCAGAGCGACGGCCGCGCCCCGCCGCTCCAGGAGCGCGTTGGTGGCGACGGTGGTGCCGTGCGCCAGGAGCTCCGGTCCGGTCGACACCCCGCGCGGTGTTGCGTCCTCGATGGCCTGCCGCATGGCCCGAACCGGGTAGTCGGGCGTCGACAGCACCTTGATCGCGGTTCCGTCGGCCGTCACCAGGTCGGTGAACGTGCCTCCGGTGTCGACGCCGACCTGCACGGCCCCGGTCTAGCGGGACAGGCCCGATCTCGACCGCTGGGTCTGGGCGGCCTCGACGGCGAGCCGATCCACCAGCTCGTTCATGGCGTGGCCGGCGTGCGCCTTGATCCAGCGAAAGGTCACGTCGCCGCGGGCCCGCACCAGCTCGACGAACGGCTCCCACAGGTCGCGGTTCGCCACCGGCTTGCGGGCGGAGTTGACCCAGCCTCGGCGGATCCAGCCCTCCCACCAGCGGTCGCGAAAGCAGTTGACGACGTAGGTCGAGTCGCTCACCACCTCGAGCGGACCGGGGTGGGCGCGCACCGCCTCGTACGCGGCGGTGATCTCCATGCGCTGGTTGGTGGTGTGGGGCTCGTGGCCCGACTCGAAGGCTCCGCCCTCCTCGGCCCACGCCCATCCGCCGGGCCCGGGGTTGCGGAGGCAGGCACCGTCGGTGAACACGGTGGTCGACGTCGTCGGGGTCGCGGGCACGAGGGCACCCTACGCGGCGCCGGCGTCGCGCCAGACGCTCCAGCCCGACCCCCGCGCCGTGATCGCGTCGGTCTGGCGGCCGACTCGTTTCGAATTCGTCCCGGCGGTGCCAGCATGGGCCCATGATCATCGACGGGTTCGTCCACCAACTTCCGGACACCGACCCCTCCGAGACCCGCGAATGGCTCGACTCCCTCGATGCAGTGGTCGACGCCCATGGCAAGACCCGGGCCCGGTTCCTGATGTCCAAACTGCTCGAGCGCGCCCGTGAGCTGCAGGTGGGCACGCCGGCCACGGTGTCGACGCCGTACGTCAACACCATCCCACCCGAGCAGGAGCCTTGGTTCCCGGGCGACGAGGATCTCGAGCGCCGGATCCGCGCCTACATCCGCTGGAACGCCGCCGTCATGGTCATCAAGGCGAACAAGCACGCCGAAGGCATCGGCGGGCACCTGTCCACCTTCGCTTCGTCGGCGGCCCTCTACGACGTCGGGTTCAACTGGTTCTTCCGGGGCAAGGAGGACGGCCTGGCCGGCGACGCCCTGTACATCCAGGGCCACGCCGCGCCCGGCAGCTATGCCCGCGCGTACCTGGAAGGACGGATGACCGAGGAGCAGCTCGACGGCTTCCGCCAAGAGGTGGATGGCGCCGGGCTCTCGAGCTACCCCCACCCGCGGCTCATGCCCGACTTCTGGGAGTACCCGACTGTGTCGATGGGCCTCGGCCCGCTCAACTCGATCTACCACGCCCGCTTCCTGCGCTACCTCCACAACCGCAAGATCGACGACACCAGCGGTAGCCGGGTGTGGTGCTTCGTCGGCGACGGCGAGGTCGACGAGCCCGAGACCCTCGGCGCCCTGTCGCTCCCGGTCCGCGAGCAGCTCGACAACCTCATCTGGGTCGTGAACTGCAACCTGCAGCGCCTCGACGGCCCCGTGCGGGGCAACGGCAAGATCATCCAGGAGCTCGAGGCCATCTTCCGCGGCGCCGGGTGGAACGTCATCAAGGTCATCTGGGGTTGCAAGTGGGACGAGCTGTTGATGCAGGACCGTGACGGCGTGCTGCTCAACAAGATGAACACCACCGTGGATGGCGAGTTCCAGCGCTACGCCGTCGAGTCGGGTGCCTACATCCGCGAGCACTTCTTCGGGCCCGATCCCCGCCTGCGCAAGATGGTCGAGCACCTGTCGGACGACGAGCTGCGCACGCTGCCCCGCGGTGGCCACGACTACCGCAAGCTCTACTCGGCGTACAAGGCCGCCACCGAGCAGACGGGTGCACCCACCGTCATCCTCGCCAAGACCATCAAGGGCTGGACGCTGGGCCCCGACGTCGAGGGCCGCAACGCCACCCACCAGATCAAGAAGATGACTGTTGACCAGCTCCGGGTGCTGCGGGAGCGGCTCTACCTCCAGGACGTGATTCCCGAGGAAGCGCTGGCCGACGACAAGGAGCCGCCCTACATCCGCTTCGAGGAGGGCTCGATCGAGCACGGCTACCTCATGGACCGGCGCAAGGCGCTCGACGGCTCGTTGCCCAGCCGTGTGGTCCGCACCAAGCGAGCGGTCGAGATGCCCGAGGACAAGCCGTTCGCCGAGGTGCTGGCCGGCTCGGGCAAGCAGGAGGTGTCGACCACCATGGCCTTCACCCGCCTACTCCGAAACCTGTGCCGCGACCCCAAGGTGGGCCACCGCGTGGTGCCGATCATCCCCGACGAGGCCCGCACCTTCGGGATGGACGCGCTGTTCAAGGAGTTCAGGATCTACGCGGCCCAGGGCCAGGTCTACGAGCCGGTCGACGCCCAGCTGCTGCTGTCCTACACCGAGGCCAAGGACGGCCAGATCCTAGAGGAGGGCATCACCGAGGCCGGATCGATGGCGACGTTCATCGCCGCCGCTACGTCCTACGCCCACCGGGGCGTGCCCATGCTGCCCTTCTTCACCTTCTACTCGATGTTCGGGTTCCAACGCGTGGGCGACCTCATCTGGTCGGCCAACGACTCGCGGGCGCGGGGCTTCCTGCTGGGCGCCACCGCCGGCCGCACGACGCTGCTGGGCGAGGGCCTGCAGCACCAGGACGGCCACAGCCTGATCCTGGCGTCGACCCATCCCACGGTCGAAGCGTGGGACCCGGCGTTCGCCTACGAGATGACGACGATCATCCGCCACGGCATCCGGGAGATGCTGGTCGACGAGCGGGACGTCATCCACTACCTCACGCTGTACAACGAGAACTACGTGATGCCACCGATGCCCGAAGGGGTGGAGCAAGGCATCATCCAGGGCCTCTACCGCTGGGCGGAGGCGCCCGACGGTCCGGGGCACCGGGCCACGATCCTGTTCTCGGGCACGGCGCAGGGGGCAGCGCGTGCCGCCCAGGCCGAGCTGGCCGAGCGTTGGGACGTGGGCGCCGACCTCTGGTCGGCGACCAGCTACAAGCGGCTGCGTGAGGAGGCGCTGGCGGCCGAACGCTGGAACCGGCTCCACCCGACCGAGCCGCCCCGCACGCCGCTCGTCACGCAGCTTCTGGGCGCCGAGGGCGGACCGGTGGTGGCGGTGACCGACTTCATGAAGGCCGTGCCGGACCAGGTTGCCCGCTGGGTGCGTCAGCCGTTCGTACCGCTGGGCACCGACGGCTTCGGCCGCTCCGACACCCGCGAGAAGCTGCGCCAGTTCTTCGAGATCGACATGCCGCACGTGGTGGTGGCCACGCTGTGGGCGCTGGCCCAGCACGGCGAGGTCAAGGCCGAGACGGTGGCCGAGGCCATCGCCCACTACGGCATCGATCCGGAGCGCACCGACCCCCGCCAGTTCGACCTGTAGCGATCGGCAGCTGACACGACCCCGCCGCGGTCTACCGCGGCTGCGTGGGGCGCGCCTCGGCGAACCGCCAGGTCCGGCCTTCGAGGTCCCGGGCGACGTACGAGGTGAAGCCATAGCTCGAGATGCCCTGCATGATGGTGGCCCCGTTGTCGCGGGCGCGCTCCAGGTGCGCCTCGAGGTCGTCGACGAACACCCACGGCACGTGCGTGGTCTGCTCGTGGTCGACCGGCGGACCGGCCAGTCTGTCGATCATCAGCGAGCAGTTGCCGACGTGGAACTCGATCCATGGGTGCCCGTGCTCGGTCTCGGGGAGCGGGTCCTCGCCCTCGGGCAGGGGGTCGGGCGAGTCGAAGCCGAACGCGGTCTCCAGCCATCGGGCGGCCGCGGCCGGGCGAGCGTAGTAGAGGGTGAGCCCGAACCGGGCGAGGTCGCGCAGTTCGTGGGGCGCTGTGTCGCGCCTGGCGACCCAGGCCCCGAACCAGCGGGGCGTCACCCTGATGAACGCAGTGCCGCCCTTGTCCGAGCCGCCGGGCGGGATGGTCGCTTCGAGGCGGACCAGGGTGCCGTTGGGCGTCGGTTCGAACCGCACGTCGGTGATCACGTCGTCGAGCGAGCTCTGCCACGCGAGGTGCTTGCCGGGCTCCCACGATGTGATGCGGGCCAGCTCGAGGCCCTCACCGCTGTCCTCGTCGTAGACCTCGAGCAGGCGGCCGCCGACTCCCGGCTCGCAGCGCATCGCCACGAGCTTGCCGGCGCCGTAGGCGTTGATCGGTCCCCTGACCCACCACAGGTCGAGCTCGTCGGTGAAGGCGGTGAACGCCGTTTGGGGATCGACCCCCACCTCGACCTGTGACAGGCGCGCTTCGTTGTCGCTCACGTCGTGCGCCTCCGTTCGACATGCCGCTTGAAGGACGCCAGTTGCTCGTCACCGTGGGCCTGGAGCTGGTCGAGCCAGGCTCGGACGGCCACGATCGACTCGGGCCGGAGCCGGAATACCCGCGCCCGGGCATCCTCGGGCAGTCGCTCGTCGGTCACGATCCCCGCCTCGAGCAACACCCGCAGGTGCCGGCTCATGGTCGGTGCCGACGCGCCCGATACCGCCGCCAGTTCACCCGCCCGTCGGGGACCGTCGCTGAGCAGCTGCACGACCCGCTGGCGGGTCGGGTCCGCCAGTGCCCCGAGCACGACGGTGACGTCTTCGTTCGCCATTTGACAAATAGTTCCAATATCAGACAACTATTGTCAAGTGCACGACTCCGACCCCCGCGACATCAGAGACGACCGAGGACGTCGAGCGGGAAGGGTGGCTGCGCCAGCGGTCCGACGGCGATGCGTACCAGCAGCAGCGGGTTGTCGTCACCGGCGATGCGATTCAGATGCACGGTGTCGCAGCCGAGGCAGCGGTGGACGAGCACCCACTCCCCAGCTCCCCGCACGCAGATGGCGATGGGCTCCATCGACGAGCCACACAGCGCGGCGCGGTCGCCCGGCGAATCGTCGACGTGGCGGCTCCACAGGCAGTTTGGACAGTGGTTGCGGTGGGCGGTGCCCGGCGCCTCGACGGGCACGTCGAGCAGGCAGTTGCGGCAACGGAACGACGTGAGCGACCGACGGCGGGAGTTGCGCTGATCGCGCGACAAGGGATGACCTCCGAGAGACAGCAGGGACATAAGGACCGCGTCGCGGCCGCCGGGGTGTCGTCTCAGAGGCTCGGCTCGACCGGTGGGCTCAGGAGAACCCGGGCGAGGGCCGGACGGGCACCCCGGGCGCGCGACGCCCGGTGCTCGTGGTCCTGGGCATCGGTCACCACCTTCCCGTCCGGTCGCGGAGGCACCGCCACCGCAGCGGTGCCACTGCGTAGGTCAGCCGGGCGGACGGCCGCCGCGCAAGCGAATTCCTGCCGAGCCCGGGGACGCACGCTCAGACTCGCACGACGCAGCGGAAGCCGAGATGCGACGTCGACGTGTCGACGGCCTGCGCCATCCGCGCCGCGGGGCGATAGCGCCGGCAGTAGTTCGGCGCGACGGCCCTGTGCTCACCGACGCGGGCGGCCAATAGGTCTATCCGACAACCACGCGGCCGCGTCACCACGGCGCCCGCTGACCCTCCGCTAACCCCGGCGGCACGGGGGTCGTCAGTAGGGCCAGAATGACTAGCGTCTTCGTGGCAGACTTTGGTCAATGGCAGGGGGCCCCAGGCTCGAGCGTGGGCCGCCGCGGGAGCACGCGGTTCCGGTGCTGCTCGGCACCAAGCTCGGTGGCCCGCGGTTGCGGTCGAGCACGATCGAGCGCACGTCGCTCCTCCCCCGGCTCGCGTCGCACCGCGGACCGGTCCTGGTGGTGGCGCCGCCGGGATTCGGGAAGTCGACGCTGCTAGGTCAGTGGCGGCAGGCGGCCGAGCTGCCGCTGGCATGGGTCTCGCTCGACGCCGCCGACAACGATCCGATGCTCTTCTGGAACTACGTGGTCGCCGCATTGCAGGCGATCGAGCCCACGATGCCGCTGACACCACCATCCGGCCCCCTGGGGGAGCAGGACTTCGTCGACGCCATCGTCCCCCGGCTGCTCAACGAGCTGGAGTCGCTCGAGAGCGACGTCGGGCTGGTGCTCGACGACTACCACGCGATCACCAGCTCCGCATGCCACCGATCGGTCGAGCTGTTCCTGACCCGGGAGCCGGCCAACGTTCGCGTCGTCGTCTCCAGCCGTGTCGACCCCCCCTTCCCAGTCGGCACGCTGCGGGCACGCGGCGAACTGCTCGAGCTGCGCGAGGGCGACCTCGCGTTCACTCCTCAGGAGAGCAGGCGCTTCCTGAACGACGCCCTCGACCTGGGGCTTTCACCTCGGGCCGCCGCCACCCTCCACGAGCATGCCGAGGGATGGCCCGCCGGGCTCTACCTGGCGTCCCTGTCGCTGCGGGACGCGGCCGATCGTGAGCGTGCCGTCGCCGACTTCGGCGGGTCCACGCGCCAGGTGAGTGACTACCTCACCGAGGTTGGCCTCGATGCGCTGGCGCCCCCGGTGCGCGACTTCCTGGTCGAGACATCGATCCTCGAGCGGATGTCCGGTCCGCTCTGCGACGCCACCACTGGTCGCAGTGGCTCCGCCGACCTGCTGGTCGAGCTGGAGCACGCCAACCTGTTCCTGACGGCGCTGGACGATCATCGCGAGTGGTATCGCTATCACCACCTGTTCGCCGACCTGCTGCGCGCCGAGCTTCACCGGCGACCCCTCGAGCGGCGTCGCGAGCTTCACCGGTGCGCGTTCGCCTGGCTGGCCGACGCCGGGCACGTGGGCGAGGCGATCCACCACGCCGTCGAGGCCGGCGAGATCGAGACGGCGGCTCGCCTCGTCGCCGAGAACTACCTGTCGACGATCGAGTGGGGCGGCTACGCCACGGTGGCTGCGTGGCTCGAGGCGTTCCCCCGCCGCGTGGTGGTGGGCGACGCGCGGCTGTCGGTCGTGGAGGCATGGGTGGCGAGCTTCCAGCGCCGCCGTGAGGACGCCCAGGTCGCCCTCCAGAACGCCATCGATGCCGGCTACGAGGGCCCGCTACCCGACGGCGCCAGCTCGATCGAGGTGACGGCGGCGCTGCTGCGTGCCGGGTTCCCCTGGGGCGACGTCGGCGAGATGTTGACCGCGGCGCGACGCGCCTTCGAGCTGGAAGGCCATCGCGACTCGATGTGGCGGGTGACCGTCCACGTGCAGCTTGGTTGGGCGCTGGCACTCGCCGGCCGCTCCGACGAGGCGCGTCCTCTCCTCGAGCGCGGCGCCACCCTCGCCCCCCGCACCGAGCAATGGCTCAACGCCGTCGGGGCCGACTGCCTCCTTGCCTTCCTGGACCTCGAGGCCGCTGATCTCGCGTCGGCCGAGCGTTGGGCGCGCCGGGCGATGGGGGTGCTCGTGTCGCAGGGCCTGGCCGACACGGCCACGGGGGGCTGGGCCGCGGCCACGTTGGGCGCGGTGCTGGCTCGCGGTGGAGACCCCGAAGGGGAGCGGCTGCTCAGGCTCGGCGTCGACCGCATGCGAGCGGCGTACGAGCCACTGCTCGTGATCCAAGTGCTGTTGGCCTTGACCGCCGTGCTCAGCGCGCGGGGGGCCGCCGACGACGGACGACGAGCGCTCGGCGAGGCGAAGGACCTCATCGATGCCTGCACCGATCCCGGCGTCCTCGCCGATCGGTGGGAGGAGGTCGGCCGGAGCCTCGCTGCGAGCACGCGCTCGATCGTCGGGGGCACGGAACTGAGCAAACGTGAGATCGAGATCCTCCGCATGCTGGCGACGCGCCAGTCGCAGCGGGAGATCGGGCGCCGGCTGTTCGTGTCGTACAACACGGTGCATTCACACATCGGGTCGATCTATCGGAAGCTCGGGGTGTCCTCACGTGTCGACGCCGTCGCCCGCGCCCGCGAGCAGGGGCTCCTGTGGGACTCCTCCCGCGAATCACCTGGGTGAATCCCACGTCTGGGTGAGGCCGAGCGACCCACGTTTCGGCATCATCCGTCGGAGGTCAGTCGAGAAGGATCCCCCGGCGGGAGTGCACCGGCGGCCCGGGCGCCTCGCTCCCCCCGCTCCCGCCGGGGTGATCCGGCGCCAGGTCAGCTTGTGCGGCAGGCCGGTATCCGATCCGCGGCGTGCGCTTCGCCGTGGCCCGAGACGTGGGGCAGGTGCGCGACCTTCCGTCCGTGCCGCCGTCACGGCGCTGATCCGGACCTGATGGGGTGTCCGGTAGCGTGCGGTCATGACCGAGCCGACGCTGCCGGTGACCGGCGATCCCGAGGCCGACAAACTGCTGGTCGACGATCCGCTGGCGTTGACGATCGGCATGCTGCTCGACCAGCAGGTGCCGATGGAGTGGGCGTTCACCGGGCCGCTGCGGCTGCGCGACAAGCTCGGCGGGCGGCTAGACGCCGCCGAGATCGCGGCCCTCGATCCCGCTGCGCTGGCGGCGATGTTCAAGGGCCCGCCGGCGCTCCACCGCTATCCCGGCGCTATGGCCAAGCGCACGCAGGCGTTGTGCTGGCACCTGGTCGAGCACTACGGCGGCGACGCCGCCGCGGTATGGGCCGGCGTCGACGACGGTGGTGAGCTGCTGCGGCGCGTCAGGGCGCTGCCCGGCTTCGGTGCCGACAAGTCCAAGATCTTCACCGCGCTGTTGGCCAAGCGCTTCGGCGTGCAGCCGCCCGGCTGGGAACAGGCGACCGCCCCCTTCTCCGACGACGAGCCTCGCTCGGTGGCCGACATCGACTCGCCAGAGTCGCTGCGGCGGGTGCGGTCCTGGAAGAGGGCGATGAAGGCCGAGGGTAAGACCAAGGCCGACTGACAGGTAGTAGGTCAGACGCGGATCCCCGTCACCCTTCTCGGGTGACGACCAGCCCCCGACGAAGAGCGACGCTCATCATCGCTACGGGTGTCTTCGGAAGTAGGCGACGACATGGGCTTCGACTACGAGTTGCGGATCCGGGGGCGACTGAGCAGCACGCTCATCAACGAGTTCGAGGAGCTGTCGCTCGGCACCAGCGTCGAACCCGTGGAGACGATCCTGGCCGGGCCAGTGGAGGACCAGGCCGCGCTGCACGGCCTCATCCGGCGAATCGAGGCCCTGGGCCTCGAGCTGGTCGAGGTCCGCCGGCTACCCGACGTCGCCTTCCGCTCCCGGTCGGACACGGGCTAGAGGAGCTCTAGGGCGCGTCCCCGCAGCACCGCCTCGCGTCGGCTGCCGACGCCCAGCTTGCGGTACAGGGACTTGAGGTGCGTTTTCACCGTGTTCACCGAGACGTGCATGACGTCGGCGATCTCGTGGTTCGACATCAGCGTCGGCAGGTGGCACAGGACCGAAGTCTCGCGTTCGGTGAGTGGTTCCATGTAGGCGGGGGCAGGTGAGGTGCGAGCACGGTCGACCAGCTCGAGCGCGACGCCCTGATGGGGGCCCAGCTCGTCCGCCCGTGTCTCGAGCAGGTCGGTCAGGTCGGGCGCCAGCACCAGCAGCGGCGCCCAGATACCCGTCTTCTCCGTCGCCACCAGCGCGTCCCGGAGGGACGCCAACGTGGCGCCGCCGTCGCCGCGATCGGCGGCACCCAGAGCCAGCAGCCCGGATCGTTCGATCAGGGTCCGCGGGTGGCAGCGGCGCGAACCCCGGCCGTGATGGTCGTTGAGCACCGACACCACACCTGCACCGTTTCCCGAACGCCAGCGTTGCCGGGCGAGAAGCACGGCCTCCTCTAGCGGGCCACCCATAACTCGCACCCGTCCGGTCGAGTCGAGGGACTCGAGCACGCCGAGCGCCACCAACGTCCGCATCACGAGGGGATGCTCCGCATCGTCGCCCTCGAGCCCGACGAACGGGGACCCGGGATTGTGCAGCGCAGCGCGGACGGCACCGTCGACGGCAAGCACCGCCCGGTCCACGGTGGCCGGCGCCAGGCCGGCGGATAGCGCATCCACCGCATGACGGTGTTCACCGCGCTGGGCATGGCACAAGGCGACCGCCAAGGTGGCGATGTGGTGCGCGACGCCGCCCACAGAGGACGGCTCGGCGCGCACCCGCTCACCATGGCGGGTTGCCGCACCGAGGTCGCCCTCGACAGCATCGGCCAGCGCGAGCACCGCAAGAGCTTCGGCTCCGATCCAGGTCGAGTCAGCGGCGAGAGCCAGTGCGGCTGCCTGCCGCCGGGTGCGCTCGATCCGACCTTCATCGAGGTCCAGTCCGATGGTCCGGAGCTCCGCCAGCCGCGCGGTCGTGGGGTCGTCGACTCCGCCGTCCGCGGCCCGCAGATCGCTGATGGCCGCCCGTGTCCGGGCGTCGGCACCAAATGCCCGGGCGTAGCCGATGGCCAGCAACGACCGGGCGAGCGGGGGCGCGCTGGTGATTGAATCGGTCGGGTCGCGGCGCGTGGCCGGATCCGGCGCCGGCTTGTCGAACCCGGCGCGGTGCGCGTCGGCTGCGCTGCGGTCGCGCTGGGAGCACGCTTCGGCTACGGCCAGGACGGTCAGGCTCTCGTTGGCCGCGATGGCCCCGGCGGGGACGCCTGCGAGCAGGCCATCGTTCGTCTCGGCGCCGTCGAGCACCCGGGCCACCCAACGATCGGCGGCGAGCCGCCCGACCATCGGCCAATCCCCCGAGGCCCGGGCGTGGACCTCCGCCTCGCCGGGCATGTCGTTGGCGATGAACCATGCGGTGGCCCGACGGTGCAACTCGTCGGCCAGGCCCCGGTGCTGCTGTCGCAGGCGCGCCTCGAGCAGCGTCCCAAACAGCGAGTGATACCGATACCACCTGCGGTCCTCCAGCTCGGCGAGGACCACGCCATTCCTCTCCAGCTCGCCGAGCCGCCTGGACACCGCCGGATCGTCGGTGAGCACCTCCGCGAGGTCGGTCGTCAGCCGGCCGACCACGCTCGTCCGCAACATGAACCGTTGGATGGCCTCGTCCTGACGGGTGAGCAGCTCCTTGAGCAGGTAATCGGCGATGGCGGTCTCGGTGCCCGCCGCGCCCTGCACGAACTCGGCCGGGTTTGCCTCGCCCTGCAGTGCACAAGCGGCCAGACGCAGGCCGGCCACCCATCCCTCGGTCCGGCGCCAGAGCGCCTGCACCTGCGAGCGCGTGAGGGTGAGCCCGTGGGCGGCCAAAAGAGTTGAGGTCTCCGGCAGGTCGAAAGCGAGGCTGTCGTTGCGGATCTCGCCGAGCCTGCCTTCGAGCCGGAGCCTGGTGAGCCGGATGGGCGGATCTGCCCGGCTGCACAGCACGAGGTCGAGAGCGGCCGGTGCCCGTTCGACGAGGTAGGCCAACGTGCGCAGGGCGTGCCGCGAGGTCAGCTCCTGGAGGTCGTCGAGCACGAGGACCCGCTTTCCCGCACGCTGTTCCAGCTGGGCGAAGGCGGCGTCGAGGAGCGTTGTTCCCGGCAACGTGGCGTCGATCTCCTCCGGGGCGATGGCACCGCAGTGGACCAACGCGGCGACGATCACGCCGGCGAGCTGGTCGCGCTCGTTGTCACGGGCATCGACCGTGAGCATGACGTCGCGTCGCTTCCGGGATGCGAGCCACGCGGTGACCAGCGTCGTCTTGCCCGACCCCGGCGGTGCGGAGATCAGCGTCACCTGGCGCCGGGCGCGGTCGGCGAACAGCGAGTCGAGCCGGGGGCGCCGGACGAGGACCTCGGGCAGGCGCGCCAGGCTGGACCTTGGCCCCAGCAGCGGAAGCTCGTCGCCCATTCCCCCCTCTGCGGGTCTACGGAGGACCTGGTGGTTGCCTGTGCTCTAGCTGCGTTCGCGTCCGGACGCTCCCGAACTGTCGTCGCGCGTCCAGCGCATGAGCCGGTGCGCGTCGTGAGTCTGCCGCAAACCGCGCTCGTTGTCCTCACCTGCGTAGGTGACCATCC
>DASSDL010000090.1:0-3924 GCA_035697145.1 Acidimicrobiales bacterium
CGAGGTCGACCACCAGCACCTCGGCCCGGTCGTCGTCGTGATCGCGGTGGGCGTTGCCGCCCACGAGGGCCCAACCGCCGATCAGCGCCAGGCCCCTCGTGAACCGGCCGACCGACAGTTGCCGCGACACCCGGCCGGCGGTGTCGAGCTCGGTGAGCCTGCCGGGTGTCGATTCGCACACGTACCAGCGGTCACCGCGCCGCCGGGGGGCATGGGGATGAGTCAGGCCCGTGATGACCTCCCGGCCCGTGCGCAGATCGAGGACGAACCCGACGTCCTTGCGCGGGGCGGCCTTCCATGCCTTGTACCGCTCGAATCTCCCGAAGGCACACACGTGCAGTACGCCGTCGACGACGAGCAGCGAGTTGACGTGCCAGGCGTCGGGGACACTGCCGTCGCCTCGTGCCCGCCACAATGGCTCGGCCGCGCCACCGGAGACCCGCCACACCGTGTCGTCCCAGCTGGAGCTGACGTGGACGGCGCCCTCGTGCCAGCACACGTCGTGCGGGTCCCGGATGGCGTCGAGACGCCGGTAGGTGCGCAGCCCGCGGGCGTCGTACGACAGCAGCTCACAGGTGCTGGTCTGCTCGCCGGGAGCCCGCAGGATCCGCCACAGCCGACCGCCGCCGATGGTGATGCCCGCGGTGGCCAGGTCGTCGAACGCCTCGGGTGTGGCGCTGGTGAGGTCGTAGATCCCGCCACCCCACTTGCCGAACCCGCTCACCAGCAGCCGATCGTCGCCGAGCGCATCGCGCCAGGTCGCCGTGAGGGCCGCCATCGACGCGCACCGTAGTCGGGCACACGAACCGGTCGTAGCCGTGCGGTCATATGCCGCACAGCTACGACCAGAAGGAGGTTCACCCGGTCACGCAAACCCCTCGCGGACGATGTCGACCAGCCGGCGGCCGCCCTCGACCGGGCCGACTCCGTGCCGCTCCATCACGATCCCCGACAGCAGCAGCGTCGAGCCGCCGGCCGCGAGCCACATCCACGTCGGGGCCCCGGCGGTCACGCTGAGGGTCTCGTTCACCACGAGCGTGCCGAGCAGAGCCGTCCCGGCGAGCAGCGGACCGGCGACGCCGCCGGCCAAGGCGTACAGCACGATGGTGGACAGCGCCCCGACCGTGTCGCGCTGGGTCCACGGGGGTGGGATCGACGAGCTCGCCGACGGCTCGGCCCAGGCCGACCATCGCCCCGGCGATCATCCCGCCCCGGCCGGCAAAGGCAATGCCGGCGGTCATGATCGCCGCCAGCGGCCACGCCGACGGCAGCGACTGCGCGTGCGAGACGCCGCTGTACGCGACGTTGTCGCCCACCTCGAGTGCGAAGCCGACCGCCAGCTCGGCAGCGACGACCGGCAGCGTCAGTAGGCGGGCGGGGTGCGATCGCAGCAACAGCGTCGTCCCGGCAGTGGCCACAAGCGCGGCGGCGACGAGCCCGATCGCCACCCCCGGGCGGGCATCCGGCTCTCGTAGGTTGCTGCCGTTGACCACGAGCAGCACCGCCATCCACGCCCAGGCCAGCCAGCGGAACGCCGCGATGCCGGTCAGCAGCCCCCGGACCAGCGCGTCCTCGCGCCGGTCGTTGGCACTAGGTCCGAGGACGGATTTCGGCACACCGACAGTCTGACCGCGGCGCGCTGGGAATCCCGTGCGGGGTCCGGCCGGTTGGCGGGGGAGCATGTCCTCGATGACGGATCGCCTCGCCGCCGTCGGCACGTCGGTGACGGCCCCGGACGGTGTCTGGGCGCCGGCGCGGCGACGGTTGACCACCGGCCTGGTCCTCACCATCACGCTGGTGGCGTTCGAGGCGCTGGCCATCGCCACGATCATGCCGGTGGTGTCCGACGACCTCGGTGGGTTGGGCCTGTACGGCTGGGTGTTCTCGGGCTTCTTTCTCGGCAACCTCCTCGGGATCGTGCTGGCGGGCGAGGCCGCGGATCGGCGGGGCACCCGGGCGCCGTTCCTGGCGGGCCTGGTCCTGTTCTCGTTCGGGCTCATCATCGGCGGGTCGGCCCAGTCGATGCCGATGCTGGTGGCCGGTCGCGTGGCCCAGGGCGTCGGCGCGGGCGTGATCCCGGCGGTCGCCTACGCCAGCGTGGGACGCGGCTATCCGCCCGAACTTCGTCCGCGGGTGTTCGCGGTGTTCTCGTCGGCCTGGGTGGTCCCCGGCCTGATCGGACCGGCGGCGGCCAGCGCCATCGAGCGCTGGTCGTCGTGGCGCGTCGTGTTCCTGGCCCTCCTGCCGCTGGTGGCGGTGGCGGCGGCGATGACCCTGCCGGCGCTGTCGTCCCGGGCACCGGTCGACGCACCCACCCAGGCGGCGAGCTCGAGTCGCGATCGTCGACGCGACGCCGTCGTGTTGGTCGGCGGCGTTGCGCTGGTTCTGGCCGGGCTCGGCGCGCAGCAGGTCGCGCTCGCGGTCGTCCTGATCGTGGTGGGCGCGCTGCCGGCGGCCTGGGCGTTCGTGCGGCTCGTCCCCACCGGGACCGTGGCCCTGCGCCGCGGGATGCCGGCGGCGGTCGGCGTCCGCGGCATCCTCACGTTCGCCTTCTTCGGCACAGACGCCTACGTGTCGCTGGCCATGACCGACGCCCGCGACCAACCCACCTGGGTGGCGGGAGTGGCGCTCACGGGGGCGACCCTCGCGTGGACCGCCGGCGCCTGGATCCAGCAGCGCCTGGTCGGAGAGCGGGGGCCGGCGTGGCTCGTCCGGCGAGGCTTCGCCCTGCTGGGCGTGGGGATCGCAGGGCTGCTGGTGGCGCTCGACCCGTCGGTGCCGGTGGCCGTCGGCATCGCCGCCTGGACGGTGGCGGGCCTGGGGATGGGGTTGTCGTACGCGCCGATCTCCGTGACCGTCCTGGGCACCGCCGCGCCGGGCCAGGAGGGGAGCGCCAGCGCCTCGCTCCAGCTGACGGACGTTCTGGGCGTGTCGCTCGGCACCGGGCTGGGTGGCGTGTTCGTGGCGCTGGGCGAAGGGCGGGGCTGGGACACCTCCAGCTCGCTGACCCTCGCCTTCATCGTCACGCTGGTGGTCGCCGCCGGAGGAGTGCTCGCCGCCCGGCGCCTCCCGCGGGAGCTACCTGCCGCCGCAGCGACCTAGTGCCTCGATGGGGTGTGCTTGACTGACGCCGATGATCACCGGCGATGACCCGACCGTTCAGGAGTACGAGCGGCGAGCCGAGGAGTACGAACACTCGCCGCTGCTTGTGCTGCTCAAGATCGCGCGGGTTGTGGTGTGGGCCGTGTACGCCTTCGCCCTCGTCACCGGGGCCTTGCTGACGACCGCCTTCTTCCTCCAGCTCGCCGGGGCAAACCCCGACGCGTCGTTCGTCGAGTGGGTGTACCGCAGCACCGAACGCGCCATGCGGCCGTTCCGCGGCATCTTCCCGACTCAGGACCTCGACGGCTCGTCGGTGCTCGACCTCTCCTATCTGGTCGCGGCGATCGTCTACTTCGTGATCGCCCTGCTCGTCGATGGCCTGCACCGGTGGCTGACCAGCCGGCTGCGTCGCCAGGAACGGGAGGCCGGCCGGGCCAGGGCGCAGGCCGACATGGCCGCCCAACGCTCCGTCGAGCGACAGCAAGGCGACGAGCGGGCGGCCCAGCAGGCGGCCGGCCGCGAGTACGCCGCCCAACAGGCCGCGGCACAGCAGTACGCCATCGCTCGCGCCGCCGCGCAGGAAGTCCTCTCCCAGCAGAGGCCAGCCGTGGGCTCGGAGGGACCCGAACCCCCGAGATCTGCCGTGTAACGGCTGCTGCACGGCAGCAGGTGCCGCTCACGAGGCGTTGGGGGTCTCGCTCAGGCCTGCGGCGTTTCGCTCAGCCCGTCCGAGGCCATGCGATACAGGTCGTAGATCTCCTTGCAGACCTGGCACATCGGCAGCTTCTTGGGGTCGCGCTGGGGGACGAAGCGCTCCCCGCA
>DASSDL010000091.1:0-3244 GCA_035697145.1 Acidimicrobiales bacterium
CGCCGGCGCTCCGGGCCTGCACCTCTACGCGCTGAACCGGTCGGAGGCCGTGCTCCGCATCGTCGACAACCTGGGACTGGCGCCGGGACGCTGAGGACCTCCCCTTGATTGTCACACCGGCTTCCTAAGGTGTCGGCATGACAGCGAGAGCGGTGGGAGCAGTCGAGCGCACTGGGCGCAAGCGGTCCCCAACGGCGACCTCGTCCTTCGGCGTGGGCCGACGCGAGAACCACGACTCGGCTGCGTTCTACAGCCGGTTCGCGGCGCCGACGCTGTCCGACGACGCCGTCGTCAACCCGCCCGGCGTCGTCGACCGGATCTACGTGGGCGACAGCCGCACGATGGACCGCGTGCAGCCGGCGTCGGTGGCGCTGGTGGTGACCTCGCCGCCCTACTTCGCCGGCAAGCAGTACGAAGCGGAGCTGGGGAAGGAGGGAATCCCCGCCTCGTATGCCGAGTACCTCGCCTTGCTGGAGGGCGTGTTCGCCGAGTGCGTTCGCAAGCTCGAGCCGGGCGGGCGCATCGCCGTCAACGTGGCCAACCTCGGGCGCAAGCCCTACCGCTCGCTCTCGGCCGACGTCATCGGCATCCTCCAGGATCGGCTGGGCCTGCTGCTGCGGGGGGAGGTCATCTGGCGCAAGGCCCGGGGCGCCGGCGGAAACTGCGCGTGGGGGTCGTTCCGCAGTCCCGCCAATCCGGTGCTTCGCGACCTCACCGAGCGGGTGGTGGTCGCCTCGAAGGGGCGGTTCGACCGGGCTGTCGACCGGTCGCGGCGCGCCGCAGCCGAACTGCCGTACGTGGCCACGCCCACGGCCGACGAGTTCATGGAGGCCACGCTCGACGTCTGGGAGCTGGCACCCGAGAGCGCCCGCCGGGTCGGCCACCCGGCGCCGTTCCCGGTCGAGCTCCCCCAGCGGCTCATCGAGCTGTACACCTGGCGGGGCGACGTCGTGCTCGATCCGTTCATGGGCGTGGGGTCGGCGGCGGTGGCCGCGGCGCGCACGGGGCGCCACTACCTCGGCTACGACACCGACGAGCGCTACGTCGAGGTCGCCCGGCAGCGGGCGGCCGACGAGCTCCAGCGGGTGCTGGCGTGCGGCGGGCCGTCCCAGCCGCCGGGCGACAAGGCGGTGACGGTCGCCGCCTCGCTCCTGCGGGACGCCGGCTTCGTGGTGGACGAGCCGGTGCGCAGGAAGGTGGGCGGGGTCGACGTGACGTTGCTGGCCACCGACACCGCGGGTCGCGAGTGGCTGGTCGAGGTGGTCGGGGGGTTCACCGTCGGGCGCCCTGGGTTGCGGCACGCCGACGTGCTCGAGCGCACCCTCGGCCGCGCGGTCCGCCTCTCCGGGTTCGGGGCGCGGCCCCTGCTGCTGCTGGCCACCGACATGCCCGGCCGGCGATCGGCGGGGGCGGCGGCGCTGGCGGAGGCCCGGGGGCGGGCGTTCGTCGATGTCCTGCCGGTCGAATCCGCCCAGGCCACGGTCGAGCGGCTGGGGCACTACGTGCTGGCTGCGACGTCGCCGCACCCGATCGGCGAGCTGTTGGTGCCGGACTGACGTCCTGATCGATCGCCCGTGCCCGCGGATCGCACCGAGATCACCGAGATCGTCACCGGCTTGGCCGTGTTCGGGGCTCCCGACCTGCCGGCGGCGCTGGCCGATCCGCCGGCCGCCTTCGGCGGCGTGGGGCCCGAGCGGTGGGATCGCCTGTTGGCCCTGCATGGCGACGGCCGTCACCGGGCGGCGTTCGCCGCCGCGTGGGCCAACGGGCGTGCCTTCCTCGCTTCCCACGACGGCCTGCGTGGCCGCCCGCCCGAGGTTGTCGAGTGGAAGGGGCCGCACCGGCCGCCCGGTGTCGACCCGGTTCCCGCCGACCTGCGGATCGACCACGTCTACCTGGTGAGCTGCAAGTACAACTCCCGCATCACGCTCAACGCCGCGCCGCGACTTGTTTTCGGTGGGCCCAACGGTGCCGACGCCGACGCCCGGGCCGATTGGTTCGCGGAGCTGGCCCCCCAGGAAACCCAGGCGCTGTACGAGATCGTGCGGTTCGAGACCGGGATGGTCGGGTCGCTGCCCGACCGGGCGACCGACCTGTCACCCTCCGCGCGCCGCGACCTCGCCCGGGCGCTCGGACGGGGCGCGTGGACGTCGCCCGCAGCTGCCCAGGCGTACTCGGCGCTGTCGGCCGTGGTCGCCGACGGGTCGGCCAAGCGGTGGCGGGCCCGGCTGCGCGCTCACGGAGCGCGGGAGGCCACCCTGTGGCGCTTCCTCCGGGTGGCGGCTGCCACCTACTTCGTGCTCGGGTCCGACGGCGACCGCATGGTGCGCGTCCGGGTGGGCAGTCCGTGGGACTGGCGCCAGGCCTTTCGCATGCGCCGCTTCGATGTGGAGCCCGTCGCCTCCCGCCAGCCCCTGGTGCGGTGGACCGCGACTGTCGACGACCGCCACGCCGGCTGCCCCCGCACCGTCACAGGTCACATCGAGGTCCGCTGGAGCCACGGCCGCTTCGCCCAACCCCCAGAGGCCAAGGTGTACCTCGACACGCCGCCCCACCTGGTCGCGGGCTACTGGCCGCTGGTGTGAATCGGCGGGGATCGATCGTTACCCGCGGGGGGAACCACTCACGACTAGGCGAGGCTCATCGCCTTGTTGAGGTTGGTGTCGAGTGCATCGAGGAACTCGTCGGTGGTGAGCCAGGGCGTGTCACCGCCCACGAACAGGGCCAGGTCCTTGGTCATCTGACCGCCCTCGACGGTCTTCACGCACACGTCCTCGAGGGTGGTGGCGAACCGAGCGACCTCGGGCGTCTCGTCGAGCTTGGCCCGGAAGTTGAGGCCCCGGGTCCAGGCGAAGATCGAGGCGATGGGGTTGGTCGAGGTCTTCTCGCCCTTCTGCCACTGCCGGTAGTGCCGGGTGACGGTGCCGTGGGCGGCCTCGGCCTCGCACGTCTTGCCGTCGGGCGTCAGCAGCACCGACGTCATGAGCCCCAGCGACCCGAACCCCTGGGCCACCACGTCGGACTGCACGTCGCCGTCGTAGTTCTTGCACGCCCACACGTAGCCGCCCTCCCACTTCATGACCTGGGCGACCATGTCGTCGATGAGGCGGTGCTCGTAGGTCAGGCCGGCGGCGTCGAACTCGGCCTTGAACTCCGCGTCGAACACCTCTTGGAAGAGGTCCTTGAAGCGGCCGTCGTAGGCCTTGAGGATCGTGTTCTTGGTGGACAGGTAGACGGGGTACCG
>DASSDL010000092.1:0-7996 GCA_035697145.1 Acidimicrobiales bacterium
GGACTCGACCACGCAGGCGGGTTGGTCGCCGCCGTCGACCTCGACGGTGATGAGGATCGTGGTCTGCACGCCGCCGGGTATCTCGTCACACGCCACCAGTTCGGCGGTGCCGCGCACCCGGCTGCCCGCCAGCAGGGGCGCGGGGAACCGCACGGTGCCCGTGCCGTAGTTGACGCCCAGCGACGCGCCGCGCACCTCCACGAGCTGGGGCAGGAACAGGTTGGTGAGCGCCAGGGCGAGGTAGCCGCGGTCGTGGTCAGCGGTGGCGGCGGTGAAGCGCTCGAGGCGGTCCGGTGCGATCTCCAGCCAGTCGCTGACGCCCAGCCGCCGGCCGACCGCCGCCCGCACCTCGTCCAGCGACGTGAAGATGGTCTGCGCCATCGAAACTTCGGGTCAGGGATGCTGGGAGCTCACGCTCACGACCTCGCCGGTCATGTAGCTGGAGTAGTCGCTGGCCAGGAATGCGATGACCGTCGCCACCTCCCACGGCTCTGCGGCGCGGCCGAATGCCTCGCGCCCCGCCAGCTCGCCCAGCAGCTCTTCGCTCGTCACCTTGGCCAGGAACGGGTGCATCGCCAGGCTGGGTGCCACCGCATTGACGCGCACGCCGAATGGCGCCGCCTCGAGGGCAGCGCTGCGGGTCAGCGCCATGACCCCGGCCTTGGCGGCGGCGTAGTGCGCCTGCCCCGCCTGGGCCCGCCATCCCAGCACCGAGGCGTTGTTGACGATGACGCCCGAACCCTGGCGACAGAGGATCCACAGGGCCGCTCGCGTGCAGCGGAACGTGCCGGTGAGCGTCACGTCGACGACCCGGTGCCATTGGTCGTCGGTCATTTCCACCAGGTCGGCGGTGCCGCCGAGGCCGGCGTTGTTGACCACCACGTCGATGCGGCCGTGCCGTTCGGCCGCGGCGGCGAAGAGTTCCCGGACCTGCATCTCGTCGGTCACGTCGCAGGGGACCGCCAGCGGTGGCTCGCCCCCCGGCGCGGAACCGATGATCTCGGCCACCTTGCCCAGCTCGGTGGCCGCCTCGCCGAGCCGCCGTTCGTGGGCGTCGCTGATCACCACCGTGGCGCCCTCGAGCAGCAGGCGCCGGGCGGCGGCCGACCCGATCCCCGTGCCCGCGGCGGCGGTGACGACCGCGACCTTGCCGGCCAGCAGTCCGTGCCCCGCCGGCTCGGCCGGCGGCTGGGCCGCGGGCGGGCGCGGCGCGCTCATCGGGATTCCTTGGGCAGGCCGAGGGCGCGTTCGCCGATGATGTTGCGCTGGATCTGGTTGGACCCGGCATAGATGGTGTCGGCCCGGCTGAACAGGAACAGCCGCTGCAGGGCCGACTGGTCGGTCGCCATCCCGTCGGCGCCGAGCACGTCCATCGCCAGCTCGCCCAGTCCCCGGTGGAACGTGGCCCAGTAGAGCTTGCCGATCAGCGCCTCCGGCCGCAGCGCCCCCGGCTCGTTGCCTGCGAGCGTGCGCAGGGCGTTGAGCCGCATGATGTCCAGCCCGATGTGGGCCTGCGCCAGGCGTTGGCGCATGACGGGGTCGTCGATGGTGCCGTTGCGTCGGGCCATGGCGACAATGGCGTCCAGTTCGTTGCGGAAGTTGAGTTGCTGGCCCAGGGTCGACGCCCCCCGCTCGAACGCCAGGGTCCCCATGGCCACGTTCCAGCCGGCCCCCACGTCGCCCACAACGTTCCCCGCTGCGGTGCGGGCGCCGTCGAAGAACACCTCGTTGAACTCGCTGTCGCCGGTGAGCTGCACGATGGGGCGAACCTCGACGCCGTCCTGCCGCATGGGCACCAGTAGGTAGGAGATGCCCGCGTGCCGTGCCGCCTCGTGGTGTGCGGGCGACGTGCGCGCCAGGACAAAGCACCAGTCCGCCCAGTGGGCGAGGGACGTCCAGACCTTCTGCCCGTGGATCACCCAGTCGTCGCCGTCGAGCACCGCGCTGGTCGCGATGTTGGCCAGATCGCTGCCGGCGTTGGGCTCCGAGTAGCCCTGGCACCACAGCTCGGTGCCGGCCAGGATCGGCGGCAGGAAGCGGCGCTGCTGCTCGGGTGTGCCGAAGGCGATGACCGTCGGGCCCAGCAGCCCCTCGCCGATGTGGCCCACCCTTCCCGGGCCCCCCGCCCGGGCGTACTCCTCCAGGTACACGACCTGCCGCCACAGTGACAGCCCGCGGCCGCCGTGCTCCTTGGGCCATGCGACACAGGTCCAGCCGTGCGCACCGAGGTGGCGCTCCCACGCCAGCCGCTCGTCGAACAGCGCGTGCTCGTCACCGGGACCGCCCCGGCCCCGGACCGCGGCAAAGTCCCCGGCCAGGCCGTCCTCCAGAAACGAGCGGACCTCGTCGCGGAACGACCGGTCGTCGGCGCTCTCCCGCAGGTCCACGCCGGCACGCTATCCGACCGAATCTGACGGATCGTCAGGTATCGGAGCGCGAGACTGATGCGGGCGTGAGCACCGCCGCCGGCGCGTCGCCCTCTGGTGCCGCCGGCTCGTACTCCTGCGGGATGGCGGCGCGCTCCACCGCTCCCCTCAGCGCCAGGAACGCCAGCACCGCCACGGCGTAGATGGCCAGCGCCGCCAGCTGCACCGCCCGAAAGCCGAACGACATCGACAGGATGGTCGTCAGCACCGCGCCGATCACGGAGAAGAACCCGTTGATCGCCCAGCCCCAGGCGGCATACGCATCGCCGTGGTCGGTGAGCCGCGACACCGTGGCCAGGCCGAGCGGCATGAACATGCCGAGGCACAAACCCAGCGGCGCCAAGACCAGCACCGACACCACCACACGCACGCCCAGCGACGACGACAGCAGCGACTCAGTGAGCGGATCGAGCCCGAAGCGGTAGAAGACCGTCAGGCCGGCGAGCACCGCCAGGATCAGCGGCAGCGGCGAGCGCCGCCACGCCGCCAGCCGCCGGCTCGCCAGCGCGCCGATGCCGGTGAACACCAGGATGGACGCAAGCGTCACCGTGAGTGAGTAGGTCGGGTAGCCGAGGAAGAGCACCAGCCGCTGGATCATCGTGATCTCGAAGAACATGAAGCCCAGCCCGAGCGCCGCGAAGTAGACCCCGGACGTGCCCTTGGCCGGGAGTGCCCGCCACGTCCGGCGCACCGCCACGAACGGCAGCAGCAGGAACACTGCGGCGTACACGACGGCGATCGTCAGCAACAGGAGCAGCACCCGCTCGCCGATGACGTCCTCGGGGTCCTCGGTGTCGAGCGGCGAGAAGATGTCGCCCAGCACCTCGGGGAAGTCGTGGAAGTGCCAGAAGAACGGAGCGTCGTCGCTGATGGCGCCCACCTCCCGGTCGAAGCCGGCGACGAGCGCTTCGACGTCCGCCTCGCTGCCGCCCGCCAGCCGGGCGACGATGTGATCGCCCATCTGGTTGGCTGCGGGGTCGCCGCCGGGGGCGTACACGGCGTGGTGGTGGGGCAGGCGGGCCACGCTGGACGCGAAGGCGTCGACTTCGGCGTCAGTGAACGGCGTGCGCTTCACGATGATCGTCGACAGGGTGCCCAGCCCCGGGGGCTGCTCCACGGCCACCATGAGATGCGCAGTGGGGTCGTCGACGCCGATGTCCCCGAGGGCCCGGCGCGCGGTCGTGATGTATCTCGATGTACGCGAGGGTCGCGTCGCGAAGTCCCACTCGCCGAACTGCACGACCATGATCCCGTCGTCGGAGAGGTGATCCAGGGTCTCCTCGATCATCTCGGTCGTGTAGAGGTAGCTCTCGGACAACACGAAGGCGCCCGAGGTGGCGGCGTTGGTAGCGGCGTAGCTGTCGGGCGCGGGGAACCACACCAGGTCGTAGTTCGTGTCGTGACGGGCCAGGTAGGACCGCCCGTCGCCTTGGTGCAGCTCGACCTCGGGTCGCTCGGTCAAGTGCCCGGTGTAGTCGGCGAAGTGGTCCTCCAGCAGCGAGACGGTCACGGGGTTGAGCTCGACGGCCTCGATGTCCTTGGCTCCGAAGTACAGCGAGGCGAGAATCTCGTTGCCACCTGCCGAGCCGATGATCAGCTCCCGCCCCGGCGTGCCGCCGAGAATGTCGAACGGGATGGCCCGCGGGTCGCTGTCATAGCGGGTGAGCGAGGCAAGGTCGCCGTCGAACGGCCACAACCCGGAACCCGGGTTGCCGTCGTGGATCAGCATGCGGTTTTCGGGGTCGCTGGGAAGCGGACCCGTGACATCGACGCGGAACACCGGGCCCCATTCAAAGTATTCGACACCAGGGCCGCCGCCACCGAGCTTTCCCGCCTCGTTCCGGACATCGGGCAGCACGCCCCGGCCGACGACCACGGCCACGAGCACCACCGTGGCGACCGTTCCCACGACGAACGTCGCCGAGCGAAGCGGGCTGGACAGCACGCCGACCAGGGCGAACACCAGCGCCGCCACCATGACGACCGCGGGCGGTCCCAGCCACACGATGAGGGGGATCGCGAGCACGCAGCCGAGCCCGGCGCCCACGAGGTCGCAGAAATACAGGCGTCCCACTCCATCGCCGGCCCGCCCGAGGACGGTGGCCAGGATCACCCCCAGGGCGATGAACGAGGCGAACAGCAACAAGCAGATCAGCGCCAGCACCCCGAGGTTGCGAAAAGACGAGGCCGACCCGTAGTCCCAGATCGCCAGCGTGTCGATGGGCAGCCGGGCGATGGCCAGGTAACCGAGCGCGATGCTCACCGCCCCCCAGACGGACCACACGGCGATGATGCGTTCGCTGCTCCAGCGCCGGATCGGCGCCCATATGGCCACGAGGATGGCGCCCGAGCCGATGCCGAGCAGGCTGAGCCCGATGACCAGGTAGGTGTAGTAGTACCAGAGCTTGTAGCCGACGATGCGGGTGTAGCCGACCTCGAGCAGCAGCCCGGCGAGCGACACGAGGAGCAGGGCCAGCCAGCGCGGCAGCCGGGCACCGCCGGTCTGCCCAGGCGCAGCACTCGTGTCGGTCGTGTCGGTCGTGTTCGCAGCCATGACACCCGGTCCCCAGCCGTCTCACCGTCCCCTCAGACGGCGGGCCGACAGTACCGGCCCGCTCGCCAACACTGAAAGCGTTCGAAACCGTTCGGCTCGGCACAAACACCCGTACCCTGCAACGCATGCGTGTCGGTGGTCGAGTCGGTGGTGGGAGCACGGGCGGGCACCCCATGCTGGGGGCCGATCCCAGCCAGCTCGCCGGCGCCAGCGTCGACCGTTCGCTCGTCTGGCGGGTGTGGCGCTTCGCCCGGCCCTACCGCTGGATGCTCCTCGGCTACCTGGTGATCATCGTCGTCACCGCGCTCGTCGCACTAGTGCCGCCGCTGCTGTTCCGCAGCATCATCGACTCGGCCATACCCGACGGCGACCGGGCCTACCTCAACGTCCTGGCGGGCCTGGCGGTGCTCGCGGCGCTCGGCGGCGCGCTCCTGGCGGTGGCCGACCGCTACGTGTCCTCCCGCATCGGTGAGGGCGTCATCTACGACCTGCGGGTGGCGCTGTTCGCCCACGTCCAGCGCATGCCCGTTGCCTTCTTCACTCGGACCCAGACCGGGGCGCTGACCAACCGCCTCAACACCGACGTCATCGGCGCCCAGCGAGCCCTCACCGGCACCATCGGATCGGTCGTATCCAACGTCATTACGCTGGTCACCACGCTCGCCGCCATGGCGCTGCTGGAGTGGCGGCTGACGCTGCTGTCGCTGGTGGTGCTGCCGCTGTTCATCCTTCCGGCCAGGCGCGTCGGACGCCGCCTGCAATCCGTCACCCGCCAGCAGATGGACCTCAACGCCTCGATGAACACCACTATGACCGAGCGCTTCAACGTGGCGGGTGCCCTGCTGGTGAAGCTGTTCGGCCGCGGCCACGACGAGGAGCGCAGCTTCGCGGCGCGTGCCGACGGCGTGCGGGTGGCGGGGATCAGGGCGGCGTTGCTCGGCCGCACCTTCTTCATCGCCCTCGGGCTGGTCGGGGCCATCGGCACCGCCGCCATCTACTGGGTCGGCGGGCAGCAGGTGATCTCGGGGGCCCTGTCGGTCGGGACGTTGGTGGCCATGGCGGCGTATGTCGGGCGGCTGTACGGGCCGCTGACCGCACTGAGCAACGCCCCCGTCGACCTCATGAGCGCGTTCGTGTCGTTCGACCGGGTGTTCGAGGTGTTGGACGCCCCCGTGCCGCTCACCGACCGACCGGGCGCCGTGGACCTGATCGACGTTCGGGGCGAGGTCGAGATCGACGACGTGTGGTTCGCCTACCCGACCGACACGATCGTCCCCACCCTCGAGCTCGATCCCGCCGTCGCGAGCCCGTCCACCGACGGCCGCGGGAACGGGAGCCGAGCCCCGGTGCGCAACGTGCTGCGGGGGATCTCGGCCCGGGTCGAGCCCGGCGAGCTCGTGGCTCTGGTGGGGCCGTCGGGGGCGGGCAAGACGACCCTGTCGATGCTGATCCCCCGCATCTACGACGTGACCGACGGCGCGGTGCGCATCGACGACAGGGATGTCCGGGATCTCACCCTGGAGTCGCTGCACGGCGCCATCGGCGTCGTCACCCAGGACCCGCACATGTTCCACGACAGCGTCGGCAACAACCTGCGCTATGCGCGGCCCGACGCCACGCAGGCCGAGGTCGAGGCCGCCTGCCGCGCCGCCCAGATCCACGACGTCATCACCCGCATGCCCGACGGCTACGACACCGTGGTCGGCGAGCGGGGCTACCGCCTCTCCGGCGGCGAGAAGCAGCGGGTGGCCATCGCCCGGATGCTGCTGAAGGACCCGGCGATCGTGATCCTCGACGAGGCCACCAGCAGCCTCGACACCGAGAACGAGGCGCTGGTCCAGGAGGCGCTGGGCGTGGCGCTCGCCGGGCGCACCAGCTTCGTGATCGCCCACCGCCTGTCGACGATCGTGGCCGCGGACCTGATCCTGGTCCTCGACGAGGGTCGCATCGTCGAGCGAGGCCGCCACCCCGAGCTGGTGGCAAGGGGTGGGCTGTACGCCGACCTGTACCGCACGCTGGTGCGTGACGACGTCACCGCCGCCGACGAGACCACCTCGCTGGGACTCGCGTAGCCGCCACCGTCACAGGCGGTGTCGGTGTCAGGTGGACGTTCTGTCGCGTAGGAAGGCGACGTCGTCCTTGCGCCCCTCCGGGGCGGTTTCGCACACCACGGGAGCGCCGGCGGCCGCGACCACCGCGACGAGCAGCTCCGGGTCGATGGTGCCGGTGCCGATGTTGGCGTGGCGGTCGGCGCCCGACCCGGCGGCGTCCTTGGAGTCGTTGCAATGCACGAGGTCGATGCGCCCGGTGATCGCCTTGATGCGGTCGACGGCGTCGACCAGGGCCTCACCCGCCGACCAGGCGTGGCAGGTGTCGAGGCAGAAGCCGATGTCCTTGTCGCCGATCGCCTCCCACAGGCCGGCGATGGTGTCGAAGTGGCGGGCCATGGCATGGTCGCCCCCGGCCGTGTTCTCGAGGTACACCGGCACCTCGGACTCCAGCTGTTCCATGCCCTTGCGCCAGCGGAGGAAGCCGGCTCCGGGCTCGTCGTCCTCGGTGACGTGCCCGCCGTGGACGATCACGGCGCGGGCGCCGATCTCGGCGGCGGCGTCGCAGGTGTTCTGCAGGATCTTGCGGGACGGGATGCGGATGCGGTTGTTGGGTGACGCCAGGTTCACCAGGTAGGGCGCGTGGACGTAGACCGGCACCGGCGATGCCCGCAGTTCCTCGACGTCGTCGCGGGGCGGCGGCTTCTTCCAGCTCTGTGGATCGCCGAGGAAGATCTGCACGAGATCGGCGCCCTCGGCGGCGGCGATGGCGAGGGGGTCGGCCTGGTTGACGTGGGATCCGATCAGCACCCCATCAGGCTACGCCCGCGACCGGCATAGCCGGATCGGCTGATACCCCGTTAGGGTATGCGTGTGCCCGGCTACAGCATGACCAAGGACGACTACCTCAAGCGCCTGCGCCGGATCGAGGGGCAGGTGCGGGGCCTGCAGCGCCTGGTGGAGTCCGA
>DASSDL010000093.1:0-4433 GCA_035697145.1 Acidimicrobiales bacterium
GGTGCACGGCCTCGAGGTATCCCTACGGCTCTACCAGATGCACGCACAGCAGTTCAACCTCACCTGCAAGCCGTCCGGAAGCCTCGGCCCTCTGATTCCCGGCTATGGAGCACGGCTTCTCGCTCGACTACCAAGAGCTGATATATATGCATCCAAATTGGATCTGTCGTATTTCATGACGGCAGGTCGACCTTGGGGGGCCAATGACTTCAGACGGACCGGCTGCGCAACTGCCCGACACCGTGAAGGTGCGCGGCCGACTCCGAGCTGTCTGGCTGCCGTTGTGGCTGGCTGGCGCGGCGGGGTGTGTTCTGTTCGGCGTCTATGAAGGCATCTATGAAGACATCGTCCGACACCGCTTCCGCGCCCGACGGGTGTCAGGTTGTCCGCTGCTTTGTGGCTTGGGCCAGACGGTAGGAGTCGGTGCCGGTCTCGAGGATGGTGCCGCCGAAGGTGAGTCGGTCGACGATGGCTGCGCATAGCCGGGGGTCGGTGAAGGTCTTGGTCCAGCCGCCGAAGGACTCATTGGACGCGATCGCGACCGAGGCCTTCTCCTCACGCTCGGTGAGGACCTGGAAGAGGAGTTCCGCGCCGCGGCGGTCGAGTTGCATGTAGCCGAGTTCGTCGATGCACAGCAGGTCGACGCGGCCGTAGCGGGCGATGGTCTTCGCCAGCGTCATCTCGTCGGCGGCCTCGACGAGCTCGTTGGCAAGCTGGGTCGCCAGGGTGTAGTTGACCCGGTAGCCGGCCATGGCGGCCTCGGTGCCGAGTGCGATCAGCAGATGGGACTTGCCGGTGCCGGAGTCCCCGATCAGACACAGCGGCTGTCCCTTCTGGACCCATTCGCACTTGGCGAGGGTGTGGATCACGGCGGGATCGATGTTGGGGTTGGCGTCGAAGTCGAAGGCCCGCAGGGACTTCTCGCGGGGGAACTTGGCGGCCTTGATCCGGCGTTCGGACCGGCGTCGGGCGCGATCGTCGCACTCGGCAAGCAATAGTTCGGCGAGGAACCCGCGGTAAGACATCTGCTCACGCCCTGCCCGGTCGGCGTAGTCGGTGAAGGAGTTGCGGATGGTGGGCATTCGCAGCATCCGGCACGCTTGGTCGATCGCGGCGTCGGCTGCTTCTTCGGTCATTCCACGGCGCTTGGTGGTCACGGTGCGGCTCCTTCGTTCGGGGTGTCACGTCGGCTGGCCAACAGCTGGTCGTACTTCTCCACGCTCGGCAGCGGCCGAGTGTCGGCCGGGATGTGGGCGCGGAGCCGGCGCTCGGTCAGCGATCGCACGGCAGGGATCTCGCCTTCTCCGCGTGCCCTGTCGCCGCTCATCAGGGACTGGTGGTCCGCTGTCGTGTCGTCGGCTCCGCCATCTGCTGTGTCGTTGTACTTGCGCGCTTCCAACGCGACAGCGTCCGCGGTGAGCGCGCCTGCACGCAGCGCCGTCGCGAGTCCGGCGACGACGTGGTCGTGTGGAAGGTGCCGGTGCAGCATCAGGACCTCGATGAGGGCACGGGTGCCGTCGGCGTCACCGTGGGCCTTGCAGGCCGCGGCCCACCAGGCGTCGTGAACGGGCGTGAACCGCCCGGATGCCCTGGCCTGCTCCAGCGCTTTCGCACCGGGTAGCGCGCCCGGTTTGCGGAGGAGGGCCTCGAGATAGTGGTCCAGGTCGACCCGGGTCGAGCCCTTGGTCATGAGCCGTTCGTGGCGGGCGATCTCGGTCCTGCCGTCGAACACGACCAGGTCGCTGGCGTTCAGGAGCACCCGGGCTTGACGGCCGACCATGCGCGCGGGCACGGAGTACTTGTTCATCCGGACCGTGACCTGGGCGTACCGGTCCACGCGCGGGGTGAACCAGCGGCCGGTCTCGAACGGCTCGGTCGGAAGGGGCGCGAGGAGTGGCTGCTCGGTGGCGAAGTGTTCCCCGACCGTGCGGGCGCGGGACCCGATCCGCCGGGCGTCGTCGGCTTCGTCCCAGGCGTCGACCATAGCGTTGAGCTCGGCGAGGGAGTCGACTTCTGGGATGGGGACGAGGTGGTTGCGTCGGAACCAGCCGATCTGCCCCTCGACGCCGCCCTTCTCGTGCGCACCTTGGATTCCGGGCTGGCAATAGAAGGCTTCGATGCCGTAGTGGGAACGGACGGCGGTCCACCTGTCGGCCTCGACCCGCTGGCGGGAGAACCCGATCACGCTCGCGACGGCGGCCTTGAGGTTGTCGTAGCGGATCTTCCCGGTCGGCACCCCGCCGAGCACGTTGAAGGCGTGGACGTGACCCTCGAAGAAGGCTTCCTGCCCAGCCGAGGCACTGACCCTGTGCACGGCCTTGCCCGAGTAGGAGAGCCGAAGGCTGAACAGCGCGCAGGTTACGAGCTCGCCGCGCAGGCGGATGGCGACGTCGCCGAAGTCAACCTCGGCCTCGCGGCCCGGGAGGTGCTCTTGCGGGATGAACGCGTTGGCAGGTTCCCGTCCGACCTCGACGCGAATCTCACGGCGTCGGGTGGCGACGTACTCGCGGACCATCCAGTACGACACCACCCCGGCCCCGTCATGTTCGTCAAGCAGTCGATCGAAGATCCGCTTCGCCGTGTGTCGCTGCTTCCGCGGCGCGTCGAGGTCCGAGCGCAGCCAGTCGTCGATCACCACTCGGTACGCGTCAAGCCGTGAGCCGCGTTTGGGCGGTTGCTTTCTCTCCTTCGGCCATGCAGATTCCAGCGCCGCTGTCACGGTTCGGAAGCCGACGCCGTGCTTGCGCTGCAGCGCGCGGTTGGACATCCCAGATCGGGCATCCCGTCGGATCGCCGCGTACAGGTCGACCCGGGAACGCGGCTGCGTCATCGGTGGCACTCCTGACGTGAGCACGCCGTGGGCACGACTTTCGGCACCGGGCCACCGCCCGGGAACGGTGACCGCATGCGACCACAGCCCGGAATCACTGGCCCTACCGAGGTGCCTGGTCATGTGCTGCGCAGGGCTTCGGTGGGCGGTACTGAGTCGGCCCGGAGTGCGGGGTACGACCGACGACGGAGCCGATGAGCAGCGAGTAGGCCAGGTCGAGTCCCACTGAAGCCCAGGTCAGTACGACGGCCCGGCCTTGCGTGGTGACGAAGACGTTGGTGACGAGCACGCCCAGGATCAGGCCTGTGATGCCGCCGACGACATCAACCTCGACACTACCTGTCCGCCCCGTGTCCCTGGCGCGACGAAGATCTGCTTGCGCGGTGCCCAATCGGTATTCCCGCAACACCTCGCGGGCCCCTCAGTGTTCGGTGCTGAAGAACCGTAGCAACAGCGGGCCGACGGTCTGTGGGTCGACGACGTGATCCGGCCCCTCGAGGGTCTCCCGTTGAGCGTGGGGTAATTGGTCTGCAAGCTCGTCGGCTGCGCGGTCGAAGAAGTCCGAGGGCAGGCCTGCCATGTAGGGGACCGTGATCGGTCCTCCGGTGGTGACCAGGACCGGTTGGGTGACCGTTGCCAGTCGATCGGCCGGCAACTGGTAGCGGTTGAGGAAGAGGCTGTCGTGGACCAGCGTGGGCGCGAGGGCGACCGAATGCGCCCAATGCGCCGTCTGCTTGCCTGCCGCTTTCCTGGCCGCGATGTTGTCGTCGGAGGCGCCGGTCATGCGCATGAACAGTTCGAGAACCTCCTCGTCTCGCCCGGCGTCGAAGGCGCGTCGGGTGTCCGCGACGTACTCCTCGAATCGCGGGCGTATGTCGTCCCCGACCGCGTACGGCACCTCCCACACGGCGATCGTGTCGATGGCTGACCCGGCCGCGGCGGCTTCCAGCGCCAGCGCGCCGCCTGAGGACGCCCCGAACAGGTGTGCCGAGCCGCCCGCCTCCGCGATCAACGCATCCAGGTCCTCGATCTCCCTTTCCACGGCGTACGGCTCGGTGAAGCCGCTCGCGCCGCGTCCCCGACGGGCATAGTTGTAGACCGTGAAGTGCTCGGCGAGAGCTGGCGCCAAGGGAGCGTTCTCCACCCCCTCGTCGAGTGCTCCGCCCACCAGAATGACGGCCGGACCGCTTCCTTCCCTGTCGTAGGCGATGGTGGTGCCATCGTTTGATGTCACGCGAAAGGCCATCTCGTTCATCTCACATCTCCGTTCGAGAGGTTTGTCTCAGCGCCTGAGCAGCGTGCCGACGACGACCTCGGTGCGCGACCACCGCGTCCTTGCGATCACGGCCGCCACGACGAGTAAGGCGAGCGGCAGCCAAGGGCTCTGCTCGAGCACGAACTGATCGGTGATGACAGCACCGGTCAGCAATGCCGCCAACCCAAGACTGGCCAGGCCCGCCAGAGCCGGGATCAGAAGTCCAACCCCTCCCGCGACCTCCAGCGCTCCGACCAGGTACCGGAGCCACTGGCCAGCCCCGATGTCGGCGAACATGTCCACCATGACCGGGTCGCCGGCGAGCTTCGAGATTCCGCCGCCGGCGAT
>DASSDL010000094.1:0-2379 GCA_035697145.1 Acidimicrobiales bacterium
TCCTTGCCTTTGGCCTCCAGGGCCTCCACGACGGGACCATATCCAGCGGCGGTCAGCAGGCGGCGCACGGCGAGGACTTGCTCGACGTCGATGTCCTTGTCCTTCGGACGGCCGAGGAACGCGGTCTCGGCACCGACGTGAACCGCGTACTCGCCGTCATGGCGGAGTTCGACCGATCCGACGGCTTCGAGCAGTGACAACACGGCGTGCCACTCGATGTTGTGGCTCGCCGGATGCTGGAAGACCTGGAGGAGCGTTTGACGGTGATGAGGATTGTTGAGGTGCTCGGGCCGTGAGGTCGACGACATTGGACTCCGTTCGGGAGAAAGTGATGGATGGGCACCAGCTTTGGCAGCGGGGCGCGCTTGTGTGGTCCGTCCGATTCTGCTGCGTGGTGGTCATGCGCCGCCCCGCGCTCCGGACAACGGGGCGGTCGGCCCCAGTAGCTGAGGCGATCGGTCCGAATGTTCAGGATCTCATGGCCGCCGACATGCCGGCTATCCGGCGCGTGCACAGGCCCTCGGACGACAGGTCTCACGGGGGGCTTGGGCCGAGCGTCGGGCGTCCGTGCGGTTCGAGCCACCAAAAGAAGAAACGGGCCGTCGCCTCGGCCAGGAGGACTGCCACGCCCTGGACGCCTGCCCACAGGACGAAGACCGGGAAGCCCCGGTTGGCGAGCGAGGCGTGCTCGTCGGGGAACCAGTAGAGGACGAGGAGCAGCAGCAGGGACGCGCTCAGGGCTAGGACGACGAGCGCGTTGAGCGACGCGATCCAGAGATGCAGCCGACGAGCGGCGGTCCGTTCCTGGTCGCGCAGCCGCCTCCACGCCAAGACCATATGGACGGCGCCCATGGCGGCGCTGGCCGCCAAGACGTCGTCGTCCATGCTGCCGACGCCGGCGTTCAACACCTCGGAGCGCACTGCGACGGCCGGGATCAGGACGACGACGAAGCCGGCTAGGGCGAAGCCCGCGGCCACGACGACGTCGCTGGCCCGGCGGCTCAGGTCCCCTCCCGGGCTCGCAGCACGAACTGGTCGGCCACCGACCCGTCTGACCGAACGCACATCGCGGCCAGACGGTCGTCCACGACCTGGACGTGGAGGAACTGCAGCGTGCGCTCCGCCACAGCAGTGAAAGCGCTGCGACCCACGCGGGTGGTCTTGCAGCCGCCGCCGCTCACCACGTAGGTGACACCGTGCTGCGGCTCGATCCGTTCGTAGTCGTGGTCGTGTCCGCTGAGGACCAGGTCGACATGGTGGCGGGTCAGGAGGGGGACCAGCCGCTCCTGGGCGCCTGGCGTGCTGCCGTGCTGGCCGGACGAGTAGGGAGGGTGATGCAAGGCCACCACCTTCCACTGGTTGGCCGAGCTGGCCAGGGCATCGTCGAGCCATTCCAGCTGCTCGCGCGCCGCGGGCCCGTACAGGCCGGGGATGCTGGAGTCCAGGAAGAAGAAGTCCACCGGGCCGTGGCTGGTCGTGTAATAGCGACCCGGCGTGCCCAGCAGCTCGAGCTCGGCCTCGATGGCGCTCAGCCCGTGGTCGCTGAAGTCGAGCTCGGCGTCGTGGTTGCCGATGGCCAGCTCGAAGCCCACCCCCGCGTCGACGAGAGGTCCGAGCGGACGGCGGAAGACGGTGTCGAACCGGCGCCGGAAGTTGCCGTAGTAGCAGATGTCCCCCAGCAGGGCGACCAGACCGTAAGGCGCCGTCTGGTAGGTGACAGCCATGCGCTCGGCGACTGCCAGCGCTTGGCGACCGCCGCTACCGTTGTCACCTAGCGCCACGAATGACAAGCGGTCGTCCGCCGTCCGCCAGGCGTGCGGGCTGAGCTGCACGTCTGGCGCCTGGCCGGGCACGAGGTCCTCGCGTGACAGCAATGGCCACACCGCACCGGCCAACGTGCCGGCGGTGGCGGTGGCGCCGACCAGCCCCACACCCGCAGCCAGGAACTCACGCCGGTTCATCACCGCCACCATCATTTCGATTCGCCGCCCCGAACGCACCGTCCGCGACCTCCTCGCCGAGTAGTCGGGGGCGCACGGCCGTCGGCAGCCTCGATGTCGTCGCAGTTGACAGCGGCGAGACGACGCGGTCGCGTGGAGTCGTCGCTCGGGTTCGTTGGCACCTCGAGGGTGTCAGCTAGGCGTTCCGAAGGAGATCCGACATGCACTCCATGAACGACGCCACGTTCAGCGAGGCCGGCCGGGAGACCGTCGGTAGCTATGCGACGTACGTCGAGGCCCAGCGGGCCGTCGACGCCCTCTCCGACGCCGGCTTCCCTGTGGAGTCAGTCGCGATCGTCGGACACGACGTGCGTCTCGTCGAGCGCGTGACCGGTCGGCTCACCACCGCCCGGGCCGCGGGCGCGGGAGCGCTGAGCGG
>DASSDL010000095.1:0-9442 GCA_035697145.1 Acidimicrobiales bacterium
GCGCGATCTCGACGTCCGCTGGCCCCGCCATCGACGACTACCGAATCGGTGCTCGACGCTGCAACGCCCGTCGATCATCCTCACTTAGCGTGCCGACAGCTGATGAGCGTCCTGGTTCCGACGAAGGCGCCAGAGCGGTCGTTCGGGGCGGGCGTCGTGGGCGCGTCGATCGACACAGAGGCGCCGATCGGCATCCTCTGGCTGGCCGAAGGGCGAGCGTTCTGCGTTCACGATCTGTGCGCGTCGCCAATGCGAAACGGGTGCCGAGCGCCGCCGAGGACGTGGTCTCCAACTGCGCCGGCGATGTCGAAGGCCGGGGGTCGGGTCCGTTTGGGGGCGCTCCGGGGGCGCTTTGTCCCAGGCTGTTACGAGCCTCTACTGGCTGTCGGGTGGGTACTGCGGGCAGGTGCGCTCGTAGGCTCGGTCGGCGAAGGCGTCGTTCCATTCGTCTTGCGTGAGGTTGCGCCCGGCCACCTCGCAGGCGTGGGCCTCCCAGGCATTCGGATCGGTCTCGAAGCTGACCATCGAGCCATCGTCGTAGGCGATGATCACGGTGTGCCCGTCGTCGCTGTACGCGGCTACGGCGCCAACGCTGGCGGGGCCCGGTTGCACGACGGCCGTGGGGGTACCAGCAATTGCGTCCCACAAGGCGAGCTTGCCGTCGGCTGCTTGGCTCACCATTGTGCGTCCGTCGGGCGAGAAGGCCAGCCAGTTGACCGGGGCGTCGTGGACGCGTTCGGGTGGACCCGAGAGCGCCCCGCTCGCGACATCGACCCGAGCCACCCGACCGTCCCAGCCACCCAGCCAGTAGGTACGCCCGTCGGGGCTGAAGTTCGGCGTGGCCGACCACAGCGGCACGTCGAGCCGGTGGAGCACGCGGCCCTCGTCGATGTCGGCGATGACCACCTCGGAACCATGCTCGACCTGAGGGCCCGACGCCATGGCGGCCACCAGGCCGCCATGCGTCGCGCGGATCGTTCGGGCTCTGATTCCCGTCTCCAGCTCGCGCCCGGTCAGCTCGAGGGTCTGCCCGTCGAGCTCGGTCACTCGTCCGTCCGCGTCGGCGACCACGACGTGCTCGCCGTCGGGGGTGAACGCCACAGCCCCGAGGTTCTCCCGTCCCCGACCCTGCATTGCCAGCATCTCGCCGGTGTCGATGTCCCAGAGCCGCACCGTGCCTCTGGTCTCAACCGTCACGACGCGACGGCTGTCGGGCCGGGTGGCCACCCATGTGACATCCACGCGGGCCCCTGACGGGGCCTTCAGCTCTCTGCGTTGGCCGGTCGCGACGTTGACGATGAACAGACGACGGCGATCGACGGTGACATAGACGGCGGTCTCTGCTCCGGGGGCGAGGGATTGGGCGAACTGAGCGCCCCTGGCGGCCGCCGGCGGCAGGATCTCGCGCGCCAAACCATGCGTGTGTTCGAGGTCCCAGACGAACAGAGCGCCGTCGAGGCCCAGTGTGTACAGCGTGGCGCCGTCGGCGCCGAAGCTGGCCGCGGTGACTTCACCGGCGTGGCCTTCGAGCAGGTGTAGTTGTTCGCCGGTGGTCGCATCCCACACCGCGGCTGTACGGTCGTCGCTCACGGTGGCGACAAGTGACCCGTCCGGTGAGAAGGTGGCGGCGAACACCGGACCATCGTGACCGACGAGCTCGGCGGTCAGCCTGCCGGTCCGGGTGTCGAACAAGCCGGGTCCGGCGCCAGACCGCGTGACAACGAGGGTGCGACCATCGGGACTGAGCGCCAGGCCGCCTGTCCCGTCGAAGGCCCGGAGCTGCCGTCCGGTCGCCACGTCGATCACGAAGACCGGTCCTTGGGAGCTGGCGTAGAGCAGGGCACCGTCGGCAGAGAACCGCAGCCATCCCGGCACTCCGGTGGTCCGCAGCACCCTATTCACGACGGGGCCTGTGTCGGGCAGGGTCAGGCGATTGATCGGGTAACGCTGGTCGTCCCCCCACAGTGCGATCTCGCCGCGGCCGAGAACGTCGATGGCGGCCAGCATGTCACCGGAGGGTGAGAAAACGGCCGGGGCAGTGACCACCGCCCACAACGACTCATACGTGACATCCAACGGTCGCAGGTCGTCGCCGGCAAACAGCCCGATGTCGTACTCGCAGTCAGTTTCCGACGGCCAGAGCCAGCAGTCCGAGTCGAACTCCAGGACGGCGACGCGCTCACCGTCGGGGCTATAGGAGAGCGCCTTGTAGGCGACGCCGTCCTGGGCGAGCGTGGCAATGGGGGCGCCAGTCGACAGGTCGTACAGGGTCACATCGTCGACCTGGTCGTTGACGAGTGCCCGCTGCCCGTCGGGCGACATCACGAGATGGGTCGGGCGTGCTTGACTGCGGATGACGGCGGCGGCCTGCGGGCTGCGCTGAATAGTGCTGAGCAGGTTGCCCCGAATCTCCGGATTGTCCCGCAGGTGGACGCCTTCGACTGCCAGGAGCAGGGCGCGGTCGTAGGCGGGCTCGACCAGCGCTTGCGTGCCGACGCGCCTCGCCTCGGCGATCGTCGCCTGCTGGTCGGCACGGCCCGCCTGCCGGACGGCGAGCAGGCCGGCCACCACGGCGACGACCAACAGGACGCCGATCCCGGCCAACAGGGTGCGCAGCCGCCGGTTGGAGCGAGCGCGATCGGCCGCCTGCCGCCGAGCGTGAGCCAGCTCCTGCTCACTCCGGGCCTGACTGGCGTCGAGGAAGGCCCGTTCGGCTTGGCTGAGCTCGTCGTCGTGGTGAGCAGCCCAGTCGGCGGCCGCACCCAGGCGCGTGCCGCGGTAGAGCTCGGAGGGGTCGTGATCGGCAGCGTCCCAGGAGCGGGCGGCATCGTGCAGCCGCCGATGCAGCCGGCGGCCCTGGACATCTTCGTCGAGCCAGGTGCGCAGACGTGGCCACTCCCGCAGCAGCGCCTCATGGGCGACCTCGACGGAGTCGCTGTCGATGGTGAGCAGCCTGCGGTCCGCCAGCGTTTCGAGGGCGGCGCGGGCGTCACTGTCGTCTTCGTCCCTGGCCTCGTCGAGCGGCAGACGGCGGCGAAGGGTCAGGTCACCCTCTTCGCCGGCGTCGCACAACCGCAGCAACAGCCGGCGCGCCGCACCGCGGGGACCCGCGGGCAACCCCGCGTAGGCGTCCTCGGCCATGCGGGCGAGCGCCCCATTGACGCCACCGGCGGCCCGGTAGCCAGCGAGGGTGAGCACGCGTGCCTCCCGGCGCTCCCAGGTCTCAGCCAGCGCCGTGGACAGCAGCGGCAACGCCCCGGCCCGTCCCGCGACCTCGGACACGATCACATCGACGAGGCCGCCCTCGATCTCGAGCCCGGCGCGCTGGGCGGGGAGCTCGACGGTGCGCCGCAGCTCGCTGTCGCGCATGGGTCCCACCAGCACGTCGTTGCCGTCCAGCCGGTCGGCGAGCTCGGGGAAGGTGGCGCACCGATCGAGATGATCGGCACGGATGGCGAGCACGACCGCGGTGTCGGGCCGGTCCACGACGTCGAGCAGGTGGGCGACGAACTCGTCCTGCTCGTGCCGCTCCGCGCCGGCAGTGAATGTCTCCTCGAACTGATCCACGAACACGACCCGCGGCCCACCCGCAGGACCGCCTGCCTCGTGGAGCTTGTGGGCCAGCTCCTGGGCCGGGCGTGGACCGGGGCAGAGGATGGCCGAGCGCCACGGCTGGGCCCCGGGGAGTACGCCGGTGGCCAGCGCCGCAAGCAAGCCCGCCCGGATCAGCGATGACTTGCCGCTACCGGAGGGACCGACGACGGCGAGGATCCGGGCCTCGGCCAGCCGGGCGACCAGCTCTGCAACCAGCCGCTCGCGGCCGAAGAAGTTGGCGGCGTCGGACTCCTCGAAGCGCGCCAGGCCCTTGTAGGGGCACCCTGCCAGGGCGGCGACCGCCGTCGCTTGGAGCTGAGCCTCGCGGCCGGCGAGCTGGGCACGGCGTTGCTCCAGCAGCCGCTGGATGCCCTCGACACCGTCGGCCACCTCGCCGCGCGAGGCGAGCAGGCGGCGGCGGGAGGCAGCGCCGCGGTCGGTGGCCTCCGCCATGCGGCGACCCGCGCGCTCCCGCGCCCACTCGCTGGCCTGCTCATGTACGAGCAACGGGACGCCGCCGGTCAGTTCGTATACCCGGTCGATGTCCTCGGCCGACCAGGGCTCGGTGGCGTACAGCTCGCAGATGTGCCCGACGGCATCGCTGGGCAACGGGCCGAGCGCGAATTGCGATGCTTTGCTGCCGGGTGGTCCGGCGGGGGTGGTCGGATGCACCGCGTCGCTGCGGAAGGTCGCGACCACGAGCATGGGCGCGGCCCGGCACCAGCCGGCGAGATCGGCAACGACTTCGAGGGTTTCGGCATCGGCCAGATGCAGGTCGTCGAGGACTACGAGCACCGGGTGGCCCTGCGACCACGTCGGCAGGTGCCGTGCCACCGCCTCGGCGATGTCCCCGGCCTCACCCGCACCGCCGTCGATGTGTCCGAGGGACGAGCCCGCGCTCTGCAGGGCTTGGCCGAGCAGGGCGCGGGACCCGCGGTGGGCGTGGTCACAGCGCCCGTAGAGCACCGCCGCGCCCTCGTCGTGGACGTCGCGAGCCAGCTCCGCCACCAGCCGCGTCTTGCCGATGCCCTCCGGCCCCAGCACCGACACGAGGCCGCCCCGCCCGTCGATCGCGTCCGTCCACGCCTCCCGCAGCCACGCCACCTCGGACTCGCGGCCGAGAAATGCGGGACCCACCGCGGCGAGCGGCGCTGGAAGCCCGCGCGGGACCGTGGCCGCCGGCACCGGGCGTAGCACGTCCAAAGACGGGTCCTGTGCAAGTAATGCCGCCTCCAATCTGCGCAGGTCGGGTCCGGGCTCGATGCCGAGCTCGTCGGCCAGGAGTCGGCGGGCCCGCTGGTAGGCCTCGAGGGCGTCGCGCTGACGCCCCGACCGGTACAGAGCAAGCATCAGCTGACCCCACAACCGTTCACGGAACGGCTCGTCACGCAGCAGTGCCTCGATCTCGCCCACCAGCTCGGTCGACTGGCCAGCAGCAAGATCCGCGTCCACCCGGTCCTCCACCAACCCCAGACGCAGCTCCTCCAGGCGACGGCCCTCGGCGACGCACGCCTCGACCTCGCGGAACTCACCAAACGCCTCACCCCGCCACAGGCCCAACGCCTGTCGCAGCGTCGAGGACGCCGCGTCGTCGCCGGTGACCAGCTGGTCAGATCCCCGCTTGGCCAGGTCCCCGAACCGCGTGGCGTCGAGTTGGGTGGCGTCGAGCCGCAGCTGGTAGCCGCGGCCAACCGTTTCCAGGACCGTGCTCGGTTCGCCTCGCGGACGGCGCGGCTCGAGCGTCCGGCGCACCCGCGCCACGTAGGCGTGCACGGTCCGCTCCGCCGTGCGAGGGGGCCGGTCGCCCCACACCGCGTCCATGAGCGCGTCGACCGAGACAGGGGAGTTCACCCGAGCCAACAGCAGCGCAAGGACGAGACGTTCCTTGGGCCCCCCGATCACCACTTGTCGGTTGCCGTCGAGGACCTCGAGCGGGCCCAACACCCGGAAGGCCAGCCGGTGCTCCCCGGGATCATAAGGGAGCGGTGCCCAGTTCACGTCGTGCACCGGGACCGGACCCGGCAGCCCCTTCAGCTGCACCGGACGCACCGGGCCGAACGAGCAGCCTGAGCGGTTGGCCGACACGACCCTTACCGCCTCCGAGCACAGGATCGTCCCGCCCGACGCCGCGGCACACAGGCGAGCCGCCTCAACGACCGCGGTTCCCTGCAGATCACCGTTGTCGACGACGGCATCCCCCACGCTGATCCCGATGCGCAGCGCCAGACGCTCGGCGCCGGCGACGCCTTCGCCCATGGTGCGGTTCCGCTCCGCCACCGCCTGCTGGATCGCCACGGCGCAACGCAGCGCGGCGACCGTGCTGGTGAATCCACCCATGACACCGTCGCCGGTCGGCTTCGTCACAACGACCCCCTGCGCCGTGAGCGCCGCCGCCACCCTGGTGTCGAGATCCCCCCGGATCCCGTCGAACGCCTCTTCGCCTACCCGGACCCGCATCTCCGTCGAACCGACCTGATCGGTGAACAGCACGGTCCAGGTCTCGACCGGGGCGCCCGCTGCGCCGCCCGTGACCACCGCCAACAGCCTACGCCCGCGCCCACGGGGCGTCACCCGCTCGCCACTCGCACCGGTCATCGCCAAACCCTGGCCCGCGCCGGTTGCAGAGCAGTTGCAGTCCCGTTGACCAGGGCGCAACGACCACCGGACGGACAAGCGCACCCCCGGTGAGGCGGGGGCGCCACGCCCCGGCCCCCAAGGACCAGCGCACAACCCCGACGCAACGCGCGACCTCGATGGTGCTCCCACCTGACCCGACCCCCGGGAGGTGAGCACGGTGACCACGGCCTCCACCTCGCGCGCCCAACCGGCAGGCCTGCCGCGCCGAGGGCCGCGACGAATCCATCCCGCGTCCGTGATGGCGGTCGGGCTCGTGCTGGTTCTCGCCGGCCTGCTCGTCGCAATGCTGGCCGCGAGGGGCGGCACCGCCCGTCATGGGACGACGGCGGCGGCGCCGCCGGCCGCGGCGTCGCCGGCGCCTCGTCCGGAGGCCGGTCGCGCTCCCCGAGGCGCGGCACGCGCTCCGGCACAGCGTCCCGCACAGGCACCTGTTCCCCCAGTCGAGCACAGCCGGCGGGCCCAACGGCTCTCACCCCTGCCTCCGGCCGATGGCCGCGACGCACCCGACCCCGCAGTCGTCCACGATGGCGACCGTTGGGCGCTGTTCAGCACCCAGGTCGGCTTCCTTAACGTCCCCGTGGCCATGAGCGACGACCTCCGCGAGGGGGGCCCCGCCGGTCGACGCGTTACCCCAGCTGCCGACCTGGGCCGAGAACGGCCGCACCTGGGCGCCCGGAGTACTCCGCCGAAACAACGGCTTCGTGCTGTACTTCGCGGCCCGGTCCCGCGCCCTGAACCTGCATGCATCGGCGCCGCCACCGCCGACGCCGTCGAGGGCCCCTACAGCAGCCCGGCGCCCGAGCCACTCGTGTGCCAACCGCAGCTCGGTGGTTCGATCGACCCCCAGCCATTCGTCGACGGCGACGGAACCGCCTACCTGCTGTGGAAGGCCGATGCAAACGCCATCGGCCAGACCAGCCAGATCTTCGTATAGCCCCTGCGGCCCGACGGCCTCGCCCTCGCCGGCGAGGCGGAGCCGCTGCTCCACCACGATGCCACATGGGAGCGACCTCTCATCCAAAACCCTGCCCTTCTTGCGGCGGGTGGCGCGCATCTCCTGCTGTACTCCGGCGGCTGGTGGGAATCGGCTGGCTACGCCCTGGCTACGCCGTCTGCGACACACCCCTCGGCCCGTGCGTCAAGACGACCACCACACAGCCGGTTCTGGCCAGCACAGGACATCAGGCCGGAACCGGCGGTGGCTCTGTCGTGACCGGCCCGGCCGGCGACCACTGGCTCATTTACCACGCCTGGACCAACAGCAGGATCGGCTACGACAGCGGCGGCGTGCGCAGCGTCCACTTCGTCTCACTTGGGTGGGATGGCGACCAGCTCGTCGTCGGCCGTTAGGGTGAGCGCCGATCCTCGGTCAGGCAGGAACTGCTCCAGATACTCCCGTAAGTGCCGCAGCGGTGCTCGATGCGACGCGGTGCCACTGGCACCGGTCGCGTCTCGGGGACATACAGAACACCGGCGCCATTACCGCCATGGGCGAGCACGGAACTGATGTCATGAAGAAGCGCTGCGCCGCTTCTGCGTGACGGGTCCCCGGTGGTGCGGACCCGGGCGCCGGTGGAAGCGAGGATCTGTGACCACTTCCGCGGAGACGAGGCCGAACCGCCGGAGCTCCTCCCGTCGCCGGGAACCGAGTGTGTGGGACACACTCTGGGTTTCCCAACCAACCCGGAGACGACGGAAGGAGACCCCGGTGGAACACCAGCAACAGTACGTGGGTATCGATCTGCACCGGCGCCGGTCGGTGATCGTGCGGATGACCGAGGACGGCGAGGTGCTCGAGTGCGTGCGCATCGCCAACGATCCGGTGGCCCTGTCCCTCGAGTTGGCCAAGGCTGGTCCGGATCCGGAGGTGGCCTTGGAGGCGACCTACGGGTGGTACTGGGCGGCGGATCTGCTCGAGAGCGATGGCGCCCGGGTGCATCTGGTACATCCGCTCGGCCTGCACTGGGACGCCCGGCGGGTGAAGAACGATGAGCGGGACGCGACTGAGCTGGCGCATCGGTTGCGGCGGGATGATCTGCCTGAGGCGTGGATCGCGCCGGCGGAGGTGCGCGAGCTGCGAGAGCTGATCCGTTACCGGGCGAAGTTGGTGGCGTTGCGGACCTCGGCCAAGGCCCAGATCCACGCGGTGATGGCCAAGCTCGGGATCCTGCCGACCCTCAGTGACATGTTCAGCGCCGCCGGCCAGGTCCTGCTCGATGGGATGCCGTTCGAAGGGCCGTACGCGTTGCGGGTGGACTCGCTGCGCGGCCTGCTCGAGCGTTACGAGCACGAGCTCGTTCTGGTCGAACGCGAGCTGCACGGCCGGCTGGTTGACCACAAGGGCTATACGGCGATCCAGGCGCTCAACGGCGTCGGGCGTGTCACCGCCGCGATCTTCGTGGCCGAGATCGGGGATGTGACCCGATTCCCGGACGCCCGGCACCTGTGCTCGTGGGCGGGCCTCACCCCCAGCCACCGCGAGTCCGACCAGAAGGTCCACCGTGGCCACATCACCAAACAAGGCTCCACGCTGGTGCGGTGGGCAGCGATCGAAGCCGTCGCCCGCTATCACGGCGGCGCTCCCATCGCCCCGGCATTCACGCGTATCCAGAAGCGGCGGGGCACGATGATCGCCCGGGTCGCGGCGGCGAGGAAGTTGCTCACCTTGGTCTTCTACGGGCTGCGGGACGGCGAGATCCGCTGCCTGGTCCGGGAGGCCAGTTGAGCACGGTTCGGACACAGCCAAGGCGCGAGCTCGAAGATCGCCGTGGCCCCCTTCGGGCGAGGCCGATGAGCTGAGTGCAGCCCGCCTGGCTGTGGCCGGAACACACCATGCACCACGAACCGTCGGAACGAAGGAATGGCCGGCAGCCGAATCCCACGGCCTGCCCCGCCCAGCTCTGGGCGCCATTGGTGAGGTCACCGCTGTGTCCACCCACAACGAGGCGACCAGGAACCCCTGGCGGGGTTCCATCCCCATTGTGGCTGGCGACAACTTGCGACCGGGGCCGTCAAGGCTTCCCCTTCGGGCGGGCCTGACGGCCCGGCCTTGACCGCCCCTTCTCCTCACCCGGCCGCGCATTCCCGCCGAGGTGCCCAACGCGCTCGCCCGCACCCACACCGCGCTAGCCGCCGCGCCAAAGAATCGGCCTTCGACTTCGTCGAAGACTATTGACATCAAGCGCTTCTTCAGGAACGGCGATCTGGCGTC
>DASSDL010000096.1:0-5026 GCA_035697145.1 Acidimicrobiales bacterium
GATCTTGCCCTCGGTGATGGCGAAGCAGAACGCGCCCCTCAGCCGTCCAGCAGGCGCCCACACGAGTCCGATGGCGCCGTCCACGAGAGCGGGCTGTGCTCCCCATGCTCGCCCTGAGGCCGCTCGGGCAACTGCCGCCGCACCGTGGGTTTCCGTCGGGGCACCGATGCGGATGGCCGTGTCGTCGGCTCGGAAGATCACGTCGGGGTCGAGCAGCGCCAGCAGCGCGTCGAAGTCTCCGTCCCGGGACGCCGCGAGGAAGGCGTGGATGATCTGCCGCTGACGCATCAGATCGAAGCTGCGGTCCGCGGTGGCGCCCTGCACCCGGCGCCGGGCACGACTTGCGAGCTGCCGCGCAGCCTCCGCGGATCGATTCACGATCGGGCCGATCTCGTCGAAGGGGACCGCGAAGATGTCGTGTAGCACGAAAGCGACTCGCTCGGCTGGGCCGAGCAAGTCGAGCACAACGAGCAGCGCAGCGCCGACGTTGTCGGCCAGAACAGCTTGCTGTTCGGGGTCGAGCTCGTCGTTGAGCTCCGCGCCCGGCTCGGGGAGATGCGTGCCAAGTGGCTCCTCGCGCCGCGACTGACGCGACCGCAGCCGGTCCAGGCACACCCGGGCGACGGTGGTCGTCAGCCAGCCAGTGAGGTTCTCGACGCCATCGGGTTCGGCACGGTCGAGACGCAGCCAGGTTTCCTGGACCGCGTCGTCCGCCTCCGCACGGGAGCCGAGCATCCGGTAAGCCACCGCCCGCAGATGGGGCCGGGTGGCCTCGAACCTGCCTGTGCGCCCGTCCGTCTCGTCCATGGTCACGTTTCTGCTCCGGGATTCGTCATCTGTATGACGAACGGGCCCTTGCCGATGTGACGGCGAACGCCTCATCGCGTCGCAAAGCGGCGACGCCGCGTCTGTTGCGCCTCGATCGCCGCGTCGGCCACCGGGCGGGGCTCGTGGATCGAAGCGGCCTTGGCACGGCGCTCACCTAACGGCCGCCCGGGGCGGGGTGCCGGGCGTCGGGCGCCCCGGGGGCCGGGGGCCGAGCGGCGGAGATCGCGGCCTCGAGCCTGGCGACGGCCGGTCCCACTATGAGGGCGACCCTGGGGTCCCAGAGGCCATTGGGCCCGACGAGGGCCGCTTGCAGGGCGCGGTAGCCGGCGGCCGCGATGAAATCGACGTCGGTCGTGTCGATCACGATGGTCGTCGCAGGCTCGCTGCTGAAGCGGAGCCACGCCATCGCTTCGCGCAGGCGCGGGGCGGTGGCCATGTCGAGGTCACCGGAGAGACCCAGTTCGATGACGGCGCCGCCCCGTTGGATCGACAGGGCGAGCATGCCGGGTCGCGGCCGCCCGGCGGCAGCGGCGGCCCGGGCCGGGCCGGCGTCGCCTTCGCGCTGGACATCGCCGGCGGTCGAAGTGTCGTCGGTGAGTGGCGACGGCATCAGATCGCCTTACCGGTGAGCCGCTCGACCACGGAGCGGGCGGTGTCGAGACCGACGTGTGGGCCGCCTCGCCACCGGTCCGTTGGGCGATCGGCGGGGAGGTACTGCGTTTCCATGACCACATCCAACGACGGCAGCCACCAAGCAGCCTGAGAGCGAGCGGGGAACAACCTGAAATGAGCGGCCAGCGGTCGCGCCTGACGATCATCTTCGGCTTCGAGGATTGGTCCTGAACCCCTCGCCTCGGCCTCGAGCCCCGGACGATCAGCGGGTGCGGGCGAACCGGGCGACGGCCGCGGCGCTGAACACGGCGACGATGCCCACGCACCACACAAGGCTGAGCATCACCCAGTAGGTGGTGCTGTGGCCCACCCCGGCGGCGTCGGTTCCGCCCAGCATCAGGCTGCGCACGGCGTTGATGATCACGGAGACGGGCTGGTTGGAGGCGAAGCCCTGGAGCCAGCCGGGCATCGAGTCGACCGGCACGAATGCGTTGGACACGAACGTGGGGGGCACGACGATGAGCGTGGCCATGGCCTGGGCGGCCTGCGCGTTGCCGGCCACCAGGCCGAGGCTGATGAAGACCCAGGTGAAGGCGTAGATCGCGGCCAGTATCAGCGCGAACGCCACGACGATGGATGCTGGGTCGGCGTGGGTGCGGAAACCCACCGCCACACCGAGGAGGGCCGTGACGGCGATGGCCCAGGAATTGAGCGCCGTGTCCGCGAGGGAGCGCCCGGCCATCACCGCGGAACGCGGGATCGGCAATGAGCGGAGGCGGTCGTAGACCCCGGAGGACGAGTCCTCGGCCACCCCCGCCGGGATGTTCATCGCCGTCCACAGGACCGTTTGGACCAGGAAGCCGGACACGAGGAAGTCCACGTAGTCGACGTCGGTGCCAGTGGAGATCGCCCCGCCGAAGATGTAGCGGAAGATGAAAAGGAACAGCGCACCCAGGATTGGCGGCATAAGCAGCAGCTGGGGTGTGCGGAGAAACTGCAGGATCGTGCGCCGAGCCGTCTGTCCCGTGGCCGTGAGGAAGCCGGCGCCGGCATCCCGGGGGGCAAGCGGCGTGGCGATGCCGGCCGCAGTTGATGTGACTGTGGTCATGGAGGCTCCAAGGGTCAGGCGGCGTCAGCCGTGGCGTCGTCCTGGTCGGTCGTGGTGGGCGCGGCGGGTCGTCCCGTGAGGGTCAGGAACACCTCGTCGAGCGAGGGCCGGCGCAGTCCGATGTCGTCGATGGCGATGCCGCGCTCGTCCAGGAGGCGGACGACCACGGTGAGTTGGTCGGCGCCCCCATCCGCGCCAACTGAGACGCGTGACGTATCGAGATCGCAACGCGGGGTCTCGGTGGCGACGGAGCTGAGGAGATCCTCGACGGCGGGGAGGTCGCCGGCCGCTCGCGGCCGGACCTCGATCACGTCGCGGCCGGCACGGTCCTTGAGCTCGTCGGGCGTGCCCGCGGCGATGACACGACCACGATCGATGATCACGACATGGCGGGCGAGCTGGTCGGCCTCCTCGAGGTACTGGGTGGTGAGCAGGACGTCGGTGCCGTCGGCCACCAGGCTGCGAATGGAGTCCCACAGGTCGATGCGACTGCGGGGGTCGAGGCCCGCGGTGGGCTCATCGAGCAACAGCAACTGGGGACGGCCGACCAGGCTGGCGCCGAGGTCCAGTCGTCGGCGCATCCCACCCGAATAGGTGCGGACCAGGCGGTTGGCGTCGTTGGTCAGGCCGATCCGCTCGAGCACGGCTGCGGTGGCCGACCGCGCCCCGCGGCGGTCGAGGCCGAAAAGGCGGCCCACGAACTCCAGGTTCTCGCGGCCGGTCATTGCCGGCTCGACCGACGCGAACTGGCCCGCGAGGCCGATGATCTGGCGGACACGCTGCGGCTCGGAGCTCGCATCGATGCCGGCCACGCGCAGCTCACCGCCATCGGGCCGCAGCAGCGTGGCGACAGCATTGATGAAGGTCGTCTTGCCCGCCCCGTTCGGCCCGAGGAGGGCAGTGACGTGACCAGACTCGGCGACGAGGTCCAGACCCGCGAGGGCCTCGACGTCGCCAAAGCGCTTGGTGAGGCCTCGAGCCTCGACGATGAGGGTCATAGAGCGGCTCCTCGTAGTGGGATCTTCAGCCGGGGCTCCCAGCCGCTGGTTGTCACATCGGCTGGGTTGCATTCGTCACTGCTATGACGGAACGCCGCGAAGGAATGTGACCGTGGACGAACTCGGCTGGTTGGCGGAGCGATTCGAGCAGAACCGGGCCCACCTGAGGGCGGTGGCCTACCGGATGCTGGGCTCGCTGAGCGAGGCGGAGGACGCCGTCCAGGAAGCCTGGCTGCGGCTTGCCCGCTCCGACACCCGCAAGATCGAGAACCTGAGCGGCTGGCTGACCACGGTCGTCGGGCGGGTATGCCTGGACATGCTGCGCTCACGCCGGTCACGGCGCGAGGAGCCACTGGACGCGCACGTGCCTGATCCGATCGTGAGCCGCGAAGACGTAATCAACCCCGACCATGAAGCGCTGCTGGCGGACTCGGTCGGTCTCGCGCTTCTCGTGGTGCTCGAAACGCTGGCTCCCGCCGAGCGCCTCGCCTTCGTGCTGCACGACATGTTCGCCGTGCCCTTCGACGAGATCGCCGCCATCGTGGGGCGCTCTCCGACGGCCACCAGGCAGCTCGCGAGCAGGGCACGTCGCCGGGTACAGGGTGCGGCGGTTCCCGACACCGATCTCACCGACCAGCGAGCGGTGGTCGACGCCTTCTTCGGCGCCGCCCGCGACGGCGACTTCGACGGGCTCATCGCAGTGCTCGACCCCGACATCGTGCTGCGATCCGATGGCGGTGTCCTGCGTCCAGGCGCCTCGGTGGTGGTACGGGGTGCCGCGGCCGTGGCCGCTCAGGCGCTCACCTTCAGGCGGCTCTACCCGTTCGTACGACCGGCGCTCGTCAACGGAACCGCGGGAGTCGTCGTGACCCCGCGTGGGCGACCGTTGTCGGTCATGGCCTTCACGGTCAGGGACGGCAAGATCGTAGAGATCGACGTGCTTGCCGACCCGGACCGCCTCCGCGAACTCGACCTGACGCGCCTCGAAGACTGACCAGCGACGCACGTTGCAGTTGGAGACAGCTTCGCTGGGTGCGTGCCGCGTAGCGCCTCTCCCTCGGTCTACAGCGGCCCCGAGATGCCGCCGTCCTTGCGGACCCGCCAGAAGTGGATGGCCATGAAGATCACGATGAGGAAGGGCAACAGCAGCACGTGGAGCACGTACCAGCGCAGCAGCGTGTCGGTGCCGATCTCGGTGCCGCCCACGAGGACGAAGCGGACCTGGTCGCCGAACACGGGGGTGTAGCCGATCATGTTCGTCCCCACCGTGACCGCCCATAGGGCGAGCTGGTCCCAGGGCAGCAGGTAGCCGGTGAACGAGAGCAGCAGCGTCAGTAGCAGCAGGATGACGCCGATGACCCAGTTGAACTCGCGGGGCGGCTTGTAGGCGCCGTGGTAGAAGACCCGCGCCATGTGCAGGAACACGGAGATCACCATCAGGTGCGCGGCCCAGCGGTGCAGGTTGCGCACCAACAGGCCG
>DASSDL010000097.1:0-11797 GCA_035697145.1 Acidimicrobiales bacterium
CGGACATCTCGACGCGCCAGTTGCGGCGGCGCGCACCCTCAGGCGTAAACTGTGGGCCGTGTTTCGCACCGCTCGCATTCTCGTAGTTCCCTAGCGCACCGAGGCGCCCCCGCCTCGCTGCGCTCTCCGACCCTCCGCACCTGTGCGGGGGGTTTTTCAATGCCTTAGAGATCCCGCGGTTCCAACGAAGGGACGGACCATGCAGATGACCGGCGCCCAGGCGCTCATCAAGAGCCTGGAGATGGAAGGGACGGAGGTCATGTTCGGCCTCCCTGGCGGTGCCATCCTGCCCGTCTACGACCCGCTCCTGGAGTCGACCATCCGCCACATCCTGGTCCGCCACGAGCAGGGGGCCGGGCACATGGCCGAGGGGTACGCCCACGTCACCGGACGCCCCGGTGTGGCCATGGTGACGTCCGGTCCGGCGGCGACCAACCTCGTCACGCCGCTGACCGACGCCTACATGGACTCGATCCCGATGGTCGCGATCACCGGCCAGGTCCCGACGAAGGCGATCGGCAGCGACGCCTTCCAGGAGTGCGACACGGTCGGCATCACCCGCTCGGTCACCAAGCACAACGAGCTGATCACCGAGGCCCAGGACATCCCGCTCATGGTCCGCCAAGCGTTCCACCTGGCCACCACCGGGCGGCCGGGCCCCGTGCTGCTGGACGTGCCGAAGGACATCGTCGACCCCAAGAACCCCCGCTCGGTCATGGAGTGGTACTGGCCCACCGACGACGAGGTGGCCGCCAGCCTGCCCGGCTACCGGCCCACCACCAAGGGCCACCCCAAGATGATCCGCCAGGCGGCCGAGTTGATCCTCCAGGCTCGCAAGCCGGTGATCTACGCCGGCGGCGGCATCCTCAAGGCCCGAGCCGCCGAGGCGTTGCGCGAGCTGGCCGAACTGTGCGACATCCACGTCGTCACCACGCTCATGGCTCGGGGCGCCTTCCCCGACGACCACCCGCTCTGCCTCGGTATGCCGGGCATGCACGGCAACTACAGCTCGGTCACGTCGATGCAGCAGAGCGACCTGCTCATCGCGCTCGGCAGCCGCTTCGACGACCGGGTCACCGGCAAGCTCGACGGCTTCGCTCCCGACGCCAAGATCATCCACGTCGACATCGACCCCGCCGAGCTGGGCAAGGTCCGCCGGCCCGACGTGCCGATCGTCGGCGACTGCCGCCTCGTCATCGAGGAACTGATCGTCGCCATCCGCCAGCTGGTGAACGGCGGCGTCGCGTTCCCCGACCGCTCGGCGTGGAAGCAGACGATCTCGGGCTGGCAGGAGCGCTTCCCGCTCACCTACGAGCAGTCCGAGCCGGGCGAGATGCTCAAGCCGCAGTTCGTGCTCGAGCGGCTGCGCGACGGCACGCCCGACGACACGATCGTCGCCTCGGGCGTGGGCCAGCACCAGATGTGGACCTCGCAGTACTGGAAGTTCAACCACCCCTACACCTGGGTGAACTCGGGCGGGCTGGGGACGATGGGCTTCTCGGTCCCGGCGGCCATCGGCGCCAAGGTCGGCCGGCCCGACCGCATGGTCTGGGCGGTGGACGGCGACGGCTGCTTCCAGATGACGGCGCAGGAGCTGGTGACCGCGGCCAGCGAGCGCATCCCGGTCAAGATCGCCATCCTCAACAACGCCTACCTGGGCATGGTCCGCCAGTGGCAGGAGATGTTCTACGACGAGCGGTACAGCGAGGTGTACCTGTCGCCCGACCTGCCCGACTACAAGCTCTGGGCCGAGGCCATGGGCTGCGTCGGCATGCGGGTCGAGTCGCCCGAGGAGGTCGACGCCGCCATCCAGAAGGCCAACGAGATCGACGACCGGCCGGTCGTGATCGACTTCCGCACCGACAGCCGCGAGAAGGTGTACCCGATGGTCGCGGCCGGCAAGTCCAACGATGACATCATCGTCGACCCGTCCCAGGGCGAAGGAGGCCGCTGATGGCCTCGCCGTCGCTACCCGGCGCCGACCTCCGTCACCACACGCTGGTGGTGCTGGTGGAGAACAAGGCCGGCGTGCTGGCCCGGGTCTCGGGGCTGTTCGCCCGCCGGGGCTACAACATCTATTCGTTGGCGGTGGCGCCCACCGACGACGAGCGCTTCAGCCGCATCACGATCGTCGTCGATGTCGAGTCGGCGTCGCTCGAGCAGATCACCAAGCAGCTGTTCAAGCTCGTCAACGTCGTCAAGATCTCGGAGCTCGACCCCCGCGACGCAGTCGAGCGCGAGCTGATGCTCGCCACCGTGCGGGCCGACGCCACCGGCCGCAGCCAGGTGATCGAGCTCGTCGGGCTGTTCGCCGGCCGCATCGTCGACGTGGGCCACGACGAGCTGACGGTCAGCCTCGACGGCGAGCCCGGCCGCCTCGACGACCTCGAGGACCTGCTGCGCCCCTTCGGCATCGTCGAGCTCCAGCGCACCGGCCGTGTCGCACTGCCCAAGCTCGAGCACCTCGCCCCGAACCTCCGCCCGGTGCGCCGCACCGCATGAACCCGACGAGATCGACCACGACCTGAGAGAGGAACCCCGATGGCCAACGTTTACTACGAGAAGGACGCCGACCGATCGCTGATCGTCGACCGCAAGGTGGCGGTGATCGGCTACGGCTCGCAGGGCCACGCCCACGCCCTCAACCTCAAGGAGTCGGGCATCGACGTGCGTGTCGGCCTGCGCGACGGCTCGTCGTCGAGGGCCAAGGCCGAGGCGGCCGGGCTCACGGTCCGCTCGATCGCCGACGCCGTGGCCGAGGCCGACGTGGTGATGCTCCTGGGGCCCGACACCGAGCACAAGACGATCTTCACCCAGCACATCGCCCCCAACCTCGCCGACGGCGACGCGTTGTTCGTGGCCCACGGGTTCAGCGTGCGCTTCGGCCAGGTGGAGGCGCCGGCGGGCGTCGACGTGGCCCTGATCGCCCCCAAGGGCCCCGGCCACCTGGTGCGCCGCACCTACACCGAGGGCGGCGGCGTGCCCTGCCTCATCGCGGTCGCACAGGACGCCTCGGGCCACGCACACGGCCTCGCGCTGGCCTACGCCGACGCCATCGGCGGCGCCCGTGCCGGCGTGCTCGAGACCACGTTCGAGGAGGAGACCGAGACCGACTTGTTCGGCGAGCAGGTGGTGCTCTGCGGCGGGCTCACCGCCCTCGTCCAGGCCGGGTTCGAGACGCTGGTGGAGGCCGGCTACCAGCCTGAGTCCGCCTACTTCGAATGCCTCCACGAGCTGAAGCTCATCGTCGACCTCATGTACGAGCAGGGCATCGCCGGCATGCGCTACTCGGTGAGCGACACCGCCGAGTACGGCGATCTGACCCGCGGGCCCCGGGTGATCAACGATGCGGTGCGGGCCGAGATGCGCGCCATCCTCGACGAGATCCAGTCCGGCAAGTTCGCCGACGAGTGGATCGCCGAGTCCGAGTCGGGCCGGCCCAACTTCTCGGCGCTCCGCCAGGCCGGCCGGGACCACGCGATCGAGAAGGTGGGGGCCGAGCTCCGGGCGATGATGCCCTGGATCTCGGCCGGCAAGCAGCGGGTCGAGGACGCGTCCGGCGGCGCCTGACCTTCACCCCTACGTTCTGGCGGCTCTCAGGCCGAGATCTCCGTGTGAGAGACGCCAGAACGTATGTCCGCACCGTCAGTCCGCTAGGTCGCGTTCCGCCACCACGTGTGCGGGGGTCACCCGGATGAGGAGCTCGCCGGGCACGGCGTTGCGCGCGCCATACTCCTCGGCCCGGTCTGCGCCCATGTAGCGGCCGCCCAGGCGGGTGGCCCAGTAGCGGAGCTGGTCGAGGTCGTCGCTCCAGGTGGCGTCGCCGTCGATGGTCACGAACGAGAACGGGGGCTGGTCGTCCTGCACGCACAGCCCCACCTTGCCCGTGCGGCGGATGCCGCGGCCCTTCGCGGTGGTGGCACCGGTGGTGAAGACGATCCTGCCGTCGTCGTTGAGGTCGTACCAGACGGGCGCCGCGTGCGGCCGCCCGTCCTTCCGGGTGGTGGCCACGACCGCCGGTCGAACCGGCGACCGCAGGAACGCCCGCCACTCGGCCTCATCCATGCGCGCATAGGGCATGGGTACGCAGGCTATGAGCCGGCCGCGGCGAACGCCTCCACCACGCGAGCTCGCCAGGCCCGCAACTCGGGGTCGTGGGTCTCCTCCGGCGACTTGCCGAGCCGCACCACGATCAGGTCCAGCGCCGGGCAGATCATGAGCGACTGGCCCTCGTAACCGTTGGCGGTGAAGGTCCCCAGATCGTCACCTACCGACCACCAGTGGGCGCCGTGCCAGCGGTCGCCCTCCTCGTCGCGGGACCGGGCCCGGCGCCCGTGGTCGACCCAGCCCTCCGGCAGCAGCCGCCGGCCGTCCCACACGCCGTCGCGCAGGTACAACAACCCGAAGCGCAGGTAGTCCTGGGCGGTGGCGTACACGAACGAGGAGCCCACGAACGTGCCGGCCTCGTCGAAGCGGGCTCGGGTCGATCGCATGCCCAGCGGCTCGAACAGGCGGCCGCGCAGGAACTGCTCGTATCGGGCGCCGGCCCCGACCGTCCCGGCGACGATCCCCGACACGATGAGGGAGGTGCCGGACGAGTAGTTGAACACCGTGCCCGGCTCGTGGGCGAGCGGGTGGTCGGCGGCGAAGTGTGCCATGTCGGCCTGGGCATCGCCGAACAACATGCGGATGACATCCGAGCCTTCGATGTCCTCGTAATCCTCGGCGAAGTCGAGGCCGTCCCGCATGGTGAGCAGATCGTCCACGGAGATGGCATGGCGGGGATCGGCCGGGTCGGCCCACTCCGGGACCGGGGCGGCCACGTCGGGCGTCAGCCGTCCCTCGCCCATGAGGACACCCACGGCCGCGTGGAGGACCGACTTGGCCATCGACCACGACAGCAGCTCGGTGGTGGGTACGACCGGCTCGTTGGGTCGGTCCCAATGCTCGAGCTCGCCGCCGTAGCGCTCGGCGAGCAGGGTCCCGCCCTGGACGACGGCGACGGCATAGGTCGTGCCGAATCGGGGGACATCGCCGGTGATCTCGTCGAGCAGCGTCGACATCCGGCCGGCCGTGGCGGCCGGGGGATCGGCGGTGGGCCAGGCGTCGGTCGGCCACGGCACCCCGGCAGGTTGCGGGGGGAGCGGGACCAGGGAGCCCAGTCGTCGGTGCGTCGAGGGTTGCGTCATGGAGCACGGTGTCCTAGCAGCAACCGTACGGGCGTGCGAGCCGGCTCACATCGTCTCGACGAAGCTGACCTCGGCCTCGCCCCGCAGCACGTTCTTGAGCAGCTTGCCCGAGGCGTTTCGGGGCAGCGGCGCGGTGCGCAGCTCCACGTGGGCGGGCACCTTGAAGTCGGCCAGCTCGGCGGCGACCCAGCGGCGCACGTCGTCGGCGGTCAGCGACTCGCCCTCCTGGGCCTGCGGCTCCAGCTGCACGACGGCCTTGACCTCTTCGCCCAGCTCGGGGTGCGGCACGCCGATGACGGCGGCGTCCGCGATGGCGGGGTGTTCGACCAGCCGGTTCTCGATCTCGACGCAGTAGATGTTCTCGCCGCCGCGGATGATCATGTCCTTCTTGCGGTCGGTGATGGTGAGGTAGCCCTCGTCGTCGACGTGGCCGATGTCCCCGGTGTGGAGGAACCCGTCGGTGTCGATGGCCTCGGCGGTCGCCTCGGGCTTGTTCCAGTAGCCCTTCATGAGGATCGGGCCCCGGACGCACACCTCGCCGGTCTGGCCCACGCCCAAGACGCGCCCGCCGGGATCCGTGATGCGCAGCTCCACGGTCGGCACCGGCGGTCCCACCGAGTGCGGCTTGCGCTTGGCGTCGGCGCCGCTGATGACCGTGGCCACCGACGAGGTCTCGGTGAGGCCGTAGGCGTTGGACGTCGATCGCACGTTGGGGAACGTCTCCGCCACCTTGCGCTGCAGCTCGTCGGCCGACGGCGAACCGCCGAACGCCACCGTCGTGACGCTGGACGTGTCGTAGTCGTGGCGGGCCGGGTGCTCGCACACGCGCCACACCATCGTCGGTACCGTGGCCCACACGGTGACCCCGTTATCGGCGATGAGGCGCAACACCTGGACGGGATCGAACCGGCCCTCGGGGATCACGAGCCTGACGCCCGCCAGCAGGCCGACGACCAGGTTGGAGTGGCAGCCCGACACGTGGAACAAGGGCGAGGTCAGCAGCGACACGGTGGGTGCGCCATTCGGCATGTCTCCCGCTCTTGGCGCCTCCGGCGCCGGGCCGCTCGGGCTTCGACGCGCGTTCTCCGCTCTACGGCCGCTCGGGCCGGGGCCTCGCTCACCCGCTCGGCCTCTGGCCGCCGCCAGGGCCGGCCCGGCCTCGGGGTTGGCCATGGCCACCGCCATGGTGGAGAACAGCGTGTTCTGCAGGTTGGCGACCATCGACCGGTGCGTCGAGATGGCACCCTTGGGCTTCCCGGTAGTGCCCGACGTGTAGAAGATGACCGCCGCGTCGTCCTCGGCGATGGGTGTGTCCGGGAATGTGTCGGTGGGCTCCACGCCCAGCTCGTCGAACCGTTGCAGCTTCATGCCCGACGCCGACGCCACGGGGAAGTCGTCGGGGCCGGCGTCCATCAGGATCACATGGGTGAGGTCGGGCGCCTCGCTCAGCCGGTCGGCGACGCGCTCGAAACGCTTGGCGTCGGCGACCAGCAGCCTCGCCCCCGAGTCCTGCAGGCCGTACAGGATCTCGTCGGCCTTCCACCAGCCGTTGAGGCCCACCAGGATGGCGCCGCTGGAGACCGCGGCCCAGAACGTGAGGCACCACTCCGGGTTGTTCTGGCTGAGGACCGCCACCCGGTCACCGGCTCCGATGCCGCACCGGTCGCCGAGGGCGCGGGCTAGGCCGTTGGTCTGCTCGACGAAGCTGCGGAAGCCGTAGGTGCGGTCGCCGTACACGAGGAAGGTGCTGTCGCCCCGACCTATGGCAGCCTCGGGTATCGCCCGCAGCGACCTCATGCGATCCTTGTAGACCTGCATGGGACGCCCGAGAACGTCCTCCGTGACGACCTCGAACGCGCCTCCCGGCCCCGTGAGCTGGCCTCGGACCTCGGCCAGGTTCGGCATCCTCATCCCCCTCGGACTGGCGTGATTGCCCGGCGAGCCTAACGGTGGATCGGGTTAGGCTGGCTCCCGACCCCGGCTGGGGTTTCGAATCACCCGATCGTCCCGGGAGGGGAACGGCTGTGATCGTCGTCTCCGCTGCGCTGAAGGGCGGCGTGGGCAAGACCACCACGTCCGTGTACCTGGCCGCCCTGGCGGCGGCCTCCAACCGTCGTGGCGTCGCGCTGGTCGACGCCGACTCGCAGGCCAGCGCCGCCGAATGGGTGGAGGAAGCCACTGACGAGCGCCTGCGGGGGCTCGACGTGGTGGAGGCACCCACCGAGCGCCTGTTGACCAAGGCGCTCGACAAGCTCGGCCCCGACGACGTCGCGATCGTCGACACGCCGCCCGGCCAGGAGAAGCTGACCGGCACGGCGGTGGACCGGGCCTCTGTCGTGGTCGTGCCCACGCGGGTCGGGGGGATCGAGCCGGACCGGGCCCAGGCCGTGCTCGACATGGTGCCCGAGGGCACCCCGGTCGGCCTCGTGATCTGCTCGGCGCGCACGTTCACGCGCGATTACCAGGACGCGCTGGCCGATTGGGACGAGGCCGGCGCCCGGGTCTGGGGCACGGTGCCCGAACGGGTGGCGATCGCGGCTGGCCCGGAGCGGTGGCTGGCGTTCGACGGCATCGAGGCCTACCGGGAGGTCTGGCGAAGGGTCCAGCGGGCCGCCCGATAGGCGCTCTGACCAGCGCTAGCGAAACGCCGGCGTCACCTCGTCGATGAACCGGTCCATCCGCTCGAGCTTGGCCGTGCCCTGGCCGAGCGACCGGTCCGGGACGATGAGCTCGTCGAGGCCGGCCTCCGCGTAGGCGGCGACCACGTCACGGAGCTGCTCGACCGTTCCGCCGATCGCCGGCATGGGGGAGCGCTCGACAAGTCCCTCGATCTTGGCTATCACGTCGGCGCCCGCCCCGTCATCGGCCATGAACACCAGCGCCTGCGCCGTCCGGGCGATGGCGTCCGGTTCGCGGCCGACCCGTTCGCAGGCGCGGGTCAACGCCGCGGAGCGCTCGGCGATGTGATCGGGCTGTCCCCAGGTGTTCCAGGCGTCGGCCCAGCGCGCCGAGATGCGCAGCATCCGGTCGCCGCTCCCGCCCACCAGGATCGGCAACGGTTCCTGAAGGGGCTTGGGCTCGCACAGGGCGTCGGCCATCTCGTAGTAGCGGCCCTTGAACGTGGTGCGTTCGGTGCGCAACAGGCCGTGGATGACCTCGACCGCCTCGGCGAAGCGATCGATGCGGGGGCCGATCGGGGGGAGCTCGATGCCGTAGGCGGCGTGCTCGTTCTCCTGCCATCCGGCGCCGATGCCGAGGGTGAACCGGCCGCCGCTGACGTGGTCGACGGTGACCGCGATGTTGGCCACCACCGCGGGGTGGCGGTAGGTGTTGCCGAGGACCAGCGTGCCGATCCGCACCCGAGGCACGGCGGCCGCCAGCGCTGCCACCAGGGACCCGGCCTCGAGCGTCGGGGCCTCGGGTGGGAAGGGGCCGTCGGTGTTGGGCATGAAGTGATCGGCGATCCACACGCCGTCCCACCCCGTGGCCTCGGCGTAGCTGGCCGTGGCCAGGATCTCGCCCCAGGGTTGGTTGGCCGACGGCCAGATCGAGAAGCGCATGGCTCAAGGATGCCAGCGGTGTCGCCAGCTGGTCAGGACCTCAGGCCGACATGTCACGGCACCGGCGTACGGTTCCCCCATGCGCACGGGCGTCAGCCTCCCACCGTTCACCGACGCCGCCACACTGGTCGCCTTGGCCGTCGAGGCCGAACAGGCGGGCTGGGACGGCGTGTTCCTGTGGGACCACGTCGTGTTCCAGCGACGCTCGCGGCTCGACGTCCAGGACCCCTGGGTGCTGCTGGGGGCCGTGGCGCAGGCCACCGATCGGGTGCGGCTCGGCACGCTGGTCACGCCGCTGGCCCGACGCCGCCCCTGGATGGTGGCCAAGCACCTGACCACGCTCGACCACCTGAGCGGAGGGCGGGCCATCCTCGGCGTCGGCATCGGCGAGCCGCCGGACGACGACTTCGCCGCCTTCGGCGAGCCCGCCGACCAGCGCCACCGGGCGGCGATGCTCGACGAGGCGCTGACGGTACTCGACGGGCTCATGTGCGGGCCGGTCGCCCACGAGGGGGAGCACTACCGGATCGACAGCGAGCTGCTGCCACGGCCGGTCCAGCGACCCCGGCCGCCGATCTGGGTGGCGGCGGTGGCTCCCCATCGCCGCCCGCTCGCCCGGGCGGTGCGGTGGGATGGGGTGGTGCCCCTGGCCGGCTTCGAGCCGCCCACGCCCGACCGGTTGGCCGGCTACCTCGCCGGGGTCGAGGCGCCGCCCGGCTGGGAGGTGGTGGCCGCCTGGGCGCCGGGCGTTCCCGCCGCCGAGTACGCGGCGGCCGGCGCCACCTGGCTGGTCGAGGGGTGCTGGCCCGAGGGCGACTGGGTCGCCGAGCTCCGCGCCCGCATAACCGCTGGTCCTTGAGGCAATGACAGACGCCGGGGCGAGCCCGAGGCGATGACGAACGGTTTCCGTTCGCTATTGCCTCGCCCCCCGACCAACGTTCGCTGTTGCCTCGGGCAATCCCCTCACCCCAAGCGCTCGACCACGTAGTCGATGCAGTGGGTGAGCGCCTCGACGTCGTCGGGATCGATGGCGGGGAACATGGCGATCCGCAGCTGGTTGCGCCCCAGCTTGCGGTAGCTCTCGGTGTCGACGACGAGGTTCTGGCGCAGCACCGCGCTCACCGTGGCGGCGGGTAGCTCGTCGTCGAGGTCGATGGTCGCCACCACATGGCTGCGGATCGCAGGGTCGGCCACGAACGGGGTGGCGTAGTCCCGGGATTCTGCCCAGCTGTAGAGGATCTCCGCCGATCGGTCGCAGCGCCCGGCGGCGAAGGGCAGGCCACCGTTGTGCAGCACCCAGTCGATCTGCTGCACGGCCAGGAAGATCGTCGCCAACGCCGGCGTGTTGTAGGTCTGGTCCTTGCGGCTGTTGTCCAGGGCGATGCCGAGATCGAGGAAGGCTGGTGCCCAGCGGTCGCCCGCCGAGATGCGCTCGACCCGCTCGACGGCCGCCGGCGACAGCGCGGCAAGCCACAGGCCGCCATCCGAGGCGAGCGCCTTCTGCGTGGCGAGGTAATAGGCGTCCACCTGCGAGGCGTCGAACCGCAGCCCCCCGGCGGCCGATGTGGCGTCCACCAGAACAAGGCCCTCGGCACCCTCCGGCCGAACCGGCGGCAGGGCCACGCCCGTGGATGTCTCGTTGTGGGTGAAGCAGTACGCGTCCACATCGGGGTTGGCCTTCGGGGTGGGGGCCGTGCCGGGCGCCGACTCGATGATCTCGGGGTCGCCGAGGTGCGGCGCGGCGGCGGCGCAGGCGGCGAACTTGGACGAGAACTCGCCGAAGGTCAGGTGCTGGCTGCGCTGGTCGATCAGGCCGAAGGTGGCTGCGTCCCAGAACGCGGTGGTGCCGCCGTTGCCGAGGGCGACCTCGTAGCCATCGGGCAGCGAAAGCAGCTCGGCGATGCCGTTGCGCAGCGCCGCCACCATGAACCGCACGGTTCCCTGCCGATGGCTGGTGCCCAGGTAGGTGGTGCCGGTGCCCACCAGGGCCTCGACCTCCTCCGGGCGCACCTTGGACGGGCCCGACCCGAACCGGCCGTCGCGGGGGAGCAGCTCGACGGGGATCCTTATGTCTGGGATGGCGACGCTCATCACGTGCCACTATCGCGGCGGTCCGAGACAAGGAGCCAACGCGTTGTCGTCCACGCCTACCACGAGCCGCATCTCATCCCGGGTGGCCGCCATCACCGAGTCGGCCACGCTCGCCGTCGACGCCAAGGCCAAGGCCCTCAAGGCGGCGGGCGAGCCGGTCATCGGCTTCGGCGCCGGTGAGCCGGACTTCCCGACGCCCGCCCACATCGTCGAGGCGGCCGCCGAGGCCTGCCGCAACCCCCGCAACCACCAGTACACGCCGACGGCGGGGCTGCCAGAGCTGCGCGAGGCCATCGCCGCCAAGACCAAGCGTGACTCCGGCTACGACGTGCAGGGCGCCCAGGTGCTCGTCACCAACGGCGGCAAGCACGCCGTGTACAACACGTTCGCCACGCTGCTCGACCCCGGCGACGAGGTGCTGCTCCCGGCGCCGTTCTGGACCACCTACCCCGAGCCCATCCGGCTGGCGGGGGGCGTGCCGGTGGTGTTGTCCACCGACGAGGCGACAGGTTTCCGGGTCACGCTCGATCAACTCGACGCGGCCGTGACCGACCGCACCAAGGCGCTCATGTTCGTCTCACCGTCCAACCCGACCGGCGTCGTCTACCCGCCCGCGGAGGTCGAGGCGATCGGTCGATGGGCCGTCGACCGGGGGATCTGGGTCGTCACCGACGAGATCTACGAGCACCTGACGTATGGCGACCATGTCTTCACGTCGATGCCCACCCTGGTGCCCGAACTGGCCGAGCGGTGCGTCGTCGTCAACGGTGTCGCCAAGACGTACGCCATGACCGGCTGGCGCGTGGGCTGGATGGCCGGCCCGCTCGATGTGATCAAGGCGGCCGCCAACCTGCAGTCGCACGCCACCTCCAACGTCTCCAACGTCTCCCAGGTGGCGGCGCTGGCGGCGGTGGGCGGCGACCTCGACGCCGCCGCCGAGATGCGCACCGCCTTCGA
>DASSDL010000098.1:0-19333 GCA_035697145.1 Acidimicrobiales bacterium
ATTCCAGAGGCCGAGAAGAAGTATCTCGCAGGGGTCGGTGGCCAGTACGACTCAGAGGTCGTCTATCACAACATCCGTGCCGACCTCGAGAGGTTGGGCGTCATCTTCATGGGCACCGATCAGGCGCTCAAGGAGCACCCCGAGTTCTTCCGCGAGTACTTCGGCACGGTGATTCCGGCCAACGACAACAAGCTGGCGGCGCTGAACACCGCCGTGTGGTCGGGCGGCTCGTTCATCTACGTGCCGAAGGGCGTGAAAATCGAGTTCCCGCTGCAGGCGTATTTCCGCATCAACGCGGAGAACATGGGCCAGTTCGAGCGCACGCTGATCATCGCCGACGAGGGCGCCAAGGTGCACTACATCGAAGGCTGCTCGGCCCCGGTGTACACCACCGACTCGCTGCACTCCGCCGTGGTCGAGATCGTGGTCAAGCCCAGCGCCCGGGTGACCTACACGACCATCCAGAACTGGTCGAACAACGTGTTCAACCTGGTCACCAAGCGCGCCCGGGTCGAGGCGGAGGGCCACATGGAATGGATCGACGGCAACATCGGGTCGCGCCTCACGATGAAGTACCCGGCCGTGTACATGGTGGGTCCCAAGGCGACCGGTGAGGTGTTGTCGGTGGCCTACGCCGGGCCCGGCCAGCACCAGGACGCCGGCGCCAAGATGGTGCACGCCGCGCCCGAGACCACGTCCAAGATCGTGTCCAAGTCGATCTCCAAGGACGGCGGCCGCACGTCGTACCGCGGCCTGGTCCGGGTCGAGGACGACGCCTTCGGCTGCAAGAGCCACGTGCAGTGCGACGCGCTCATCCTCGACGAGGACTCGGTGAGCGACACGTTCCCCTACATGGAGGTGGGTGCCCGCGACGCCCAGATCGGCCACGAGGCCACCGTGTCCAAGGTGGCCGACGAGCAGCTCTTCTACCTCATGAGCCGCGGGCTCTCCGAAGAGCAGGCCATGAGCATGGTGGTCAACGGCTTCATCGAGCCGGTCACCCGCACCTTGCCCATGGAGTACGCCGTGGAGTGGAGCCGCCTGATCGAGCTCCAGATGGAGGGGTCGGTCGGCTAGGCGACCGCCCACGCGTCTTGTTCGCGGGATGGGCTGTCGGCGCGGCCATCCCCGCGAAGAAAACGCGGCGGGAGCTGGCAGAATGTGCCCGTGCCGATGCGCCAGGACTGCAAGCACTTCGAGTCACGCACCTACCGCGACGGGGAAACCGTGCGGAAGTGCAACCTCGATCTGGCACCCGAGGCCCCGTGGCGGTGCCCCGAGAACTGCCCCGCATACCAGCGGCGCATGGCCGACGTCAACTGGTCGCACGGCACGCTGGTCACCCCGAGGACCCCTGACGAGCCGCTCGATGCGCTCGACCGCGCCGACGGTTCTGTGGCCCGCCTGCTCGACGAGGCCGAGGAGATCGTCAACGCCGCCGGCCCTCAGATCATGGCCGAGGTCCACGCCGAGCGGGACCGGGAGGCGGAGCCCCGCTGGCGCCGCTGGTTCCGCCGCAAGCCATGACCACGGGTACCCGATAGGCTCGATCGCTCCTGACCGCGGCGCCCACCCGCTCCGGGCGACCTGCGAAAGGACCTAGACGCTGAGCACCTTCACCCCTGACGCGAGCGCCGCGCTCGACGGCCCCGACTGGCTGCGCCGACGGCGCGCCGCGGCCGCCACGGGATTCGCGGGCGCCAGCCTGCCCACCACCGAGGAAGAGGTGTGGCGCTACAGCCGCATCGACGACCTCGACCTCGACGACTTCCAGCCGGCGTCCGGCACGGCGGCCGCCGGCGGTGGGGCTACCGGCGTCCCCGAGCTCCTGCGCCCGCTGCTCGACGCCACGCCGGCGCGGGCGGCCCTGGTCGTCGTCCGCAACGGGCGGGTCGTCCACGCGGAGGTGCGCGGCGACCTGGCCGCCAAGGGCATGCGAGCCGAGCGGACCGGCGAGGGCGATGCCGACGTGCTCGGCGCCGCCATCGACCAGGCCCCCGACGTGTTTCTCGGCTTCAACGACGCCTTCGTTGGTGACCCCGTGGTCGTGCGCGTGCCCGCGGGTGTAACCGTCGACGCGCCGGTCGTGGTAGCCCATGTCACCGAGGGCGACGGTTGCGCCGCCTTCCCTCGGCTGGTGGTCGACGCGGGGGACGACAGCGAGGTGTCCGTCCTGGAGATCCAGCTGTCGGGACCGGAGCCGAGCCTGGTCGTGCCGGTCACCGAGATCATGGTCGGGCGCGCCGCCCGGGTGGGCCACCTGACGGTGCAGCAACTCGGGCTCGCCAGCTGGCAGCTCGGGCTCCAGGTGGCCAGCGTCGAGGCCGAGGCCAGCCTGCGGACCACCACCGTCGGCTTCGGCGGCGACTACACCCGGCTGCGCACCGATTGCCGCATGGTGGGACGGGGCGCTACCGGGGAGCTCGATGCGGTGTACTTCGGCGAGGGCGACCAGACCCTCGACTTCCGCACCTTCCAGGATCACATCGCCCCCGATTGCACGTCGAACCTGCTGTTCAAGGGTGCGGTCGGTGGTCGGTCGCGGTCCGTCTACACCGGGATGATCCGGGTGGGGAAGCAGGCCCGGGGCACCAACGCCTTTCAGACCAACCGGAACGTCAAGCTGTCCGACGGGGCCTGGGCCGAGTCGGTGCCCAACCTGGTGATCGAGAACAACGACGTGCGCTGCAGCCACGCCTCCGCCGTCGGTCCCATCGACGAGGAGCAGCGCTTCTACCTCGAGAGCCGGGGGCTCCCCACCGACGAGGCCGAGCGGCTGATCGTCAGCGGGTTCTTCGACGAGGTCCTGGGCCGGGCACCGGTTCCGGCGGTGGTGCCGCTGCTGCGTTCCACGGTCGCCGCCAAGTTCGAGAGGCGCGAGGCGTGATGCCCGAGCACGCGATCCGGCAACGGCTCTGCCGCCTCGACGAGCTCGAGTCGGGCGAGGCACGCCGGTTCGAGGTCGGCAAGCGGCCGATCGCCGTCGTCCGGATCGGTGACGACGTCTACGCCATCGGCGACCGCTGCACGCATCAGGACATCTCGCTCGCCGAGGGCGAGGTGCACGCCGAGGAGAGGACGATCGAGTGCTGGAAGCATGGCAGCGAGTTCTCGCTCGAGACCGGCGAGCCCCTCAGCCTGCCTGCCACCAGGCCCGAGCCCGTCTACGAGGTGCGGGTCGAGGACGGCGACATCGTGGTGGTCATCGATGAGTAGCCCTCCCAAGGTTGGGCACGTGCTCGAGATCTCCGGCCTGCGGGCGGGCGTGTCGGGCAAGGAGATCCTGCGCGGCATCGACCTGACCGTGCGGTCCGGCGAGGTTCACGCCGTCATGGGACCCAACGGATCGGGAAAGTCGACGCTTGCCCACGTGTTGATGGGCCGGCCCGGCTACGAGGTGCTCGGCGGGTCCGTCACGCTCGACGGCGTCGACCTGCTGGGCCTCGAGCCATGGCAGCGTGCCCAGGCCGGGCTGTTCCTGGCCCTGCAGTATCCGACCGAGGTGCCGGGCGTGTCCCTCCACGCACTGCTCGAGTCCGCAGCCCGGGCCGGTGGGCGCGACGCTGCCGCCGTCGACGCCGACATCCGGGCCGAGGCCCAACGCCTAGCCCTCGATCTCCGGCTCATCGACCGCCCGCTGAACGTCGACCTGTCGGGCGGCGAGAAGAAGAAGAACGAGACGTTGCAGCTCGGCGTGCTGCGCCCATCCATCGCCGTGCTCGACGAGCTCGACTCCGGCCTGGACATCGACGCGCTGCGGGCCTGTTCCCGCCGGGTGGAGGCTGCCACCAACGAGATCGGCCTCGGCGTGCTCGCCATCACCCACTACAGCCGGCTGCTGCACGAGCTCCGGGCCGACCGGGTGCACGTCCTGGCCAAGGGCCAGATCGTCCGCTCCGGCGGCCCCGAGCTGTCGGAGGAGGTCGAGGACCGGGGCTACGCCGGGATGCTCGGCGCCGAGCTGGCGGGCGAGGACGAGGGCCAACCCGTCTCGATCCGCCCCGCCATCGAGGACCCCTTCGGAGGCCCCGGCGGCGACGACCCATTCGCCGACCCCCTCGCCTGAGGCCAGCGCTACAGCTCGCGCAGCCCCAGCGTCGCCGTCGCCCAGCGGGACTCGCCGCGCAGGGCGGCCAGCCACTCGCGGTCGGATGGCCGGCCCCGCGCCTCGAGCACGTCGGCCAGCACGCTCTGCGTGAACGCCACCCACGGGCGGGCCTGGAGGGCGCTGTAGCGGCGCAGCGCGACCAGCATGTGGCGCTCGGCGTCGGCCCAGTCTCCCGACACCGCAGCCAGCCGGCCGAGGTGGAACGCGGCCACGCCGGCGAAGGTGCGGTAGCCGATGCCACACGTCAGGTCGGCGTGAGGGGCCAGCAGGGCCCGGACCGCATCGACGAGTCCGGGATCTCCGAGGTCGGCGGCGACCAGCGCCAAGACGCCGAGTGCGTGCTGGTGCTCGTCCCCCGGCGGAAGGGGTCGTACGCCGGCGACCATGTCGCGCGCGACGAGCCTGGCGCCGTCGCCTTCACCCCGGACGAGGAGCTCGAGGGCGGCGTCGGCGGTCGGATCCGGCCCGCCCGCTGCATGGGCGTCGGAGGCGACGGACGCCGGGGAGCTCAGCACCCAGGCCAGGACCGCGCGATGCCGCCGGCCCACGATGCCCGCCGCCTCCGGCCCGTCGAGGACGCCGCGGGCGCGGGCGGCGGCCTCGACCGCCACCAGCGCGTCGTCGAAGTGGCCGGTCATCGCCGCCTTCGCGGCCTCGTGCTCCGCCGCCAACGCCGCTGCGACCCGATCGTCGGTCTTGGCCGCGGCCTCCTCGATGACATGGAGGCAGGCCTGGACCATCTCGTCGTCGCCGGCCAACGCCGCTGCCATGGCGCGCTCGTGCGCGGCCACCACGGCCGAGGCGGCGTCACCCGCCGCGTCGGCGAGGATGGCCAGGTCGTCGGCGAGGGCGATCCGCTCGTCGAGGTGATCGGGGCCGCCCAGCGCATCCAACCGTCGGCGTACGGCCTGCAGGGCATCGTCGGAGAGGCGCGGGCCGGTGCTGCCGCCGAGGGCCGCGGCGCGGGCCAGCAGCCGCGCGTGCACGAGCGCGCCGTCCTCGTCGGTCGGCCGGAACGAGCCCAGAGCCACCTCCACCAGGGCTCCGGCATCTGTCCGCAGCTCCGGACGTTCCGCACTGCGGTCGGCGAGCGCCAGCGCGGCGCGGGCGAGCACGTCGAACCGGCCGTGCCGCCGGGCCACCGTGGCCGCCTCGATGAGGGTGGGCTCCCCGCCGGGATCGCCGGCGGCCAGCAGCGCCATCGCCAGGTCGGTGAGCACCTCGGCGCGCTGGCCGCCGTCGTCCGCCGGCAGGTGGGTGAGGGCTTGGCGTTCCAATCGCACCGCTTCGGCCAGCGCCCGGCGTTCGGTCGCCTGGGCGGCGGCGGCCCGTGACCAGCGCACCGCTCGTCGATCCCCCTGCGGCGTGGCGGTCGCGGATGTGTGGTGCGCAAGGATGGCCGTGTAGTCGTGGAGGCGATCGGACCGCCGGGACTCGATGGCGTCGGCCAGCCGCGCATGCAGGGCGCGGCGCCGGGCGCCGCTCAGCTGGGCGACGAGGGTGCGGCGCACGATGTCGTGCGGGAACCGGTAGCGCTCGGCGCTCTCTTCGCTGACCAACCCCGACCCCAGCGCGGCATCGAGGGCATCGAGGGTGTCCGTGTCGTCGAGGCCCGCCGCGGCCGCCACCAGGTCCAGCTCGAACCGCGTTCCCGCCACCGCCGCCACGCGCAGCAGCTCGGTGGCGGCACCGCCGAGGCGCCCGAGCCGGCCGGCGACCAGCTCCTGGACGCCGAGCGGGATCGGCGCGTCCGGCGCATCCAGCGGTGCACGCAGCATCTCGGTGACCAGGAAGGGATTGCCGGCGGTCTCGGCCACCAGGCGGCGGGCCAGCGTCACCTGATAACGAGGGCCCGGCACGCTCTGCCGCACGAGGACGCGCACGTCCGACTCGTCCAGGCCCCCCAACGGCAGGCGACGCACCCAGCCGTCGCGGTCGAGGGCGTGGATGACGTCGCCCAGGACGCTGCCGGGAGCTACGTCCTGGTCGCGCGAGATGGCGACCACCAGCACCGGCGCGTCGCCGGCCCGTCGGAGAAGGTGGCGCACGAGCAGCAGGGTGTCGTCGTCCGCCCATTGCAGGTCGTCGAGCACCAGCAGCACCGCACGGTCGGCCGCCGCCGATGCCACCAGCGTCGTGACGGCGTCGAACAGGCGGGCTCGCCCGTCGGGGCCGCCGCCGGGCGTTCGGGGCCCGTCGAGCGAGGGCAGTACCGTCGCCAGCTCGGCCCGGGCCGCCTCGTCCAGTGCGGGGAGCTCGTCGGCCGGCGTGGCGGCGACGTAGCCGTCGAGCGCCTCCACGATGGGCTGGTACGGCACGATCGCTTCCTGGTCGCAACGACCGAACAGCACCAGTCCACCCTGCGCCGACACCCGGCGGGCCGCCTCGGTGGCCAGGCGGGTCTTGCCGATCCCGGCCTCGCCCGTCACGACGACGACGTGGCGGGCGCCGGCGGCGGCCCGATCCCAGGCGGTGCCCAGCACGGCAAGCTCGGTATCGCGGCCCACGAACGGTGCCGGAGCGGAGACCCCACTGCCGGCGTCGGCGGGGCCTGCGGCGTCGGGACCCGTGCCCACGCTCACCACCCGAGCCGGCGGCGCCGGACCCAGCAGCTGGAGGTACGCGGCCTCTGTCTCGGCGTCGGGGTCGATCCCCAGCTCATCGGCCAGGACGCGGCGCAGGCGCTGGTAGGCGAGCAGCGCCTCGCCCCGGTTGCCGGCGGCGGCATGGGCCGCGATGCGGGCGCGGTGGGCGCTCTCCCGCAGGGGTGCCCGCTCGACGGCCTCGTCGGCGAGGGCCAGGGCTGCCGCCGCGTCGCCGCTTTGACGAAGAATCGCCCGGCTCGCCACCTCGAGGGCCGCCACCAGCAGGTCGGACAGGCGATCACGCTGCTCGTCCACCCAGGCCCCGTGGCGGCCCGCCAGGAACGGGCCCCGGAGCCGGGCGGCGGCGTGAGACGCGCCCCGGTTTGCGGAGGCGGTATCGCCGGAGGCCAAGGCCTCGCGGGCGGCGGCCAGGGCCTGTTCGGCATCCTCGACGTCGACGTGGACCGAAACCCCGTCGGGCAACTGCCAGCGATAGCGCCCGCCCTGGGCCACGAGCGGGTCGGGTGCGGCGGGACCTAGCGCCTCCTTGAGGAACGATCGGACCCGGCTCATGGTCATGCGCAAGGCGGAGCCCGAGGTCGCCGGTAGGCCGTCGGGCCACAGGGCCTCGGCGAGCCGATCGGACGTGACGCCCTGGGCTCGTTCGAGCGTCAGCAGCGCCAGCGCGACCTGGGCGTTCGCTCCCGCCAGCGACAGCCTGGACTCGTCGCCCTCGCCCCCGACCGCGATGTCGCCGATGAGCGTGATCTCGAGACGCACCTGCCTCCTCCCCAACGAGTCTGTCACCCAGAACGGAAAGCCCAGGTCATCCATACGAGGAGGGCGTTTGCGCGCCGCTTGTCGCAAGGCGTTGCGCGGATGTTGCGCGGCCCGCCGCATCATGCCCCCCACGGAGCAACCACGTGCCATCCCAGCCGACACGTTGCGGCGGAAATTCGTGGCGGGAACGGGTGAGCACGGCGGATGCACCCCGGCAGTGGGCCGGCCTGCGGCGGGGCCGGCCCACTTGCGCGACCGTGCAGGACAGGTAGCAGGCATCACGCAGGAAGGCCTGGGGACGGTGATCCAGCAGCAGATCGATGCCTTGGACGTCGAGCCAGTGGGTGAGGCCCCGGCCCGAGCGGCCGTGGAGCGGGAAGCACGTCTGTCGCTCCCGCTCGACCGCCTACGCGAGCGATACGAGGTCGTGGTCGTCGGCAGCGGCTACGGCGGCGCCATCGCCGCGTCCCGACTGGCCCGGCTGGGCCGGTCGGTGTGTGTGCTCGAGCGGGGGCGAGAGCTCCGCCCCGGTGACTACCCGGACACCCCGTGGCGGGCCCTGCGCCAGCTCCAGGTCCGCACGCCCCGCCGCCGCCTCGGGTCCCGGTCCGCCCTGTTCGAGCTGCACGCCGACGACGAAGTCAGCGTCATGGTGGGCTGCGGCCTGGGCGGCACGTCGCTGATCAACGCCGGCGTGGCGCTGCGCCCGCCCGCCTGGGTCTTCGACGACGAGCGCTGGCCGGCCGAGCTGCGAGGTCGTGGTAGCGACGCGCTCGCCCCCTACTTCGAGCGCGCGGAGCGGATGCTCGGCTCGACCCCCTATCCCGACGAGTGGCCGGAGCCGGCCAAGCTGGCGGCCCTGGAAGTCGCCGCCGAAGGCGTCGTAGCGACGGTCGAACGTCCCGGGATCAACGTCACGTTCGAGGCCGGCGTCAACGCCGCCGGCGTCTACCAGGGGGCCTGCATCCTGTGCGGCGATTGCGTCAGCGGGTGCAACCACAACGCCAAGAACACCGTGCTCGTCAACTACCTGCCCGACGCCGTCGCCCACGGTGCCGAGATCTTCTGCGAGACGCCGGTTCGTACCGTCCGCCCCGCATCCGGGGAACGAGGTGGCTGGATCGTCACCTTCGACGCCCCCGGTGACGGGCGGCACCGCCTCGGTGCCCCGGCCTCCTTCGTGTTCGCAGACGTGGTCGTGCTCGCCGCCGGCACGCTCGGGTCCACGCAGATCCTCATGCGGTCCCGCACCGAGGACCTGGCCGTCTCCCCCCGGCTGGGGTCTCGGTTCAGCGGCAACGGCGACGTCTTGGCGTTCGCCTACGGCGCGGAGGTCCCGGTGCGCGGGATCGGGACCGGGCGCCGCCCATCGACCCCCGAGACCAGCGTCGGCCCCAGCATCACCGGCATGGTCGACCTCACCGCCGACCGGTCTCGGGCGCTGCTCGTGGAGGAGGGCGCCATCCCCGGTGCGCTCCGGCCGCTGATGCCGGCGGCCTTCGCGGTGGCGTCCGAGGCCGGCGGGGGCGGTGGCCCGTCGGCGTTCGCCCGGCGCATGTGGGGCCGGTTCCGGCGCAACCCCCGGCGGCTGCTCGCATGGCGGGGCGGGGCCGCCGACCACACCCTCACCTACCTCGTCATGAGCGACGACGCCGGCGACGGCCAGCTCCGGCTGGAGGGCGACACCGTGCAGGTCGAATGGGTGGGTGCGGGTGACCGCCCGGTGTTCGACCGCAACGCCGAGGTGCTCCAGAAGATGAGCGCCTCCCTGGGCGCCACGTTCGTCGGCAACCCCCTGTCGACGCCGCTGTTCAACGACTCGCTGGTGACCGTCCACCCCCTCGGCGGTTGCCCGATGGCCGACGACGGCGCCCGCGGGGTGGTGGACCACGCCGGCCGGGTGTTCACGGGCGCCGACCGCGAGGTCCACGACGGCCTGGTGGTGGCCGACGGCGCCATCGTTCCCCGGCCCCTGGCCGTCAACCCGCTGTTGACCATCTCGGCGCTGGCCGAGCGGGCGTCCGACCTCCTGGCCGCCGACCGGGGCTGGAGCGGCCGCCACGCGGCCCCCGCTGGTCGACGGCCGTCCGGTCCGCCCATGGGGCGGCCGCGCGTGACCTTCACCGAGCGGATGGCGGGCTGGGCGGCGCCGTCTGTCGATGGTGATGCCGTGGCGGGGGAGCGGCGGGGCCGCGCCGAGGGGACGCCTCTGGAGTTCGTCCTCACCGTGAGCATCGACGACCTTGAGGCGCTGCTGCGCGATCCCGCGACGCCCGGGCGGCTGTCCGGGACCGTCACGGCACCGGTGCTGTCGCCCCAGCGCCTGCGCGTCGCCGACGGGACCTTCTGCCTGATGCAGGAGGACCGGACCCACGTGGACACCTGGCACATGCGCTACTCGATGCGATTGGTAGCCGAGGACGGTGAGGAGTTCGGCTTCGAGGGCACCAAGTACCTGCACGACCGCTCGGGCTTGGACGCCTGGTCCGACACCACCACGCTCTACGTCACGATCACCGGCGGATCCGACGTGGTGGCCGCCGGCGTCATGCGGCTCAGCGCCGCCGACTTCGTTCGCCAGCTCAGCACCATGCGCGTCTCCGGCGTCGACGGGCCGCTCGCGCAGGCGCGCTGGCTCACCCGGTTCTCCACCCGGTTCCTGCGCTCGCTGGGCGCGGTGTACGGGGGGCCCCTCGACGGGGTCGGTCACTTCCCGGCGGCGCCGCCCGTGCCGGTGCCGCCCACGGGTGACGGAACCCGGCGCCTGCTGCTGCCGGCGGCCGAGCCGCGCTGGTGCGGCGGCGACGGATGCTGGCACGAGGGCAGCGACCTGGGCGACGACGCGTGGTTGCGGCTGACCCGCTACGAGGGCGGGCGCCGCGGGCCGGTGCTCCTCGCGCCCGGGTTCGGCATGTCGGCCATGTCGTTCATCGGCGGCACCATCGACACCAACCTCGCGGAGCACCTCGTGGCCAAGGGCTACGACGTCTGGCTGTTCGACTACCGGGCCGGGATCGACCTGCCCTCGTCGCGCACGTCGTTCACGCTCGACGACATCGCCACCGCCGACTGGCCCGCGGCGGTCGCGGAGGTGCTGCGGGTGACGGGGGCCTCGAGCGTGCAGGCGGTCGGGCACTGCGTCGGGTCGGCGTCGCTGATGATGGCGCTGGCCTCGGGAAGCATCCCCGACGTGCGCTCCGCCGTGTGCATGCAGTTCACGCTTCATCCGGAGACGTCGCTGGTCAACCAGGCCAAGGCCGCGCTCGGGGTCGGGTCGCTGTTGGGGGGGTTGGGGCTGGACAGGGTGGCACCGTTCACCGGCGGCTCGGCACTCAAGAAGCTGTTGGACGTGGGCCTGCGAGCGGTCCCCATGCCGGCGGGTGAGCGCTGCGCCAAGCCGGTGTGCCGTTGGATCAACGCCATCTACGGCTGCACCCACACGCACGACCAGCTCAACGACGTCACGCACGAGCAGCTCGACAACATGTTCGGTGTCGGCAACCTGCGGGCGCTCGACCACATGGCGGTCATCATGAAGGCCCGGAAGGCGGTGGCCGCGGACGGCACGGACAGCTACGTCAGCCACCCGGAGCGCCTGCGGCTACCGATCCTCCTGGTGCAGGGCCAGCGCAACTACATCTTCCGCCCCGAGGGCAGCCTGCGGACCCTGCGGTGGCTACAGGAGGCGAACGACCCGGCCCTCTCCGAGCGGGTGATCCTGCCGGGCTATGCGCACCTCGACGCGCTCATCGGCCGTGACGCCCCCACCGACGTGTTCCCCGTCGTGAGCGGTCACCTCGACCGCTACAACCGCTGAGTCGCTGGCCGCCGGCTTCTGGCTGGGCTCAGCGGTATGGCCTCGGAGCGGCGCTTGGGGAGGTCCGTCGCTGCGACAGCCACTCAATCCCGACCGAGCTTGGGATGTGCCGCGGGGAGCGATGGCAGGCCGAGCTCCTCGTCCAACGCCACGCTCTCGGCGTGCAACAACAGGGCGCGGTCGGCGTCGCCGGCTGCGTCGCGGTCGGCCAGCACGTTGGCCAACCAGCGAGCGGACAGGGCCACGAAGGGACGGGCTCCGAGGGACCGGTGCCGTTCGAGTCCCGCCTCCAGTTCGTCGACCGCGGCGTCGCTGCTGCCCAGCGCCGCGTCGAGCGTGCCCAGGTGGTGATCCACAGCACCGAGGAACGATGCGTAGCCCATCACCGCGTTGCGTCCGGTGTATGGGCGCAGCGCCTGGTGGGTCGCTTGCGCCCAGGCTCTGTGTCCGATGGTGGCGGCCGCGGCCCCGGCCCCGATGACCGTGGGCCCCCACAGGTAGCCGCGATCCTGCGACGCCAGCTCCGCCGGGTCGATCCGGTCGAGCACCTCCCGTGCCCGGACGACATCGCCGCTGCCCGCTTCCAGCCATGACAGCAGCGCCCAGCTGTTGAGGCGGTACACCTCGATCGGGGGGCTGGCTTCGATCACGGGCCGTAGGACCTCGAGGCCCCCGTGCAACAGCCGCAGGACGAAGGTCTGGGCGACGTTCACGAGCTGCGCCTGCGAGTGGCCGGCGGCTCGCAGCTCCTGCCGCAGGGCCTCGGCGCGCGCCTGCGCCTCGTCGAACCGACCCTCGATGACGGCCCACATCGTCGCCCACATCGAGGCGATGCGCAGGTGGTCGGGGTGCCGCACCTCGTGGGCGAGGGCGGTCAGCTCGCGGGCCAACATCTGCGCCTCGGTGTGCCGGCCGATCACGAACAGCGCCTGGACTCGCGCCCGCGCCCCCTGCAGCACCAGATCCGGGTCACCTGTCTGGCGCCCGATGGCCATGACCTCGGCACCCAGGTCGAGCTGCTCGTCGACGTCATCGGGGCCGTCCAGTGCCAGGCTGCGCGACACCAGCACCGAGGCCAGCACCACGGGAGCATCGAGCCGACGGGCCATCGCCACCGCCTCGTCGGACTCGGCCCGTCGTTCGGCATGGGGGGCCGCCACGGCTAGCACGTGGGCCAGGCGCGCCAGCGCCAGCGCCCGAGGGCGGCTGTCACTGGGGGCCAGCCGGGCCAGGGCCTCCTCGAGCAGGCTGCGGGCCGTGGGGTTGGGCGGTGCCGCTGCCGGGAGCCGTCCGCCGTATCCGAGAGCGGCGCGCGTGAACAGGTCGGTGCGATCGAGCGCGCGGGCCAGGTCGGCGGCCTCGAGGTGCCGGCGGTCGCGGGCCGTGAACTCGCCGGCGCGATCGTGCGCCTCGGCGAGCTCGAGCCGGAGCTCGCACGCCAGCACCTCGTCCGCGGCGGCACGGTCGTGGATGTCGACCACTCGTCCCAGGAACCAGACCGCGCCCTCGAAGGCCGTCTCGCGTCGGGCCTGGTCGGCGGCGGCACGGCCCCAACGGACGGCCAGGGCGGCGGTGGCGGCCGCGTCGGCCGCGAGGGGGGCCGTGTCGGACGGCTCGCGGCCGCCGAGGTGGGCGTCCGCCGCGTTCAGGTAGTGGTGGGCGATCTCCGGGGCGGAGGATCCGTCACCGGCCCGTTCGGCGAGCACGTCGGCAATGCGCCGGTGCAGGCCCGCAGTCCGACCGGCGGGCAGCTCCTCCTGCAATGTGCGGCGCACGACGGCATGGGCGAAGGCGAGGCGCTCGTCGACCGCATCCCGTACCAGCCCGGCGTGCACCGCATCGTCCAGGCGCCGGCGGACGTCGATGGCGGGGCGGTCGAGGATCGCCGCCAGGACGTCGAGGCCGAACTCCTCACCGATGAACGACGCCGCAGCCAGCGCGTCTCCGACCTCGGGAGCGAGGCGATCCAGCCGCCAACGCACGACGTCGTGGAGCCGCTCCGGCAACCGGTCGCGTACGGCCCGGAGCGAGCCGCCCGGATCGGCGCCATCGAGGCCGCGCAGGATCTCCTGCACGAACAGCGGGTTGCCGGCCGTCTCGTCGGCCAACCAGCGGGCGATCCCCGCCTCTTCCTCGTCGACGGGGCGGCCCAGCGCCTGGGCCACCAGCCGCTCGATCGCCGACGGCGGCAGACCACTGAGCTCGAGCCGCTCGACGTCGTCACCGGCCTCGAACAGGCCGAGGGTGTGCAGCGGCCCCATCCCCTCGACATCGCCGTCGCGCAGCGTCACGACCACGAGCACGGGAGCGTCGGGGGGAGCGTCGAGCATGTGGCGGAGCAGCAGCAGCGACGAGCGCTCCGCCCACTGCAGGTCGTCCAGCACGAGCAGGACGGGGTGCCGGGTGGCGACCGCACCCAGCCAGTGCGTCACCGCGTCGAAGAGGCGCCGGCGCTCGGCGTCGGGGTCGTCGACCAGGGCGGCCCGCACGCCGCCGATGCGGGCGCCGAGGTCGGGGAGGAGACGGGCGAGGTCCTCGGCATGGCTGGTCAGGTCGGCGCGCAGTAGCCACTTGGGGCTGGCCGCGGCGTAGCTGCCGAGCGCCTCCCGGATGGCCTGGTACGGGGCGAGCGCCTCCTCGTCCCAGCGGCCGTACAGCACGAGGGCACCGGCGGCGTGCAGGCGGAGCGCCAGCTCGGCTGCCACGGTGGTCTTGCCGATGCCCGGGTCGCCGGAGACCACGACCATCCGGTGCTCGCCACGCCGCGCGCGGTCCCACGCCCCCTCCAGCAGCTCGACGGGCCCGTCCCGGCCCACCACCAGCCCCGACGCGGCCCGTCGGGCCCACCCCAGGTTGGAGGCGCCGATGTCGTCCAGAGGACCATCGTCCGCCTGGGTCGTCGGCAACCGCAGCTCGTGGACCCGCTCGTGCCGATGCGCGCTGACCGCCAGGCCGCCCAGGTCCACCAGGTCGGCGCCGCGCGGCAGCGCATGGCTGATCATGACCGCGGTGGACGCGGCAACCAGGATCGTGCCATCGACCGGTAGCGCAGACAGCTGGAGGGCCCGCTCGACGGCGGAGCCGCAATAACCGTCGTCGGTGGGGTCGACCTCACCGGTGCACAGGGCGATGCGCAACGGGCCGCGGTCGGTCCGGATCCCCCCGCCGGGGGGCATCGCCAGAGCCAGCCGCACGGCGGCGGCGGCGGCGTCCGCGGCGATGTGGAACGCCGCCAGCGCGGTGGTGCCGGCGGTCCCGTGCGCCAGGTCGACCGTTCGCTCGAAGATGACGCCGCCGGCCGCCGCCACGGTTTCGTCCAGCTGCCCCCAACCACCGTGGTCGGGCGAGTCTCCTGGTCCGACCGGAAGGTCGACCAGCAGGATCGTCATCACCTCGGTCACGCTTCGAGTGACTGTACGACCCCTGTGGGCGGGCGACGAAGTGGGAGGACGACCGCACGACGGGCGGTGGTCGCACTGGTCACATGATCGAGGGGACCATCGCCTCGATCAGCGTGGGCCCGGGCTCGGCGAGGGCCCGGGCCAGCAGGACGGTCAGCTCGTCGGCGGTGGTGGCCCGGCTAGCCGGCACGCCCAGCCCACGGGAGATCGCCACGAAGTCGATGTCGGGCCGGGACAGGTCGAGCAGGTCCTTCGCCCGGGGGCCGGCGGCCTCGGCGCCAACGCGGTTGAGCTCCATGTTGAGGACGGCGTAGGACCGGTTGTTGAACAGGATCGTCACGACGTCGAGGCCCTCGCGGGCCTGGGTCCACAGCGACTGGACCGTGTAGAGCGCACTGCCGTCGGCCTCCAGGTTGACGACCTGGCGATCGGGGCAGGCGACGGCCGCGCCGGTCGCGACCGGCATGCCCTGGCCGATGGCGCCTCCGGTGAGCGTCAGCCAGTCGTGTCGGGGTGCGCCCGCCGTGAGCGCGGGCGCGAACAGGCTCGACGTGTTGCCCTCGTCGGACACGATGGCGCCCTCCGGCAGCATGGCCCCCAGCGCCCGGGCCACGGCCTCGGCCGTCAGCGCTCCGGTCGGGAGGTCCGGCCGGTCGGCCGGTTGGCGGGTGGCGGCGTCATCCGGGGCGCTCACCAGCTCCGCCAGGGCCTCCAGTGCTGCGGCGGCGTCGTTGCCCGGCGCCGCCAGCGCGTGGACCTGGCAGCCGTCGGGGACCAGGTAGCTGTCCTTGCCGGGATACGCGAAGAAGCTCACCGGCGCCTTGGCGTTGACCACCACCAGGTGGCGCAGACCATCGAGTTGGGCACTCGCGAACTCGGCCAGGTACGCCAGGCGGTCGATGGGTGGAAGCCCGGCGCCCCGCTCCAGTCGGGTGGGGAACGTCTCCGCCACCAGCCGGGCACCGGTGGCGTTGGCGAGGCGACTGGCGGCCACGAGCCCCGGCTCGCGCAGCGCGGTGCCGCCCAGGAGCAGTCCAACCGGTTCCCCGGAGCGCAGCGCCTTGGCGACGGCATCGACCACGTCGGCATCAGGCGAGGCCGGGGCGCTCGCAGGGTCGGCCGGCTCGGCCACAGCGCCGCCCGGCGACCAGCTCACGTCGGCGGGCAGGATCAGCGTGGCCACCTGCCCGGGCGGTCCGGCTGCCGCCGCGACGGTGTCGGCGGCGTCCCTGCCCACCTCTGCGGTGGCTGCTGACCGGCGGATCCAGGCGGAGACATTGCGGGCCACCGTCTCGATGTCCGACTCGAGCTGGGCGTCGTATTGCTTGTGGTAAGTGGCGTGGTCGCCGACGATGTTGACCAGCGGCACGTGTCCCTTGCGGGCGTTGTGGAGGTTGGCGAGCCCGTTGCCCAGCCCCGGGCCGAGGTGGAGCAGGGTGGCGGCGGGCCGCCCCGCCATGCGGGCGTAGCCGTCGGCGGCACCGGTGGCGACGCCCTCGAACAGCCCGAGCACGGCCCGCATCTCTGGCACGGAGTCGAGCGCCGCCACGAAGTGCATCTCAGAGGTGCCGGGGTTGGTGAAGCAGGTGTCCACGCCGCACGCCACCAGCGTGCGGATGAGCGCCTGGGCTCCGTTGATGGCGGTCGGATCAGTGGTCTCGGTCATGTCGGGCCAGCTCGCGTCAACTGAAGATCGTGCCCGGGTTGAGGATCCCGTTGGGATCGAACGCCGCCTTGATGCGCCGCATGAGGGCGATCTTCGCGGGGTCCTCCAGCTCCATGAAGTAGGCCTTCTTCTCCGTACCGAGGCCGTGCTCGCCCGAGATGGCGCCGCCGAGCCCCATGCCGGCCTCGAACAGGGCGCGTAGGAGCCGGTGGCGCACCTCGGGGTCGGCCTGGAACACGCCCATGTGGACGTTGCCGTCGCCGGCATGGCCGCAGCCCGCGATCCAGGCCTGGTGCTCGGCGGCGATCTCGCCGACCCGGGTCATGAACGCCGGCACCGCGGCCCGGGGCACGACCACGTCGATGATGTCGTCGGCGCCGTTGGCCTTCGCCACCCAGAACGCCTTCTCCCGGGCCTCGATCAGCGAGGCGGCGGCCCCCGGTGGCAGCACGTAGACGTCGATGGCGCCCAGGTCGGCCAGCTGCTCGGACACGGCGTGGGTGTCGGCCTCCAAGCGGTCGGCGTGGCCGCTCTCGAGGGCCACCACCAGGTAGGCGAAGGCCGCCTCGCGGACCTCCTCCGGAATGCCGAGGTCGAGGCCCACGTAGGCGGTGGCGGCGGCCATCGTGAGCATGTCGATGTACTCGAGGATCAGCGGCCCCACCCCACTCGCCAGGATCTTGGGCACCGCACCGGTGACAGCCTCGAGGGTGGTGAAGGGCGCCAGCACGGTCGCCTGATGCGGTGCCCGCGGGTGAAGCTTGAGGTAGGCCTTGGTGACCAGCGCCAGCGTGCCTTCCGACCCGATGATGAGCTGGGTCAGGTCGTAGCCGGTCGAGACCTTGACGATCTTGCCGCCACAGCGGATCACCTCGCCCGAGGGCAGCACCGCCTCGAGTCCCAGGACGTGGTGGCGGGTGACGCCGTACTTGACGGCCCGCATGCCGCCGGCGTTGGTGCCGACGTTGCCGCCGAGACTGGCGCTGTACTCGCCGGGATAGACCGGGTACACGAGCCCGAGCGGCGCCAGCTCGGCGTCGAGCTGGTCGAGCTGCACGCCGGGCTCGACCACGGCGACGAAGTTGTCGGTGTCGATCTCGAGGATGTGGTTCATGCGCTCGAAGGACACGACGATGCCGTCGGGTCGTGGGAGGCAGCCACCGGACATCCCGGTGCCCGCGCCCCGAGCGGTGACGGGGATGCGGTGCTCGTTCGCCAAGCGGACGACAGCCGCCACCTCGTCGGTCGACGCCGGTGCCACCACCCCGAGGGGTCGCTGCGGCTCGGCGGTCAGCGCCTCGTCGTGGCCGTAGTCGTGCTTGATGGCGTCGCCGGTTTGCACGTGCTCGGCACCGACCACCCCGGCGAGAAGCTCGATCGGACCGTTCGCCATGGCCGGACCCTAGCGGTGCGGAGGGTGAACAATGAGGGCCATGGCCAAGCTCACCCATGACGAAGCCGAGTCCCGCCTGGCCGACGTTCCGGGCTGGGGCATCGCGAACGGCACGCTGCACCGTGAGATCGAGTTCCGCAATTTCGTCGAGGCCTTCGGGTTCATGGCGATGGTGGCGCTCGAGGCGGAGAAGCTCGACCACCACCCCGACTGGTCCAACTCGTGGAACCGGGTGGTGATCGACATCTCCTCGCACGCCGAGGGGGGCATCACCGACAAGTGCTTCGCACTCGCCGGCGCTGTGAACAAGGCACTGGGCGAGTAGCGCCCGCGGTCAGCGGTCGGTCACCTGCGGGCTACGACGTACTACTTGAGCGTGGCGGCGTGATCGGGCACGTAGTGCTGCTCGGTGCGGGGCGGGCGCACGTAGCCCGAGGGCTTCGGCCGCTTCGGCAGCTTCGTCGCTGGGTGGGCGACGTCGTGGTAGTCGAGCGTGCTCAGCAGGTGAGCGATCATGTTCAGGCGGGCCCGCCGCTTGTCGTCGCTCTCCACCACGTACCACGGTGCCTCGGGGATGTCGGTGTGCACCATCATCTGGTCTTTGGCCCGCGAGTAGTCCTCCCAGTGGATGATCGACTCGGGGTCCATGGGTGAGAGCTTCCACGACCTCAGGGGGTCGTTGAGGCGGTCGTGGAAGCGGCGCTCCTGCTCGGCGTCGCTGACCGAGAACCAGTACTTGCGTAGCAGCACCCCGTCCTCCACGAGCAGGCGCTCGAAGATAGGGCACTGGTGAAGGAACCGGTGGTACTCCTCTGCCGTGCAGAAGCCCATGACATGCTCGACGCCGGCCCGGTTGTACCAGGAGCGGTCGAAGAGCACGATCTCCCCGGCCGTCGGCAGGTGGTCGACGTAGCGCTGGAAGTACCACTGACCCCGCTCGCGTTCGGTGGGCGCCGGCAGCGCTGCGATCCGGGCGAAGCGCGGGTTGAGGAACTCGGTCACGCGCTTGATCGCGCCGCCCTTGCCCGCCGCATCACGCCCCTCGAAGATGACGACTAGGCGCCGGCCCTCGGCGCGCACCCACTCGTGCATCTTGACGAGCTCGCCCTGCAGCCGCAGCAACTCGACTTCGTACGTCTTCCTCGGCACCCGCATCGTCTCGCCGCTCTCCGCTTCGTGGCGTGCCTTCGCCATGCGCCGAGGGTACGTCGGCGCCGAGGGTACGTCGGCGTCCGATGAATCAGAGCAGCCCGTCCGGTATCGCGCTCTCAACCCTCGCCAGCAGCCCCCCGACCCTCAGCTGCCGCCGCGCCGGACCGCCGTCGACGTCACCCCGATGGGACCTGCATCACCTGGGCGGGGACGTGCTGGTCAGCTCGTCGATGCCTTGCAGCAAAGTGTTCCATGACAGCGTGGCGCACTTGATCCGCACCGGGAACTTGACCACGCCCCGGAGCGCCTCGAGGTCGCCGAGCTTCACCTCGGCCTCGGGCTCGCCGACGAGCTCGGCGTCGCCGTCGGCGTCGTCGGCGGAAGGACCGTCGAGCGACTGCTCGTGGATCGACATCATGCCCTTGAACGCC
>DASSDL010000099.1:0-12350 GCA_035697145.1 Acidimicrobiales bacterium
TAGTGGCGTCCGACGTGTCGGCGGTAGACACCGCCGAGTTCGCGGAGGGACGCGCGGTACTCCGCGATGTCGGTGACGTAGACGGTCATGAAGACAAGGTGTTCCGGCCGCCCGCCGGCGGCGGCCAGCGCTGCCACGACGTTGCCCGCCGCGAGATCGAACTGCTCGACCATCGTGCTGCCGTGGATGGCTCCGTCGGAACCCTGGGCGGTCTGACCGCCGAGATACACCAGGGTCCCCGGCTCGGCCACAACCGCATGTGCGTAGCCCCTCGGCTCCGCCAGCCCGGGTGCCGTCACGATCCGGTGCGGGTTCATCGACCGGTCCAACGGGGTCGGCGGCCGTCGCGCCAGGCGGCGTAGAACTCACCGTGATCCTGGCTCTTCATCAACAGCGCTTGGGTTGCTGCCTCCATCTCGATCGCGCTGCCGAGGTCCATGTCGAGCTCGCGGGTCAACAGGACCTTGGTCATGGAATACGCGACCGCTGGGCCCTCAGCGAGCCGGCGCGCCAGGCTCGCCGTCACCTCCGGCAACCTCGCATCATCGACGACGTCGGTGGCGAGCCCGATCGCCTCCGCCCGAGGCGCGTCGATCCGGTCGCCGAGCATGAGCAGCTCCGTCGCGCGGCCGAGGCCGACCAGGCGCGGCAGCAGGTACGCCGAGCCCATGTCCGCACCCGCCAGCCCGACCCTGGTGAAGAGGAAGGCGAACGAGGCCGAGCGGGAAAGGAGACGGAAGTCGCTGGCCAAGGCGATTACCGAGCCGGCGCCCGCCGCGACACCGTTGACCGCGGCGATCACCGGGAGCGGGCACTCGCGCAAAGCCCTGGTCACCGCGCCGGTCATGCGAGTGAACTCCAGCAGCTCCGCGGCGCCCATCTTCTGCAGCTCGCCGATGATCTCGTCGACGTCGCCGCCTGAGCAGAAGCCTCGTCCGCTGCCGGTCACCACCAGCGCGCGCACATCGCCGCGGTGCGGTAGCTCACCCAGCAGGTCACGAAGGTCTGCATACGTGTCGAAGGTGAGTGCGTTGAGCTTGTCTGGCCGCGACAGCCGCACCGTCGCCACGCCGTCGGAGATGTCGAGGTCGAAGTGCTCCCAGCGCTCGGTGAAACCGGGCGAGGCTCGAAACGGGCTCATCAGGTGCCTCCTCCGTCGAGAACGAGCGTCTGACCGTTGATAGCCGCCGCTTCCGGCGCCGCCAGGAAGGTCACCGCGAAGGCCACCTCCTCGGGTTCCAGCAAGCGACCCAGCGGAGAGATGGCGACCAGTGCTGCCTCGGCCTCAGCCTCAGTGCGGCCGGTGGTCGCGGCGACCCGTTGCACGGAGCGTCGGGTCATGTCAGTGCGCACGAACGTGGGACAGACTGCGTTGGCGGTGACACCGGTGCCCGCCACCTCGGCGGCCACTGCACGCATGAGCCCGACGGCAGCGTGCTTCGACGCGGTGTAGCCGGCCGTGTAGCGGGAGCCTACGCGACCTGCGGTCGACGCCACTGTGACGATCCGCCCGCTGCCGCGCTCGACCATGCCCGGCACCACCGCCCGCGTGCACAGGAAGGCACCGGTGGCGTTGACGGCGAGCTGTGCCTGCCAGTCCGCGAGGGTCATACCTTGCAGCGGCGCCGTGGCCGCGACACCCGCGTTGTTCACCAGCACGTCGACGGCACCGATGCGATCGACCAGCCCGGCCACCGCGGCTTCGTCGGTGACGTCGCAGACCTCGCCGCGCACCGCCTCGCCACACGCAGCCGCCGTTGCCTCGACCGCGTCGTGGTCGCGCCCCACTGCGACGACCCGGTCGCCACTGGCAGCGAAGCGCTCGACGACCGCCCGCCCGATACCCTTGCCGCCCCCGGTCACGACCACGAGCCGCCCGGTCATGGGGTGGCCCTGTCGAACTCGCGCAGGGCATCCCGGTCGAGCTTGCCGTTGGGGGTCCTCGGCAGTTCATCGACGAACCGCACGTCTCGGGGACGCTTGTGGGGCGACAGCCCAGCGCGCGCAAACTCGATCAGCGACTCCGCCGACAAGCCCGTGCCCGCTCTCGCGACGACATACGCGCGCGGGCGCACGAGCCCCTCGTGCTCGTGACCGACGACGGCGCATTCGAGCACGTCGTGGTGGCCGATGAGGCGGGCCTCGACCTCGCTGGGCGCCACCCAGATGCCGCCCACCTTGAGCAGGTCGTCGGCCCGGCCACGGTAGGAGAAGAGGCCGTGGGCGTCACGGACGAACAGGTCCCCGGTCAGCAGCGTGTCACCGCTGAACGTGCGCGCCGACTTCTCGGGCGCTCCCCAGTACTCCAGCGCAACGGTCTCTCCAGTGACCTCGAGCACGCCGACCTTGCCGTCGGGCACCGTGGTGCCGGTCTCGTCTGTCACGCGAGCCCGGTAGCCGGGCACCACCTGCCCGACGGTTCCGGCCCGACCGCGGCCGGGCCGGTTGGAGATGTAGATGTGGTAGGCCTCCGACGAGCCAATGCCCTCGACCACGTCGACGCCGAACGTCTCGTCCCAGCGGCGGTGTAGCTCCGCGGGGAGCGCCTCCCCAGCAGACGTGCACAGGCGCAGGCAGCCTAGGTCCTGCTCGGGGGCGTCGGGATGCGCCACCATCGCGCTCATCATGGTCGGTACGTTGACGAGGATGGTCGGGCGATGGCGCGCGATCAGCCCGAAGATCCGCTCGGGCGTCGTACGTTCGGGGAAGACGACGCCGGACCCCCCGACACCGAAGGGATAGAGCGCGGCAAGGTCGCGCGCATAACCGAAGAACAGCTTCGGCACCGGCAGCACCACGTCGTCCTCGTTTAGGTCGAGCACCCCGCGGGCGTACCAGTCGAAGCTCAGCAGCGGGCTGTGCGTGGGGTGGACGCAGGCCTTGGGCTCGCCGGTGCTACCCGTCGTGAACTTCCAGATCGCGACGTCCTCGCGTGTTGTCGGCGCAGGCTCGAGCGCATCCGGGGCCTGGGCGACGAGGGCCTCGAAGCTGCGCTCGCCGGGGTGGAGATCGTCCTCCGCGACACCGACGACGAGCAGGTGGCGCGGGTGGCGGCTCCTGGCCGCCGCCGCTCGCATCCCCTCGAGTGTGACGCCGTCCACGACGACGACCTCGGCTTCCGTGTAGTCGAGGAAATAGACGTAGTCCTTGGGCTGCAGATACGTATAGACCTCGGCGGTCACCGCACCAATCTTCTGCGCGCCGAACCAGGTGGCCACGAACTGCACACCGTCGCTCAGCGCCAGCAGCACGCGGTGCTGCCGCCGCACGCCGAGCTCGTGCAACACGTTGCCCACCTTGTTGGTCAGCGCGGCCAGCTCGGTGTAGGTCATCGTCCCCGCACCCGCTATCAGCGCCGTGCGGTCACCGCGACCTGCATCGAGGTTGCGATCCACGAACCAGCTGGCCACGTTCAACCGCTGCGGGATGTCCTGGTAGCGCAGCACCACGCGTCCCACCTTCAGCTCTGCATCGCCACGTCGCGGATGACCTCGACCAACATGTCGGTGAGCGTGGCCAGAGTCGCCTCGCCTTCTTCTGCTGTGGCATCGGCGGGCGCACCGCAGTACGCGTCATGCATGCCCATGGCGACGAAATCCGTACGGCCTTCGGCGATGGCCGCCGGCATGTTCACCGCAACATGCGGCAGCTTGCTCAGCTGCGCCCGATCGATCAGGTCGGGATGATCGGCCAACACGAGCGAGGTCTCATAGCACCCCGCGTGGCACTCCCCCGCACGAAACTCGGCGGTGAGCCGCTCGGCGCGGCGGCGCCGGACCAGGTCGAGGTAGCCGAGGTCGACCCCACGTGTGGCCCGCAGCGTGGTGACGACCCGGCGCAAGGTAGCAACCTGTTCCGGTTCGAAGTGGTTGTTGACGATGACGATGTGACGAAGGCCCTGGTCGACCAGCGACCTACAGACGTCGACGACGAGTGCGTGCAGAGTGTCGGACTCCACGTGCACCGCGCCGGCGAAGGTGGAGGCGTAGCGTGTCACGCCGTACGGCAGGGTGGGAAGGATCAGCGCGCGGACCTCGGGGTCGTCGGCGAGTCGACGTGCGGCCCGCGTGCACATGCTCAGCGAGATGAGCGAGTCGGTCGACAACGGCGCATGCGGGCCGTGCGGCTCGGTCGCGCCGACGGGTAGCAGCAACACGGTCGGGGGGTCTGCCCGGCGCAGCTCCTCCACATGGGGCGACGTCAGGTCGGCGAAGTACGGACTACTCACGACGCCACCTGTCGGTCGAGGTCGGTCTCGGTCAGCTCGAGCAAGCACAGGTCGGCACGTCCGGCGCCGATGATCGTGTTCGCCGCGTCGGGTGTGGTCAGGTAGCCGCCGACGAGAGTGGGAACCCGTGCCTCGCTGCGCACGCGGTCGGACAGCGCGGTGAGGAAGCCCCGGCCGTACTCGGGCTGGCCCTCTGCCACCGTCTGGCCGGCCTCGACATGGATCAACTGGGCGCCGTGCTCGGTGAGGGCCCGGGCGATCTCGACGCCCTCGTCTACGCCGAGCCCGCCGCGCGCCCAGTCCGTCACGGTCAAGCGGACGCCGAGCAGCCGGTCGTCCGGCCACACCGTGCGCACGTCGTCCAGCACGTCGAGCGGGAACCGCAGCCGGTTGCCGAGAGCGCCGCCGTAGCCATCGTGGCGCCGGTTTGTGAGCGGGGACAGGAAGCTGGCGAGGAGATAGCCGTGGGCGAAGTCGAGCTCGAGCGCGTCGAAACCGGCGATCGCCGCACGCGACGCGGCCGCGGCGAACGCGCGACGCACACGTGCCATGTCCTCGTCGTCCATGGCCTTCGGCTCGGGCCCGAAGGGTCCGTAGCGCAGCGGCGAGGCCGACAGCAGAGGCCAACCACCGCTCCGCAAAGGCAGATCGACACCGTGGGTGCGTGGTTGGGTCGCGCCGCGTCTGCCCGCGTGTCCAAGTTGCAGCATGACGAGAGCACCGGCGCGGTGCACGTCGTCGACGACGGGCGTCCACGCGTCGGCCTGCTCGTCGGCGTGGAACGCCGGGCAGTCCGGTGACATACGGCCGTCCGGCGTGACCGCGACCTGCCTCGTCAGCACGAGACCCGCGCCGCCGCTCGCGACGTCGCCGAGCGCATCCCGATCGGCCGCTCGGACCGCACGGTTGGGTAGGGAGAGCCCCCCGATGGACAACGGCGCGAACAATGGTGGCGGCGCGACGGCCAGCTGCCGAGCCGCGGCCCGGGCCGCTCCGTCGAACCAGGTGTCGAGCACACGCAGGAAGTCCGGATCGCGCACCTCGAGACTCGCGTGGCTGATGCGCCCGCTACGGGTCAGCAAGTGGAACGCGAACTGCATCGGTTCGAGATACGCATGGTGCTCGACCCGCTGGAAATAGCCGGCACTCTCGTCAGCCGCCTGCTGGACCCGTTCGACGACCGGTTGCCGCTCGAGCTCGTAATCCACGAGGGCGGCCTCGATGTTGGTGTGGCGCACGAACGCGTTCGCCAGGGCGATCGCGTCCTCCATCGCGAGCTTCGTCCCCGAGCCGATCGAGAAGTGCGCGGTGTGCGCGGCGTCGCCGAGCAGCACGATGTTGCGGTGGTGCCAGCTCCGGTTGCGAACCCGCAGGAAATCGAGCCAGACCGAGTGGTTGGAGAGGAGGTGGTGCCCATCGAGGTCCTCGGCGAAGAGGCCTTCGCAGAAGGCGATGCTCTCGCGCTCGTTCATCCCGTCCAGGCCGGACCGCCGCCAGGTTCGCTCCGGGCACTCGACGATGAACGTGCTGGCATGCTCGTCGAACGGATAGGCATGCACCTGGAACAGGCCGTGGTCCGTCTCGCGGAAGATGAACCGGAACGCGTCGAAGACGAGGTCGGTGCCGAACCACACGTACTTGCAGCCCTGCGGCTCCACGACGCTGCCAAGCACATCGGCATGGCGGCGTCGGAAAGCGCTGTTCACGCCGTCGGCGGCCACCACGAGGTCGCCCGCGACCGTCGCCGGATCGTCGATCTCCACCCCGAACTCGAGCTTGACGCCGAGCTCCTCACAGCGGCGTTGCAGGATGGCGAGCAGCTGCTTGCGGGCTATCGCCGAGAAGGCGTGGCCTCGCGAACGCAGTAGCCGTCCCCGGTAGCGGATGTCGACGGCGTCCCACTGCGCGAACCTGTCGGTGATCTCGACGTAGGTCTGCAGGTCCGCGTCGCGTAACTGACCGAGGGTCTCGCCGGAGAACACGACGCCCCAGCCGAAGGTGGCGTCGGGCGGATTGCGCTCCATGATCCTGATCTCGTGCGCCGGATCGGCCTTCATCAACAGGATGCCGAGGTAGAGACCGGCAGGACCGGCACCGACGATCGAGACCTTCATGTCCCTGTCATCCCGCGATCACCTCGGCCAACCGATCGACCTCGTCGATGTCGGCGACGGTGGGCAGGAGGACGAGCTCGTCGCAGCCTGCGGCTTCGTAGCCGCGGATGAAGTCCTTGACCGCGCGTGCGCTGGTCAAGCTCCCGGCCGCGATCTTCTCCGCGAACCCCCCGGTGAAGGCGTAGTAGTCACGCAGGTACGCCGCCCCGCGCTCGGCGTCGTCAAGTGCGAAGTAGCCCTGCCCCCACAGCTGCGGCTGCCCCGACCGCCCAAGGTCGCACCATGCCGCCCGAGCGCTCACGGCCGCGGCCGCGAAGGCACGGGGCGGCCCGCCGCCATGTGCGTACCCGTCCGTGTAGCGCGCCATCCGGGCGAACGCTGGTCCACTCGCCCCACCGGCGAGCAGCTCGAGGCCATCACCGATGCCGTGGGCGATGCCGTCGGCGCCGCGGAGGTACGCGAGCTGCTCGGACAGCCGAGCACCGCGGCGGCGGTGGTCGACGCCGGCGACCTCGTAGTCCTCCAACCGCGCCCCGACGGCCAGGCCGAGCGTGAGCCGCCCGCCCGCAATGGCCTGAACAGAGGCGGCCTGCTTGGCCAGCAGGGCCGTGCTGCGCAGCGGGCCGATCACGATCATCGTCGCGAGCCGGACGCGTGAGGTGACGGCCGCGGCGGCCGCCAGGGCGGTGAATGGCTCGATCGTTTCGTAGGCCACGCGGTCGAGAACGGCGAGGCTGGAGAAAGGTCCGGCGTCCACCCGCCGCGCCCACTCGAGCAGGAGGGGGCCGTCTGCGCCAGGCGTCGTGTTCGGAAGTCCGATGCCGACCCGCAACCGGTCTCCTCCGTCCACCCTCTCGAAATGCGTTACAGCTGACCTGACTCAGGTGTAATACGATTTTGGCCGTGTCTCAAGAGGTGGCGGCCAAGCCGCAGGACCTCGTGATGACGTTGTATGGCGCGTACGTGCATCCCCGCGACCGCCTGGTGTGGTCGGGCGGGCTGGTCACGCTGCTCGGCGAGCTCGGTTTCTCCCCCGGTTCGGCGCGGGTGGCCCTGACGCGCTTGGCGGCTCGGGACATGCTGGCCAGGACCAAGAACGGGCGGCGGGTGTACTACTCGATCACGCCGCGAAGTGCCGCCGTGCTCCACGAAGGGGACGGGCGTATCTTCTCGCTCGGACGTGCACCTGTGCCCGAGCACGATCAATGGACCGTGCTCTGGCACACGATCCCCGAAGCTCGACGGCTCCAGCGAGCCCGGCTGACTCGGCGACTGCGCTTTCTGGGATTTGGCCCGATCCAGGATGGCGCGTGGATCGCGCCGCATGACCGCGCACGCGAGGTGACGGCGCTGCTGGACGAGCTGGGGGTGCGCGAGCACGCGGGGCTGATGCTCGGACGTCCCGCAGCGTCCCTGGACTTCAGCACCTTCATCACGAGGGTCTGGGATCTCGAGAGCCTGGCCGCGCGCTATCGCAGGTTCGTGCAGGAGTACGGCCGCTACCAACCCGACTCGGTGCGGGACGACATCGACGACCGCCACGCGCTACTGCTGCGGACCCGGCTCATCCACACGTTTCGCCAATTCCCGTTCCTCGACCCCGAACTGCCCGAGGACCTCGTACCTGCGCCGCAGCACCGACCGAAGGCCGTCCGGCTGTTCCACGACCTCTACGCGGCGCTGGCCCCATCGGCGCAGCGGCACTTCGACGAGGTGACGGTCCCATAACCGATCCCTCACCCACCGTGACCGACAACTCCTACCTCGCGCTCGACGAGATCCTGGGTGCGCAGCACCCGCGTTCCGGCGAGCACGACGAGATGCTGTTCATCGTGATCCACCAGGTGTACGAGCTGTGGTTAAAGCAACTCCTCCACGAGGCGGGGCACCTCCAGCGACGACTCGAAGACGGGGACACTCCGCACGTGCTGCACACCCTGCGGCGGGTCCGCACGATCCTCAAGGTGGCCGTCGCCCAGATCGAAGTGCTCGAGACGATGACGCCGCGTCAGCTCCTCGGCTTCCGTGATCGCCTCGAGGCGGGCGAGCGGCTTCCAGTCGGCGCAACAGCTGAGCCTCCCAGCAGCGCTGACCACCGGGAGCCAGGATGACGTGCCTATCCGCACACGTTCTTAGGAGTCAGCGATGCTAGGAATCGGCTTGGTCACCTACCTCCAGGGACTTCCGATGTTCGGCGGTGAGGATCCGCTGGGCTCGGCACCCGCCGAGGACAACTGGCACCACGAGGGGCTGACCCGACAGGCAGCCCGCGCGGCGGAATGGTGCGCCGAGGCGGAGAACGCATTGGCCTTCCACGTGGACTACGTGGATTCCTATCTGTACAACCCGTTGTGGTGGTTCGACGTGGCCAATGGCGGGGGCCCCGACCGCCTGCCCGTGGTCATGGCCTCCCAGTCCGAGTTGGTGAAGGTCCACTTCGACGACCTCATCCATCCGGAGTCGGTCCGCGGTATGTGGCGGCGGTACTTGTCGGGAACTGCGGCCGGTCTCGTCTGGCTGGGTCACGCCGACTCGGGAACGCTCGAACGTCGGGTCGCAATGGCCCAGAACCTGGTCGGCGTTTCTCTCCACGCCATTCAGGACTTCTACTCACACTCGAACTGGATCGATGACGAAGACCTACGGGGGCGCACCTGGTTCGAGGTCGATCCCGACCGGCGTGCCTGTGTGAGCCTATGGACCGGCTCATACGAGCTGCCACAGCACCTCGCCATCAAGCCCCACGGCGCCTATCTCTACGCGTGCACGATCATCAACAACCTCGGCTCAGCGGGGCGGGGCCTTATGAACGTCGTGTGCCACGCGGCCTCGCCGTTCGCCAACTCGTCGCTGTGTCGATGGTTCAAGCAATGCGCGGATGCCGCCTCACCGGACCCGCCCGAGACCCGCCCGATCGGCGACATCGCTCCGATCGACCCACCACGTGGCATCGTCTGGGTAGAGCCGGGGATCAACGTCGACAGTCGCTGGATGGCCGACGTCGGCGTGCAGGTCCGGGGCCTGTCGATCACGGGACGGGAAGCATTCGAGAGGGCGTACGAGCTCGCCTTCCGCAGTTCGTGTCAGTGGCTCCACATCCTGGACCATGTCATGGGAGATGCCGATCTGGATCGGTTCTGGCACACGGTCAAGTCGCAGGGAACGACGCGCGAGCAGTACAAGTCACCGACTGCACCGTGGGAGGACTTCTCTCAGATCCCGTACCGGTTCATCTCCGCCGGGCCGTACCCGCCGCCCCAAGTCCACGACGACACCGAGGACTGGTACCTGCGGTTGCTGATCCGAACGGCCGGCGACGCGTTCTCTGGCACTGATGCCGACATCGTACCGTTCGTCAACGGGCGTCGATTCCCCATCCTCGACCACGGCGTGCCACCCTCGCCCCCACCCGTCGGGCAGGCGCCCAGCCGGACCCTGCCGCAAACCCTCATGGGCCACAACGACTTCGAGGCGGGCGATGTGGCCGCCTACATCATCGGACCCATCGACGAGGCTCCTCACACCGTGGCGCTCCTGAACGACGCCCGCGACGCCGGAGAAACCATCGTGGCGGCCCTCGAAGCGCTGTGGGTCTCGCTGGTCCGTGCGCTGGAGGCCATGGTCGAGTTCCTCAAGGGCCTGTGGGGCTATCACGCCGATTTCGTCGACGAGGACCATGTCGTCATCAGTGCCAGCACCCTGGACGCTCTGGGCGTCGGACAGCGCCACTGGTTCTCCCTGTCGTGTGACGGGCGCTCCGAGGGGAACTATCGCATCTCCGGTTACGTCGAGGGCACCTCGGAGACAGGATCGTTCCCGCACGGAGTCCGCTGGCGGCGTTACCGGGTCCGGTTCGAGGACCTCCACTGCATCAAGGAATCCGACTGGGACCGATTCACGACCTCTGACGAGCCGTTCGTCCTCGGGCTCGTGATCCCCCATGGGGGCACCCAGCCGATGATCTCCTGGCGGACCGCCCCCTACGGTGACGTCGACAGCGGAGAGACCCGCAGCATCGGACGCACGTTTACCATCGAGGTCCCGCAGCGATACGGGTTCATCTCGTTGGCGTGCGCAGCGTACGAGTCCGACGACGAAACACCCAACGATCGGGACCGGCTCCTTGCCGAGTTCGCGGGCACCGTCGGCTCCGGGATCGTCGAAGCCGAGGACACGTTTCTCGAGGTGCTCGGCGAGTCCGTTGCCGCGGGCTGGCGGCTCAGCGCCATCGAGGCGGTGGCCTTCCGTCGCTCCCCGACCGTGGAGGTCCGCTCATACCACCCGAGGACGTTCGACCGGTGGGTCGAAGGCGGCGATCGGGTGGAATGGACGCTGAGCGAACAGGCGTCGTGGAGTGTCGATGTTCCCGACACGATCAGCTGTGGCTGCGAGGCCTGCGCCGTCGAGGTCGTCCTGCCGCCGGTGAAGCCGAAGACGTCTCGAGTCGACTTCAGTCCCAAGCCGGGCGGGAGACGCAAGATCGGGAAGGACGCCGGACGGGAGATCGCAGTCGATCTCGCCGATCTCGATCCGCGCTGCCGGCGTCGGGTCTCGACCGACGACTCCGTCGGCGACGTCGATGAGGTCCCGGCTGCCCCACGACCCAGCGACGGCTGCCCATGATCCCGCTCGCCGAGACCATGTGCGTCACAACCGCGGGAAGCCCCGGTCCTCGACCCGACGCTGCACACAACCCTCCCGGTAGGCAGCCATGACGAACCACGCCCCTCCGCAGGCCCCGATCCGCAGCATCAGCCGGATCGCCGTCGCCGTCCTCAGCCACCGCGGCGAGTTCGCCCCGTCCGTGACCGATCTCCGATGGCTCGGCCGAGGCACCGACATGCACGGTCGTGAAGGTGGCCACCTCCTGGGCGAAGCGCAGCGGGATCAGCGCGGCGGCGCTGCGGGAGGTGGATGTATCGGCCAGCGTGCTCAGGCGGGCTGGCCTCCTATGAGGGAGCGAAGCAATGAGCTGCGACGAACCACGCCAATCTGAATCGAGTGCTGCACTATTCGCTGCGACATTGGTCACCGGTCACTACAGGGGGGGTTTTCATGCCTTGGTTCCTCAGCCTGACACCGCTTTACGACGGCGGCGAGTACTACACCACGGCCACGGGCGTACCGCCGCTGAACGGCTCGATCTTTAGCCCGCCGAACTTCGGCGGTGGCGGTACTCCCATCGACACGGTGACCTCGGGGCCACCCAGCACGCTCTCGCTGGACTTTGTGTCAGCTGCCTCTCCGCCGGCCGGTCCCGGGACCGTCCTCGTAACCGACCCGACGACGAGTGGCGACCTGGTGCGTGCGAGGCTGAACCAGTTTCCTCCTTCATCTCCGACTGCCCGGGCGCCTGCCGCGCTCGTCACCTTGCCGCCGGCGCTGATTGATCCCCCGATGCTCACAGCAGCAATCACGGCAGCCGCGCCCGATTTGGTCCTGCCTCCGACGCCAGTGCCCTATTGGGTCCGCTTCGCCTCCACTCTGCTCACGGCCGGCACGTGGATCCCGCTCGTCGTGAGCACGGGACCGCCGACGGCCACGTTCGGAAGCGGCACGATCACACTGACATATCCCGTGAATGTGGCCGCTCGCGTCTGGTATTTCTCCGTCCAGACGTACACGCCCACGCTGACGCTGACCTATACAGCGGCGCCGTCGCACGATCCGGGTGTGCCGTCTCACATCCTCAACATCCCCCTCTCAAGCCACAGGCTGGTAGGGGTCCAGGGGGCGCTAGCCCTGGGCTTGCTCCTTGCACAGCTGATCTCGCCGCTGGTCCAACCGATGGTCAACCAGACGATCGTCTCGACGGCCCGCAATCTGATGGCGCAGTCGGGACTTCGTCCAACTCCGACTGCGGTGTTCAGCGCCCGCTCCATCAGGATCACGCCTGGCACGCCTGGCACGCCTGGCACGACTGGCGGCATTAACTTGCAGCTCGCGCTTGCAGACCTACTCGGACCAGCCTTCGTCCAGGGGACGCTCGCCGTGGCTGTCGCGCCGAC
>DASSDL010000100.1:0-12393 GCA_035697145.1 Acidimicrobiales bacterium
GCCGGCCTGCCCGCCCTGGGCCTCGAGTCGGCGCGCCCCCGTGACGCCGTGTCGCTGCAGGCGGTATCCGCGGTAGGGCAGAGCCGGCTCATGCGGGTGTACGACGCCGCCCTGGCCCAGGACGGGCTCGTCGGCGGCCAGGTCTTGCTGGCACCGCTGGACTTCACCGTCCGCCAGCAGTACCTGCACGCCCGCTCGACGATCACCCGCCTGCTGGAGCTGGGCGTCGTGCCCGTGGTCAACGAGAACGACGCCATCGCCGACGACGAGATCCGCTTCGGCGACAACGACCGGCTGGCGGCGCTCGTGGCCCACCTCGTGGCGGCCGATCTGCTGGTGCTGCTCACCGACCAGCCCGGCCTGCTCACGGGCGACCCGCGGCTGGACGACGGCGCATCGCTGATCGAGGAGATCGTCGAGGTCGACCACACGCTCGAGGCGATGGCGGGAGGGACCAGCAGCGAACGGGGCAGTGGTGGCATGGCGTCCAAGCTTGCCGCCGCCAAGATCGCCGCCTGGTCCGGCGTGCGAGCCGTCATCGCGCACGCCGACCGGTCAAACGTGCTGGTGGAGGCGGTGTCCGGAACTGCCGGGGTGGGGACCGTTGTCGTGCCCCGGCGCCGCCGGTTGCCGGCCCGCAAGCTGTGGATCGCGTTCGCGGTGGGATCTTCCGGCACGGTGGTCGTCGACGACGGCGCCCGCAGGGCCCTGCTGGAGAGCGGTGTCTCGCTGTTGCCGGCCGGGGTGACGGGCGTGAAGGGCAGCTTCGAGGCCAACGAGCCCGTGGAGATCGCCGGCACCGACGGCCGGATATTCGCCAAGGGCCTGTGCCGTCTCGACGCCGCCGGCCTGCGCGAGGTCGCCGGCCGGCACACGTCGGAGCTGCCCGAGGGCGTGACCCACGAGGTCGTGCACCGCGACGACCTAGTCGTGTTGCCGTAGTGGACGCTCGAGCTGTGGCCGCGGCCCGGCAGCAGTACGGCGCGCTGCGACAGTGCGTCCGAGGTCCGCGGCTCCGCACGGGGCTGGTCTTCGCGGTCTCGGCGGCCCTGTTGGCGGCGGTGCGGGCATGGCAGATCGCGGGCCGGGGGGCCGTGTGGTGGAACGACTCCGCCGACTTCCTGGCCAGCGCCGGCACAGGCCTGTTCAGCCTCGAACGCTGGGCAGGTCCCCGGACTGCGGCGGCCCCGCTCGTCCTGTCGCTGGCCGGGTTCGAGCCCCGCACGTACGTGAGCTGGCAGGCGGCCATCGCCGTGGTCTGTTGGGGGGCGCTGGCGACCTCGGTGTGGACGGTGATCGAGGGAAGACGAGCCCGCTGGCTGGGGGCTCTGGCAGTGGTGGCGTTCTCGTGCACGATGCCGGTGACGATGTGGGAGCGCTCGGTGCTGTCGGAGTCGCTGGGCGCTTCGACCTTGGCGTTGACCGTGGCGGCCGCACTACAGCTGGCCCGGGGGGTAACCGGCCGGCGGGTCGCCGCCGTGCTGGCGGCGTCGGCGCTGTGGCTCGTCACCCGTGACAGCCACGCAACGGTCGTGCTGGTCGCCGCCGTGGCCCTGGGGGTGGGTCTCGTCGCCGCGGAATGGCGGAGTCGAGGACGGCGAGAGGGTGACGACGCCAAGGAACGGGATCGCGCGGTGGGTGCCCTGATCCTCCTGGCGAGTTGGTTGTTCACGTTCGGCGCAGTGGCGTGGGTGGCGGCCTCGCACGGGAACCGCCATGTGTACCCGCTGCGCAACGTGTTCGAGGCGCGGGTGCTCCCGTATCCCGACCGCGTGTCGTGGTTCGCCGACCACGGCATGCCCCAGGCCCAGCGGTTCGTCGGCCCGGACGCGCTGGCACCCGTTGTTGGCGGCGGGGGACAGGCACCGGTCACCTACGTCGCCGACGACGACCCGTCCATGAGGCAATGGCTGGCCTGGGTCGCCCGCGACGGCCGTGGCGCCCTAGCCGCCTGGATGGCGACCCACCCCGCATATCTGGTGATCGAGCCCCTGCGGAACCCCGAGCGCACGTTCAACAACGCCATGGGCGACCGCAGCTCCTACGCGCCACTCGACCAGCGCGAGGTGCCGCTGGTGACCGACGTCTTGACCCCGAGCCGGTGGGCGGTCCTGGCGGTCGTGGCGGCCGTGGCCGCCTGGGCCACGTGGCGGCGTCGATGGGGATCGCCGCTGTTGCTGGTCGGTGCCGGCACCGTGGCGCTGGCCGCACCCCACGGCCTCGTGTCGTGGCACAGCGATGGCATGGAGACCGCGCGCCACCTGATGGTGCCGGCACTGCAGCTGTATCTGGGGGCGCTGTTGATGGTGCTTGGCGCCTTCGGGCAGCGGTCCGCTCGGGATGTAGCGTCCGAGCCATGAGCGAGCGTCCCGAAGGGCGAGAGAGCGAGCGTGGCCCGAGCGGCCCGGCCGAAGGCCAAGAGCGGGGAACAATGTGAGCGACGAGACCCCGCTGTCGATCCGCCATCCCGCCGAAGCGACCGCCGGCGGCGTCGTCGTGGTGCAGGAGGCGTTCGGCGTGACCGAGCACATCGAGGACGTCTGCCAGCGGTTCGCCGACGCCGACTGGCTGGCGGTTGCGCCCCACCTGTTCCACCGCACGGGCGATCCGCTGCTGGACCCCACGAACTTCGAGGCGGTCCGGCCCCACATGGCGGCGCTCACGGCCGAGGGCATCGCCACCGACGTCGACGCCGCCCTCGACTACATCGACGGCGCCGGGTTCCCGGGGGAGGTCGCCGGCATCGTAGGCTTTTGCATGGGCGGTTCGGTGGCGCTCGCCACTGCGGCCCGCCGCCAACTCGGCGCTGCGGTCACGTTCTACGGCGGGGGCGTGACCCAGCGGCGCTTCGGGTTCCGACCGTTGGTCGAGCTGGCCCCGGAGCTGCGTTCGCCGTGGCTGGGGCTGTTCGGCGACCGCGACCAGGGCATTCCGGTGGAGGACGTGGAGGCGCTCCGTGCCGCCGCGGCCACCGCGGCCGTGCCCAACGAGGTGGTGCGCTATCCGCACGCTGGGCACGGGTTCCACCGGGACGGCAGCGCCTCCTATCACGCGGAGTCGGCGGCCGACGCCTGGCGGCGGACGCTCGACTGGTTCGCCCGCTACCTGACCACGGGAACCGCCGAACTGATCTGACCGAGTCGGCGGCGGTTCCGCCATCGCCCGCCAGCTTGTGGGAACATGTGTTCGTGGCGCACGAGGCCACGATCCTGCATGCCGACCTCGACGCGTTCTACGCGTCGGTCGAGCAACGCGACGACGCTCGCCTGCGCGGGCGGCCGGTCATCGTCGGCGGCGGCGTCGTGCTGGCCGCCAGCTACGAGGCCAAGGCATTCGGGATTCGCACGGCCATGGGTGGCGGCGAGGCCCGCAGGCTGTGCCCGTGGGCGGTCGTCGTCCAACCGCGCATGTCGGCGTACACCGAGGCCAGCAAGGCGGTGTTCGAGGTGTTCGACCAGACCACACCCTTGGTCGAGGGATTGTCGATCGACGAGGCGTTCCTCGACGTGGGTGGGCTGCGGCGGGTCTCCGGCACGTCCCGCGAGATCGCGGTGAGGCTGCGCCGGGAAGTCGCGGAGCGGGTCGGCCTGCCCATCACCGTTGGCGTGGCCAGGACAAAGTTCCTCGCCAAGGTGGCGAGCGGCGTCGCCAAGCCCGACGGCCTCCTGGTGGTGCCGCCCGACGGGGAGCTGGCCTTCCTTCACCCGCTACCGGTCGAGCGCCTCTGGGGAGTCGGCCCGGTCACCGGAGCCAAGCTCCGCAGCCGAGGCATCGCCACAGTGGGCGAGGTGGCCCGACTGGCCGAGGCCACGCTGGTCGCGATGCTCGGCGGGGCGTCGGGCCGGCATCTCCACGCCCTGGCTCACAACCGCGATCCGCGGCCGGTGCAGGTGGGCCGGCGCCGGCACTCGATCGGGTCGCAGCACGCGCTCGGCCGGGCACCCAGGTCGCCCGGGGACGTCGACGCCGCGCTGGTCGCGGCGGTCGACCGCGTCACGCGCCGGATGCGGGCCGCCGGCCGGGTCGGGCGCACGGTCGTGCTTAGGCTCCGATTCGACGACTTCTCGCGGGCGACTCGCTCGCACACGCTGCCTCAGGCCACGGCCGCCACCCGGACGATCCTGGACACGGTGCGGCTGCTGTTCGCGGCGGCCACGCCCACGATCGAGCAGCGGGGCCTCACCTTGGTGGGGGTGGCGGTCGGCAACCTCGCCGACGCCGACGCCGTCCAGCTCGCCCTGCCGTTCGATCACCACGGCATGACCGCGCTCGACGCCGCGCTCGACGAGGTGTGCGACCGTTTCGGGTCCGGTGCCGTAACCCGGGCCGTGCTTCTCGGGCGCGACCGGGGACTCGAGGTGCCGCTGCTGCCCGATTGACGAGATCGTCCCGATCAGAGCGCGTGTTGGCGGATCCAGGTGTGCATGGCGATGCCCGAGGCCACGCCGGCGTTGATCGAGCGGGTCGAGCCGAACATGGCGATAGAGCACACCTGCGTGCAGGCGGCACGGGCGGCTTCGGATAGGCCCGGGCCTTCCTGGCCGAACAGCAGGACGCAGCGCCGTGGCAGCTCCACCGCCTCGAGCGGCACCGATCCCGGGAGGTTGTCGATACCGACGATGGGCAGCCCGTCGGGCTCGGCGCCGTCGGACCATGCCCGCAGGTCGTCGACCGTCGGGTGGTGGACCACGTGCTGGTAGCGCTCGGTCACCATCGCCCCCCGCCGATTCCAGCGGCGCCGACCGACGATGTGGACGGCCGACGCCAGGAAGGCGTTGGCGTTGCGCACGACCGTCCCGATGTTCAGGTCGTGGCGCCAGTTCTCGACCGCCACGTGGAACGGGTGCCGGCGCAGGTCGAGGTCGGCGACGATGGCGTCCACCCGCCAGTAGCGGTAGCGGTCCACCACGTTGCGCCGGTCGCCCACCGCCAGGAGCTCGGGATCGAATCGGGCATCGTCGGGCCACGGTCGCGGGTGGGGCCCGACCCCGATCCGACCGCTTTTCTCCGCGGGATCGGTCGCCATGGCGCGCGTTCCCGCGGAGAAAACGCGGGCGATGACCCTCAGCCGCCGGTGCCGGTCGTCGTGTCGCCCTTCGCGGTGCCGCCGTCGCCCGCCGCCAACCCGAGCTCGGCGCGGATCTGCGACAGCCGGGCCTGGGCCTCGCTGTTCATCGACGCCTGCTCCACCTCGAGCATGCGCGACTCCACCGACGACTCGGTGAGCTCGGACATCCCCTTGGCCCGGGCGTAGCGGGACTCGATCTTGTCGCGCACCTCGTCGAGCGTCGGCACGTCCTGGCCCACCGTCTCCGACAGCGAGGCCATGGCCGTGTTCATCTGCTCCTGCATCTTGGCCTGGTCGAGCTGTGACAGCAGCTTCTGGCGCTCGCCCAGCTTCTGCTGCAGGGCCGACGAGTTCTGCTGGACCGCCGCCTTCGCCTGGTTGGCCGCGTCGGTCGACTGCAGGTGAAGCTGCTTGAGGTCCTCGACCTCGCGCTCGAGGGTGATGAGCCGGTTGGCGAAGCTCTCGGCGGTGGCCGCGTACTGCATGGCCTTCTCGGAGTCGCCACTCTTGCTTGCCTCGTCTGACATGAGCACGGCCTGACGGGCATTGCCGTTGACCTTTTCGAGCTCGCCCATGGTGCGGTTGAGCCTGATTTCGGTCTGCTTCTGGTGGGCGATGACGTTGGCCGCCTGCTCCTTGAGGCGCCGATGCTGGTCCTGGGCCTCGGCTATGGCCTGTTCGAGCTGGACCTTGGGGTCGGCCTTCTCTTCGAAGGAGGACGTCAGCCGGGCCGTCAGGTAGCGCCACCAACGCCGGAACAGTTTGAACATGACCAGCAGGTTAGGCCCATAGCGGCAGGCACCGGACCCGGTAGCCGATCAATGCCTCCTGTGGGGCTGCGCCCCACACCCATCGCCGCCGGGCGAGCTGGCGCTCGCGCCGTCTGCCTGCAGCGCTCGCTTCGCTCGCGCTTCAGTGGCGCGCGCGCCGAACCAGGCCGGCCACCCGGCTCACCATGATCGTGGCCTCCGGCACGCCCAGCCGGCGGGTGACGGCCACGTAGACGAGCCCCGCCGGGCCCAGCACCAGCACGAGCGCCACCAGCGACGGCAACTCGCCAAACAGGGCCTCCGCTACCACGGCGACGATGGCCGCCGCGGCACAGCCTCGGGCGATGGGGTTGAGCCAGCGCCCGGCGAGACGAGTGCGGCCGATTCGCCAGGCCAGGGCGCGGCTCAGGAGCCGGTACTCGAACCAACGGGACACGGCGGCACCAACGGCGAGGCCGACGATCCCCAGGTGGGCGACGTTGGCGGCGTTGTCGCGGGCGGCTTCGGCCAGCGGACCGAAGGCGAAGATGTCGCCCCAGCCCTCGATGCCGTCGGGCCCGACCACCAGCCGGTCGAGCGGGAACATGAAGACCAGCCCGATGACCGCCGCCAGGACCACGCTCATGGCCGCCACGCGGGCGGGCGTCCGCGCGTCGTCGAGGGCATAGAGGCCGTTCTGCAGCAGCCGCGACGACGTCGACGCCAGCAGGCTCATGGAGAAAACCGCCAGGGTGAGCCACACCACGATGGTGTCGGCCGACGTGAAGTTGCCACGCTGGAACACCGCCCGCACGATCACGTCGCCGACGACGATGAACATCGTGGCCGTCGGCGCCACGTACCAGGCGATGCGCGCCATGCCCTCCTCCAGCCGCAGCCGGAACCGGCGGCGCGTCTCGGGGTCGTGCACCTCGACCTCCGACAACTCCGGCAGCTCGGCGGCTGCCACGCTCATCCCGAACAGGCTTATGGGCAGGAGGTAGAGGACCAGGGCGTACTGCAGCGACGCCACCGAGCCGGTCGCCAGGTAGCTGGCCAACAGCAGGTCGACGTACCCCATGATCTGGACGACACCCCGCCCCATCACGACGGGTCCGAAGCGCGCCAGCACGCTGCGCACGGAGGCGTTGGCGGTGTCGAGATTGAGGCGCACGCCGCCTAGCAGGCGGCTCACCGGCCCGATCTGGACGCCGAACTGCAGGATCCCGCCGATCAACACGCCCCACGACACCGCGTACGCCAGTGTGCGGGTGTTGGTGGTGGTCAGGCCCACGGCCACGAGGGCGGCGATCTGGGCGGCGTTCCACAGCACCGGGGCCACGTAGGACAGGAAGAAGCGGCGGTGGCTGTTGAGGACGCCCAGGCACCAGGCCGACAGGACCAGGAAGCCGATGCCCGGGAACATGATGCGCACCAACTGCACCGTGAGGTCGAACCGATAGGCGTCGTTGAAGCCCGGGACCAGCAGGCGGGTGAGCGGCTCGGCCAGCAGCACACCCACGACGCTGAGCACCCCGGTCAGCGCGACGAGCAAGCCGGCAACCGCGCCGGCCACGCGTCCGGCCTCCTCCTCGCGGCCCTCGGCGCGCAGCCGCGCGTAGACGGGGATGAACGACGCCGACAGCACGCCTTCGCCGAGCAGGTTCTGCAACAGGTTGGGAATCCGCAGCGCCGCTCGGAAGGCGTCGCTGGCCGGCCCGGTACCGAGGTAGTTGGCGATGACCGACTCGCGGATGAGCCCGGAGCAGCGGGACAGGAAGATGCCCGCCGCCACCAGCATCGACGATCGCTGGCTGCTGGGCAGTGCCTCCCTCTCCGCCTCGGGCGCGGCCTCGACCGGCGGCGTGGCGCGGGCTCCCGACGCCTCGGGCGCCTCCGACACTTCCGGCGCGACCTCGGCCGCCGTCGGCTCGGGCTCGACGTCGACCCGGGCGTGCTCACCCGTCAGCCACGGCGCCAGCGGTTGGTTTGCCACGCCAGGGGACTCGGCAGTCAGGCCGAAGACATCGTCGACGACGGGGAGCTCGACGGTGGCGGCCCCAGGCTCGTACCAGCCGGGTATGGGAGCCGGCTGCTTTCCGGCCCCGGGGCGCCTAGCCCTTCCCAACGCGAACTGACGGGCGTGGCGCCGGTTGGCCTCGCCGTAGTTGCGTTCGGGATCGGGCGGGACGCGGCGGCGCGAGCCCCGAGGCGCCCCGGGTTCGGCGGGCGACTCCGGGGGCGTGGCGCCGGTCCCGTCTTCCGTCGGGCGGTGCTCGGCGACGCGCTCGTCGGCAGGGCGACGGTCGCGGGGCACTGTCACTCGGTGGGGCCGCCGGCGGCGAGCCCATGGTGGGCCGTGCGGCTGGTCTCCTCCAGGGCCTGGCGCAACGACTCCATCTCGGTGACCAGGGCATCGACGTCGGTCCCCAGGCCGTCGACGGTGGCGTCGGCGGCGGCGTGGGCCGACAGTTCCAGGGTTCGGGCCACGGCCTCGTCGAGACGGGCGTCGAGCATCCGCAGCTCGCCGTGCGCCTGGCCGATGACCCGATCCAGGCGCACGGCGGTCGCCCGCTGGGCCTCGAGCGACTGGGTCACCCGGGCCAGCGACGGGTCCGGCGGTGAGGCGGCGTCGGTGCCGGAGGCCCCTCCCTGGGCGTCAGCGACCTCGGCGAGCTGACGATCGACGTCGGCCAGGTCGATGCCGCGGCGGGCCTCTACCAGCGTCTGGCCCCGCTTGGCGATGAGCCAACACTCCTCGACGCCGGTGTGCATGCGGGCGGCGATCTCGGCCAAGTGGTCACGAAGGGGTCCGGGACGGGTCCGGCCCACGGCTTCGTCGAAGCGGTTGCGGGCCTGGAGTGCCTCCTGCACGTAGCGGCGCCAGGGCTCCTGCAGCGTGAACGGATCGATGCGCTCGCCCCGCCGACTGCGCGGGATCGACAACAGCACCTTGCCGGCCCACGCCGCCGCCCCCAGCGGCAGGGCGGCCAGCAGGGGCACGCCGGCGAGGATCGTGGCCGCCGCCACGCCGCCGCCCAGCAGGATGCCGAGCGGGGAGGTGATCGCCCGGGCAACCTGGGGGGTGAAGAACCGATCACGCAACGAAGTCGCGGCCATAGGTGCCGATCAGGCTAGGCGTCCTCGCCCGGCAGTCCAGTCGCCGGCGTTGGCCAACCGCCCCCGGCCGGCTGCTGGACGTCGGCTGCGGCGACGCCGGCAAGGAGTCAACCGTGACCAATCCGCCGTACCCTCGGCACCGTGGCAACGCCCGGACGACCGGAGCTGGCGGCCCTGGGCCTGACGCCCGGCGAGCGTGTCCGCTGGCGCGACCGGCCGGGCGGGCGGTGGCGCGAGGGCACGGTCGTCGAGCGCGAACGTGACGGCAGCGTCGGTGTGCGTGATGGCAAGCGCGCCAGCCGGTCGCTGTCCGTCGATCGGCTCGAGGTGCGCACGCGTGGCCCGCGGGGTGCCAGGACCTGGGAGCCGCTGGCCGTCCGCGCCGCCCGCACCGAGCAACTCGCCCTGTTCGCCGCGACCCCCACCCTGGACGAGGACCGGCGGCGCTGATCTCCGGTCGGCGACGCACCACTAAGGACTTGCGCCGGCGCGATATCCGCCGCGCGCAGCGCCCATGCCCGCAACGTGAAGCGCTGGCAGGACGGAGACATGCCGCTGCGCTCCGGCGGAGATGTCGGCAGCTGACGTCTGGGACGTCGTCGGCGACGGTGCTCATTTGGGGGGTTCTTCGCGTCCTCTCTCGTCGGTGACCGTCTCTGCTCACGATGCGACGGGCGTTGCGTCGACCAGGGCCGCATACTGACGCTCGAGTATCTTGGCCGGACCGCTGCGCCAGCCGTCTGCCATCGATCCGGACGCGGGGTCAGGGAAGATCTCCTCTTCGCCGTTCTCCATTCCGTCGAAGATGGCGCGCGCGACTGACTCCGGAGATGCCTTCGGAGCATCGAGGCCGCGGGACATGTCGGTGTCGACGGGCCCGGCCAGGACGGCATGGACCGTCACGCCCTGTCCGGCCAACAGCGCGCGCAGCGATTGTGACAGGGAAAACGCGGCCGCCTTCGAGATCGAGTAGGCGGGAACGACCGGCAACGCGGCGAGGGCCGAATTGGACAGGACGTTGACGATGGCTCCCCGGGAGCGGGTCAGCAACGGCAGGAACGCCTGCGTCACGCCGTAGGTGCCGAAGAGGTTGACGGCGAGGTGCTGTTCCAGCGCAGCACGATCGCTCAAGTCGTCGTACATCGCCACGCCGGCGTTGTTGATGAGGATGTCGAGAGACTCGACGGTGTCGACAGCTTGCTGAGTCTGCGCCGCGTCCGTCACGTCCAGGGTCACGGGTGTGACCCGGTCATCAGGATGGGTCAGTGGCTGGCGCGTCCCGGCGTAGACCCGCTTGGCGCCTCGCCGCAAGGCTTCGTCGACCAGCGCCCGTCCGATGCCGCGGTTGGCGCCGGTCACCAGGACCGTCTTGTCGGTGATTGTCATTGCACCCTCCTTTGGGGTTCCGGCGATCGGATCGTCCGGCGGTTGTGGGTTCGAAGGGGAGGCGTGGGTTTCGCTTCCCGCCGGGTGCAACTGCGATGCCGGGCAAAAGTCGCCGGTCAGCCGAGGGTGGCCTGGGTCGGCGTCACGCACGGTCACATTCCTGCCGTGCCGTGGGTCATACAGGTCAAGCTGAAACAGTCGATGTCTGGAAGGAAATCATGAAGGCAATCCGTATCTCCGCGCCGGTCGGCGTCGACGGCCTCGTGTACGAAGATGCCCCCGACCCGAAGCCCGCCATTGGCGACGTTCTCGTCAAGGTCCACGCCTGCGGTTTCACGGCCAGTGAGCTGTTCTGGCCGCTGTATACCGACCGCGCCGGACGCGATCGCACACCCGTGATCCCGGGTCATGAGTTCTCGGGCGTCGTCGTGGGGCTGGGCTATGGCACCGCTGGCGTGGCCGTCGGGGACGAGGTGTACGGCCTGATCGACGGCTACCGTGACGGCGGGGCGGCGGAGCTCATCGCCATCGAGGCACGCGACGTGGCGCTGGCACCGACCACGATCGGCCACGTGCAGGCCGCATCGCTTCCCCAAGCCGGCCTCACCTCGTGGCAAGGGCTGTTCGATCACGGTCGCCTGACGCCCGGTCAGACCGTGATGATCCATGGCGCCGCCGGCGCGGTGGGATCGATCGCGGTGCAGCTCGCCAAGGCCAGGGGTGCCCGGGTCATCGGCACTGGTCGGTCGACGGTGCGGTCCTTGGTGCGTGATCTGGGGGCCGACGAGTTCGTCGACGTCGAGGAGGATGCCTGGCGCGTCAACGTCGCGCAGGTCGACGTCGTCTTCGACACGATCGGCGGCGATGTTCTTGCCAGGTCCGTCGAGCTCGTGAAGCCCGGCGGCGCGCTCGTCTCGGTAGCCTCACCCCCAGCGGCGGATCGCGACGACATCCGCACGGTGTTTTTCGTTCGTGACCCCAGCCGCGATCGGCTCGTGGAGATCGCTCAGCTCGTCGATGCCGGCAAGATTCGGCCGCAGGTCGGTGCCGTCTATCCGCTCGCCGAAGCGCGCGAAGCCTTCACCGCGAAGTCCCGCGGCGGCATCTCGGGCCGGATCGTCCTCGAGCCGTGACGCTTACCCGATCGCCGCAGGTTGTGGCCGGCGGTGTCCGCGGCCTCGACCGGCGGTGGCCCAACCCTTCAACCCCCGAGGAGGCAGCCCGATATGGCAGACGTCAGCATCCATCGCCACGCCGCTGGACACAGCCGAAGAATTGCCGACGAGGGCGCCCGGCGGCTGGCGCCGATACTGTCGTGACGCAATTCGCGACGGCCAGCATCGAGCGGGGTCCCCACCGGATCCACGCGCTCGAGCAACCGGGTGATGAGCCTGCCGTCGTGCTGATGCACGGCTTTCCGGACAACCATCACCTCTACGACCGGCTCGTGCCGCTACTGGCCGATCGGCACGTGGTCGTGTTCGACTTCTTGGGTTGGGGCGAGTCGGACAAGCCGCCCGACCACGACTACACCTTTGCCAACCAGGCGGTCGACCTCGACGCGGTCATCGACGGGCTCGGCCTGGACCGGGTGGTGCTCGTACCCCACGACGCCTCGGGGCCGGCGGCGATCAACTGGGCGCTCGATCATCCTGACCGGGTGGCTGCCATCGTGACCCTCAACACCTTCTACGGCGACATCCCGGAGGCGCCGCTGAACCCTCCCGAGGCCATCCGGCTGTTCTCGGATCCCCACTTCGCCCGGTTGACCGCCCACTTCGCGGCGTCACCTGAGCAGTTCCGCTGGCTCTACGAGTTCCAGGTCGGCGGCTTCATCCAGGACCCCGATGTGCGCCAGCGGTTCGTTCCGCTGCTGTTTCGACAGTTCGAGGACCTGCCCAGCAGCATCGGCCCGTTCCTGCAGCTCAACGCCGACCTCATCCCGGCCGTGCTCGCCGCCACCGAACGAGCCGGCGAGCTGCGGAGCTTCCCAGTGCCGGTGCGCGTGGCCTTCGGGGAGGATGACTATCTCACTCCCGCCTACGGCGAGCGCCTCGCCGCCTTGTGTGC
>DASSDL010000101.1:0-21741 GCA_035697145.1 Acidimicrobiales bacterium
TGCCGCGTCCATCGACGACCATGTCATTGCAAGGCGCCGACGCCAGACCCGAGAGATCCGCATGCTCGGCCAGCGTGCCATCAGGTTCGAGTCGGACGACTCGCCGGTCGCTCATCGACACGACGAGCATCCGGCCGTCGGGTAGCCATCCGATCCCGGACGGCCGCCCCTCGACTACGCAAACCTCCTCGACCGTCCCGTCGAGATCGACCGTCAGGACCTGTTTCGACCCCATATCCGAGAAAACCAAGCGGCCGTGATGCCAGCGGGGCCCCTCGACGAACCCGAACCCCTGAGCCAGCACCGCTCGTTCCATGCACGCATCATTGCCGCCGCCGCCCGCGCCGGGGCCAGGGAGTTCCCTCTGCCATTAACATTCGTCGTCGGACACGAGTGGGGAGTGAACCAGATGAGCGAGGTCGAAGAGACGGGAGCGATCGACTGGCTGCTGATCGAGGCCCGTGGCAAGGAGCTCAACGGCGAGTTGGTCCCGCCGCTACTCGACCTGGTCGACAGACGGCTTATCCGAATCCTCGACGCGCTGATCTTGGTGAAACGTGCCGACGACGATTTCGATGTGCTGACGACCTCCGAGCTCGACACCGAGCAGGTCGGTGACCTCGGGGCGCTGGCGGGTGCGTCGTCGGGGCTGCTGTCCGACGACGATGCCGCCGCGGCTGTGGCGGCCCTCGAACCAGACAGCATCGGCCTGCTGATCGTCTACGAGAATCTATGGTCGCTGCCGTTCGCGATTGCCGCACGTAAGGCCGGTGGCCAGCTCGTCGCCCAAGGGCACATCCCGACTCAGGCGATCTTGGCCGCACTCGACGCCCTCGAGTCCTGACGAAAGGAAGCCACCATGCCCGGACTCATAGGTGGGATCGCCCGCACGGCCGTCATCGCCGGCACGGCTACCGCCGTAAGCAACCGCGTCTCGCGTCGACAGGCCGATCGTTGGGCCCGACAGGACCAGTCCGACTACGCCCAGCCGCAGTACGCCCAGCCGCAGTACGCCCAACCGGCGCCGGCACCTGCCGTTGCCTCGTCGGGCACGGACGAGATGCTCGAGCAGCTTCGAGAGCTCGGACAGCTCAAGGACCAGGGGGTCCTGACCGAGGAGGAGTTCGCGGCGCAGAAGGCACGAATCCTGGGGACCTGAGACCCCGAGCCGAGCGGTGTGGTGCGCAGCACCCGAGTGGGAGGCACGCGCCGGCACCGCCTGGGGTGGGGCTACCCCCACCCGGAAGACGCCGGGGCACTCCATTCACGCTCGGAGCGCCCTTCCGTACCCTCGGAACCATGACTCCAACCGACGTGATGACCAAAGCGACGGGCCATGCGCGTCGAACCTGGGGACGATCGGGGTTCGGACCGGGGGACGATCGTGGTTGGCACCGGGGGACGATGTGGCCAACGGGAACGTCGTCGTACGGTCAACCCCCGCCCGAGAACCGCTCGCGCTTGCGACCGAGGGACGGCACGTTCGCCATTGACCTTGGGGTTCCGGAGGATGACAGCGCTACTTGGACTGACATCCTCCGGGCAGTCGCGGTGCGCAAGCGGCGCGAAGAGACATAACACGTCACAGCCAGTCGGGCTCGGTGAACCCGGTGAGCGCCATCACCGTCCCGTCTGGGCCGTTACCAGGCTTCAGTCCGTATTGAGGGGGAGTGGGGGTGCTCGGCTCGGGTCGGGTGGGCTGGTGGTGCGGGTGTGGCCTTGGGCGTCGGTGACTTCGAGGGTGGCGTCGGGCAGGAGTTTGGCGTGCCAGCCGCGGGTGTGGAGGAGGTGGTGATGCCTCGAGCACAACAGCGCGAGGTTCGCCAAAACCGTGGGGCCGCCGTGTTGCCAGGGGCGGACGTGGTGGCCTTCGCACCAGGCCGCTGGCCGGTCGCAGCCCGGGAAGCGGCAGTGCCGGTCCCGCACAACGAGGGCGTTGTAGAGGGGGGCGGGGATGGTGCGGGTGGTGGTGCCGTAGTCCAAGATGGCCGAGCGGGCTTGGGTGAGGACCCGGTGCAGGGCGGCGTCGCAGAGCAGGCGGTCGACGCTGGCGCGGTCGAGGCGGGTGCCGTCGAGGCCGGTGGCACCCGCGCGGCTCAGTGCCCGGTAGCGCTCGATGTCGAGGATGAGGTTGAGGTGGGGGCGGTGGCGGCCACCGCGGCGGGTGTGTTGGTGGTCGAGGAAGAACCGGCAGATGTCGCCCAGTGCGTCGGCGCGGCGGGCGGCGGGACTGCGGACCGGTTCGCCCTCAGCATCTGACGTGTGGGCGAGGCGGAGGGCGGTGGCGAGGAGTTCGCCGGTTTCGGGGCCGAGGTTGGCGTCGAGCCGCCAGCGGTCGCCCAACGTGCGGGAAAGGTGCAGCCCTTGGGGCGGGGGTGTGGGGTCGCGGTCAGTGGCGCATTCCCGCCAGGCCCGCATCGCCGTGGCCACGTCGCGGACCGGCAGGTCGACCAGGGTGGGGACCATCACGGGTTCGTGGTCGGCGAACAGGCCAACGGTGTCGGGGTCGAGGTTGGTGGCGATGGCGTCGACCTGGCCGCTGGACAGCACCCCGTCGCGCCACGCGGCGGCGGTCACGGGCAGCTGGGCGAGCTTGCGAGCCCGGGCCGCCATCACCACGGCGCGGGGGCGGGGCATGCGGGCGCGGTCGGTGAGCCATGCGGTCATCGAGGTGGCGCCGTCGAGTTCCCACAGCCCGGCGCGGTCGTGGGCGGCGACGCTGTTGCTGATGCGGGCGTCGAGCCGGTCACGTAGTGCGAGTATCGCGACCAGGGCGTCGCTGTCGGTGGGGATATCGAGTTGGTCGATGGCGTTGCCCAGCTGCTCGAACACCTCCCTATCGTACACGTGTTCGTATAGACGAATCAAGCCAAAGTCCCTGCTCAACGGCCATTTTTTCGTCGGCGACGGGCCCGCCGGGTTCTGCCACCAACCGTCGTCGAGCCGGGGGTCAACGGCGGCCGCAAGCCGGCGCAGCGCGCCCTTGACGCCGGCGCACCTAAGCCCCGTCCAACACCCAACAATCACCACAGCCCCGGCCCCCAGCCGGGGCCTGACTGCCAATCGTGGCGGTTGTCTAACGCCGGTCGTCGAGCCGGCTGAGGAGCTTCTCGAGGAATCGGGGGAGGTTGGGGTCGAATCGGCCGGCATCGACGCCCGCGAGCTCGTCGAACCGCCACCAGCGGACGGCCCGGAACTCGCGGGGATCGAACTCGACGGGCCGGCTGGCGTCGGCGTCACACACGTACCAGAGGCTGACGTCCAGGTGTCCGGCGTCGAGCCCGCCCGTCATGCGCTGCGTCACGAACAGCGGCTGGCTCGTCAGGCCATCGCGCAGTGGCGCCGTGAAGCCCACGTCTTCGCGGCACTCGCGGCCACGGTCGATGCCAGGTCCTCACCGGGCTCCACGTGCCCGCCGGTGGGCAACCACAGATCGGCCAGCCGGTGGTCAACGAGGAGGCAGCTGTGGGCGGCGGAGTCGACCAGCACGAAGTACGCCACCAGATGCTTGGGTGGCGTCGCCGGCTTGGCGGTGCGCCAGATCGGGGCGCCGCTACGCACCCAGGCCGGGGCGTCGGCGCGGTGGTCGGCCTCCGTTGCGTCCCACGGCTCGATCGCCCGCAGCGCGGCGTCGGCTCGCTCGCGTGCCTCTGTGAGTTCGATCTTCGGAGGCTACCGATCCCATCGCGCGCAGCCGCGGCCCCTGACCGCCAACGTCGCGGCCAGAGTGGTTCCCCGATACGGGCGCGTCGCGGAGGTTGATGGATGAGGCGTTGGTGGCTGGACCAGCGTGCGCACGCAGGTCAGAAGCACCTCGACACCGGGTTCGACATCGTCGAGCGAACGTTCCGTCGCTCGGCCTAACGCACCTACACCTGCAAGCGCCGCCCGTCATGACGGCGTGCGCACCGCCGGCGATGTGGTGGCAGGATGCCGGCATGACAAGTGAGGAGACCACGCGCGGGACGACCACGAGTGGGACGACCACGAGCGAGGCGGCCACGAGCGAGTCGACGACGAGCGGGGAGACGACGATCGAGCGGCTGGAGGTTCAGCGGACCATCCCGGCGGACGCGGCGACGATCTTCAAGGTGCTGTGCGATCCGCAGGGTCATGTCGCCATCGACAGCTCCGGGATGCTGATGGATGCCACGGGCGAGCCCGTGTCCGCCGTCGGTGACAGCTTCGTCGTACACATGGACCGCGAGGCCCTCAACGACTACCCCTTGGGTCGCTACGACGTCACCGTGACCATCACGACCTTTGTTCCCGATCGCGAGATCGCGTGGACGATCCGCGGCAGGATCCGTCCCCAGATCGGCCACATCTACGGATACACGCTCGCACCGGTCGACGAGGGGACGCTCGTGACCTCGTACTACGACTGGTCCGCGATCGACCCGACGTGGAAGGAGGCCGGCATCTTCCCCGTCCTGTCCGAGGGTGCCCTCCGAGCCACCCTCGGCATCCTCGACCGGAGGATTGCCAGGGGCGGCGTGGGCGCGTCCGGGTCGGCCTAGACCGCAGCACCAGTCCGGATACGGTGACCCCGGTGGCGGCCTACCACGTGGCTCAGTGCAACATCGGGCGCCTGCGGGCGCCGCTCGACTCGCCGCAGCTCGCTGAGTTCGTGGCGGCACTCGAGCCGGTGAATCGGATGGCCGACGAGGCACACGGCTTCGTGTGGCGACTACAGACCGAGGCCGGCGACGCGACGGCCATCCGTGCGTTCGAGGACGACATGCTGCTCGTCAACATGAGCGTGTGGGAGTCGATCGAAGCCCTCGCCGAGTTCACCTACCGGACACCGCACCGAGACGTGATGCGGCGCCGGCGTCAATGGTTCGAAGGGCTCACCCACGCCTACCTGGTGCTGTGGTGGATCCCCGCCGACACGCTTCCCACGGTGGCCGTTGCCAGGGCGCGCCTCGAAAAGCTCCGGCGCGACGGCCCGTCGCCCGAGGCTTTCACCTTCCAGTCGCCCTTCCCATCTCCCGACGTGTCCCGTGCCAGCGACCCCGCGGGCGAGGACTGGTTCTGCCCGACCTGACCCGCAGCGCCGGCGACGGCCCACCCGCCGCGCCGGCAGCTCGGGCGCCGAGGCCGGTAGCGACGCTCCGTAGCCGATGGCGACGAGGGTGACGACAAACCCGGTGAGCTGCAACGGTGACAACGACTGGTCGAGGATCGCCCATCCCAGCACCGCCCCGGTGACCGGGGCGGCCAGGCCCAACAGGGGAGGGGCGGCGGTGGGCAGGCGCCGGATGCCGTTGAACCAAAGCACGAACGCCAGGGCGGTGGCGGCGAGGCCGAGGTAGGCGAACCCGGCGACGTTGCGCCCGGTCAGCGTCGGTGGGGAGCCCTCCGCGACGACGGTGAGTGGCACGAGGATGACCCCGCTCATCAGCAGCTGCCAACCGGTCTCGGCGAGGCGGTTCGAGGGCGCCGGGAAGCGCTTGGTGAGCACGACCCCGACGGCGAACGAGACGTTGGCGCCGATGGCGGCAAGTACTCCGACGGGGTCGAGACCTGCGCTCGGGCGGATCACGACCAGGGCCACGCCGAGGGCAGCAACACTGCCTACCACCAGCTCCAGCGGTCGGGGACGCCGCCGGGCGATCTGCCATGAAAAGGCCGCGACGAGCAGGGGTTGCAGGCCTCCGGCGGCGGCCGCCACTCCGCCCGGCAGGCGGTAGACGGCGACCACCAGCAAAGGGAAGAAGATGCCGAAGTTGAACAGCGCCAAGGTGCCGACGCGCCACCACTCTGCACCCCGCGGCCTCCAGCGCGATGCGACCGCGCTGACGATCAGCAGCGCCAGGCCGGCGGGCACGACCCGCATCGTGGCCACGAGGAGGGGGCGGCCGTCCGGGAGGAGCTCAGTGATCGTGACGTAGCTGGTACCCCAAGAGATCGGCGCCAGCACGGTGGCAGCAGCCGTCCATGTGGCTCTCGGGTGATTTGACTTCACATTCGTTATCTTAATGTTGAGTTTACGACCATGCACCTTTCCGTCGGTACAGTCCTGCCGTGCCTCGACAAGAGCTCGATGCGGTCGACCGGATCACCGGCCAGTGGAACGCAGTGCGCCCCGAGGTCGACGTGTCGCCGATCCAGGTGATCGGGCGGGTGTCGCGGCTGTCACGGCTCGTGGACCGGCGCCTGGCCGAGAACTTTGCGCTCAACGGCATCGAGAGCTGGATGTACGACGTGCTGGCCACGCTTCGCCGGTCGGGCGAGCCGTACGAGCTGACCGCCGGCGAGCTCGTACGCCAAACGATGGTCACGACCGGCGCTGTCACCAACCGCATCGACCGCCTCGAAGAGCGGGGGCTCGTCGAGCGCACGAGAACCCGCGACCGCCGCAAGGTCGTCGTGCGTCTCACGCAGCGGGGACTCGACCTCGTCGACGAGGTCGTCCACGGCCACATGGCAACGGAACGCGACATCCTGGCGGCACTCTCACCCCGGCAGCAGCGTGAGCTGGCCCGGCTGCTCCGCACCGCGCTCCTGAGCCTCGGCGACCGCGCCGGCGACCACGACGCCCACGCCTGACCGCCGCCCAACACAGGGCCGGCGTGACGGACGACACGATGTGGGACGTTGACGTATCGCTTCGAGACGCTTACGTTTCAAAGAGAGACGACAGCGTCTCGGTCGTAGCGAACATCCGCGGTCCCCCAAGGAGCCCACGATGGCCTCTCCCCCCATCAGCGCGCCGGCGATCCCGCTGCACGAGCGGCCTGAGATTCACGGTCGACGCTGGTTCTTGCTTGCGATCATGTGCCTGTCACTCGTTCTCGTGGTCATGTCGGTGTCGGGGCTCAACACGGCATTGCCGACCATGCAGCGTGACCTGCAGGCATCGGCGTCCGAGCTGCAATGGATCGTCGACTCCTACGCGGTCGTGTTCGCCGGCCTGCTGCTGAGCGCGGGTGCGATCGGCGACCGCTTCGGCCGACGGGGCGCCCTGCTTGCCGGTCTTGCCGTGTTCGGCGTGGGTGCCCTCATGGGTGGCCTCGCGAACGACGCGTCACAGGTGATCGCCAGCCGGGCGGTGATGGGCATCGGCGCCGCGTTCATCATGCCGGCGACACTGTCGATCATCACGTCGATCTTCCCGCCCGAGGAGCGCCCGCGTGCCATTGCGATCTGGGCTGGATTCGCGGGAGCCGGGGCGTCGATCGGCCCGATCTTGACCGGCGGGCTGCTCGAGGGCTTCTGGTGGGGCTCGACCCTGCTCGTGAACGTGCCCATCGTCGTCGCAATCGTGGCCGCCGTGTGGGCGTTCGCACCCGACTCGCGAGACGACACGCACACACCCCTCGACCCGGTCGGTGCGCTGCTGTCGCTGATCGGCCTGAGCTCGTTGATATTCGGGATCATCCAGGGGCCGGAGGACGGGTGGACGAGTGGTCCCGTGATCGCCGCCTTCCTGGCCGCCGGCGTCAGCTTGTCGCTCTTCGTGAGGTGGGAGCGGCGCAGCGACCACCCGATGCTGCCGCTGACGCTGTTCCGGGATCGTCGCTTCAGCACCGGCAGCGGCGTGATCACCGTCGCCTTCTTCATCATGTTCGGGTTCTTCTTCCTGGTGACGCAGTACCTGCAGTTCGGCCGGGGCTACTCGCCGCTCGAGGCCGGTCTCGCCGGGCTGCCGGTGGCGCTGGCGTTCGTGGTCTTCTCGCCCCGCAGCGCGGCGCTGGCGGAGCGGTACGGAGCCGCGCGGGTGATGGCGCTCGGGCTGGCGATCGTTGCCGTCGGCTTCGGCGTCCTGACCACGCTGACACCCGACACGCCCTACCTGGTGCTCGCGGCCGCGTTCACTCTCCTCGGCGCCGGGATGAGCATCACCGCCGCCCCGGCGACCAGCGAGATCATGACGTCGGTGCCGCTCTCGAAGGCCGGTGTCGGCTCGGCCGTGAACGACACCACCCGAGAGCTTGGCGGGGCACTCGGCATCGCCCTGCTCGGGAGCATCGCCAACACGGCATATCGATCTGGCATCGACCTCGACCGGACCCAGCTCCCCGCCGGCGCCCGCGACGCGGCCGGGGAATCCATCGGCGCGGCCAGCGCGATCGCGGAGCGGATCCCCGGTGGTGGCGGCGACGTGGTGGCGCAGGCGGCCTCCGCCTTCACCGACGCGTTCACCCTGACGAACACCGTTGCGGTCGGCATCGCCCTCGCCGCCGCGGCCGCAGTCTTGGCCGTGTCGCGGCGTGGTGGTGACGAAACCGTCGAGGACGAGGTCATCGAGGAATACGACCTCGAGTTGCTTCCGGCGGTCGCCGGAGAAGTGCGAGAATGACGGCATGGTCGACGTCCGCGCCGCGCCGGGTGCGGTGGCGGAGCAGGATCCCCGCGTCGAGCGGTCACGGCGGGTCATCCTCGAGGCAGTCCTCGACGAGCTCGGCGAAGTCGGCTACGGAGCCCTGACCATCGAAGCAGTGGCGGCCCGGGCCGGTGTCGGGAAGAGCACCATCTACCGGCACTGGCCCGGCAAGCTCGAGCTGGTCGAGGACGCGTTCCGCACGCTGAAGGCGCCTGTCGTGGTTCCGGATCAGGGGTCGCTGCGCGACCGCGTCGTCGCGGTCATCGAGCAGGTGGCCTGCCTCGTCGCAGAGTCGACGTACTCCAGCTGCATGCCCGCGCTCATCGACGCCGCCGAACGCGACCCGAAGGTACGCGACTTCCACAGTCGGTTCAGTGCCGAGCGCCGTGCCGTACTGGTTGGCATCCTGCGCGACGCGGTCCAGACGGGCGAGCTTCCAGCGACCGCCGATCCCGAGCTGTTGGCCGACGCCTTGGTCGGGCCGATCCTCTTGCGGCGCTTGATGCTCGCCCAGCCGGTCGGTCCGCAGATCGCTCGCGCCCTCGTCGACCAGTTGCTGCCGGTCCGCGGCGACGAGAGGCCCAGCGGATAGGGCGTTCCGCAGGCGCCCCGCGTGGGAATTTTGTTGCCGGGTCGCAGCTCAACGGCTGGGCCTCCCAGCAGCGCTGACCACCGAGAGCCAGGATGACGGGCCCATCCGCGCCCGTTTCAGGCGCCCTGGGCGGAGCGTGTGGTGGCCAGCGCCGCCAGCTCGGTCCGATTGGACACGTCGAGCTTGGCGTAGACGTGCGACAGGTGGGTCTTGACGGTGGCTCGGCTGATGAACAGGCGTGACCCGATCTCCGGGTTGGTCAGGCCCTCGGCGACGAGGCGGACCACGTCGAGCTCGGTCGGCGTGAGGCTCGCCCAGCCCGTGGACGGTCGATTGCGGGTCCCTCGGGCCCGGCGCGCGTAGGCGACGGCGTCATCGAGGGAGAGGTTGGAGCCCTCGGTCCACACATCGGAGAACGCCTCGTCGCCGAGCGCGGCACGCAGCCGAGCCACGGTGGTCTCGTGGTCGGGCCGGTCGATAGGTGGGCGCGGATAACCCATTGCGGCGCGCGCAGCGTCGCTGGCAGCAAGGAGCCGCACCGCCTCCGCAAAGCTCTCGGCGCAGCAGGCGAGCCCCGCCAGGGCGTCGAGGCTGTCGACCATGAACGTGCGCATCCCGTGGTCGATGCGCAGGGCCAGGGCCTGATGGTGGATGTCCTCGGCCGCGTCCGGATCATCGGGGGCGGTCAACCGTCCGGATTGCTCGAGGGCGTCGGCAACGAGATGGGGGACGTCCAGCTTGCGGGCCAGCGCAATCGCCCGGTCCACCAGTCCCAGGGCCTCGTCCCGCCGACCGAGATGGCGCAGGGCCGCCACGAGCCCGGGTAGCGAGCGGGCGACGATGAGGTTGTCGGCCGAGACCGGATCCGCGGTCCGCACGTCCCGCTCGAACCACGCGATCGCGCCCTCCGGATCGCCGCGCCACAGGTGCAGCATCCCCAACACCGACCCCATCCTCGGGATGAACACGGTGTGCTCGGCGCCCTCGACGGAACGAACGACCGGCTGCATGAGCCGCAGCGCGCCCTCGATGTCGCCGGCAACACCCCTGACGAAGGCCAGGTGACAGGTCGACAAGCCGACTGCGTGGTAGTCGCCCAGCGGCCGGGCGATCTCCAGTGCCTGGGTGGCGAGGCGATCCGCCAGCCCGATGTCCCCGGTGATCAGGGCGATCTCGTCCTGGAAGTTGAGCGCCAGGGCTGCGAACGTGCGGTCTCCGCGGCGCAGGCAGCGCTCTCCCCCCTCCTGCAGCAATGGGAGGGCCAGCCGGTACCGGTCCCGGACGCACGGGACCGACCCCTGGATGACCAGGGCGCTGTCCGCGGTGAACGCGTCGGCTGCGGCCTCCGCACAGGCCCGGGCCTGGACACATAGCTCCCAGGCGGCATCGAGGTCCACGTAGAACTGCACGACGGCCAACAGGAACAGGCATTGCCCCCGTAGTCGATCGTCACCGTTGAGCGTGGCGACCTCCAGGCCGCGCTGCGCGTAGCCGACGATGCGCCTGAACTCGCCGCACACCTGAGCGAGCGCGGCCGCGCTGACCAGGAGCCGGGCCTGGACGGTCGAGCGGTCGTCGGGGGCCTGGTCGATCGCCCGCTGGAGGAAATCAAGGCCTTCGTCGCCGTGGCCGTGCTTGTACCAGAGCCAGACGAGGGCCGCCGCGAGCCGCCGCCCACGCTCGGGGGCGGGCAGGGCCAGACCCCAGTTGAGTGCGGCCCGGAAGTTGTCGTGCTCGGCCTCGACCCGGTCGAGGGCGGCGTCCTGATCGGGGCCCTCCAGCTCGGGCTCGGTCAGTTCGGCCAGCGCGAGGAAGTGGTCGAGGTGGCGCTCGCGCGCCGCGTCCCGCTCCCCGGCGGCGTCCAACTTGTCGACGGCGTACTGTCGAATCGTCTCCAGCAGCCGGTAGCGGGCTTCGTGCTTACGCTCCTCGACGACGACCAGCGACTTGTCGACCAGGCGTCCCAGGGCGGTGAGCACGTCCGCCTCCGCGACGGGCCCTCCGTGCCCGTTAGCGCACACGGCGCGGGCGGCGTGCAGGGTGAACCCGCCTGCGAACGCGCCGAGACGGCGGAACACAACGCGGTCAGCCTCGCCGAGCAGGTCGTGGCTCCAGTCCATCGAGGCAGCCAGGGTCTGCTGGCGGCGGGCGGCACCCCGGGCCCCGCGCACGAGTAACGCGAACCGGTCGTCGAGCCCCGCGGCGATCTGTGCCGGGGTGAGCGTGCGTAGCCACGCCGCCGCGAGCTCGACCGCGAGCGGGATCCCGTCCAGCCGCCGGCACAGCGTCCGGACCGCCGCCTCGTTGGTGCCGTCCAGCGTGAACCAGGGACGCACACGGCTCGCCCGATCGACGAACAGGGCCACCGCCTCCTCCTCGTGTAGGGACGGCACCCGCCACACCATCTCGCCGACGACGCCCAGGGGCTCCCGACTGGTCGCCAGCACCGACACCTCGGGACACGATCGCAGCATCGTCTCCGCCAGCTCGGCGCTGGCCTCCAGCAGGTGCTCGCAGTTGTCGAGGCACACCAGCACGTGGCGGTCCCGCAACTGCAGCGAGAGCGCCCGCCGCGGTCCACCGACGGGCTCGACCATGACGCCGATGGTGGTGGCCGTCAACTCCGCGACCAGGCCCGGGTCGCTGACCGGACCCAGGTCAACCCACCACACCCCGTCCGGCCAGTGGTCGGCCAGCTCGGCGGCGGCTTGTGCCGCCAGCCGCGTCTTGCCGGCCCCGCCCATCCCCGTGAGCGTCACGAGGCGCTCGTGGCGGACCAGGCGTTCCACGGCGGCCAGCTCGTCGGCCCGGCCCACGAAGCTGGTCAGTTGGACCGGAAGGTTGTGGGCCCACGCGTCGAGCGAGCGCAGCGGCGGAAAATCGCGATCCAAGCCCACGGTTCGTAGCTCGAAGACCCGTTCCGCGTGGGACAGGTCCCGCAGCCGGTGCGTCCCCAGGTCGCGGAGCAGGGCCCCCTCCGGCGGCGCCTCGGCGACCAGTGACGCCGTCGTCGCCGACAGCAGGGTCTGGCCCTCATGGGCGATGTCACGCAGCCGGGCACAGCGCGTCAATGCTGCGCCGGTGTAATAGCGCTCGTCGCGCAGGAGCGCCTCGCCGGTGTGCAGCCCGGTCCGCGGCTGGCGCCCGCCGTGGTCGAGCCCTGGCTCGGCCAGAAGGCGGCGCTGGATGTCGAGGGCGGCGGCCATCGCGTCGGCCGCCGAGCCGAAGACGGCGACGACAGTGCCGTCCGCCGCGGCCGGACCCTGGGCCTCGGCTCGCAGACCGTTGTGCGCGGCCACGACCGCCGCCACCAGGTCGGAACGGTAGGCGTCGCTGACCAGGAACGTCACCGTCCCCGCCGGCAGTATCGACACGCGCTCGTCAGCGTTCATCGGGTGCGTCCAGGCATCGCACGATGCGGTCAGTCTTGCGCGGTGGCGCCCCCGTGGCGGCCCGATTAGCCAAGTGGCCGATGTTCCGCGCCGACGATGGTGCGAGCGTCGGCGGCCTGGAGACGTTCGACGACGTGCTGTCCGGGTGGATCGACGCCGAGGCGCGCGGTGACGTCGCCGTGCTCGATGCCCTGCTGGACGACGACTTCCGGGGCGATGGGCCCCGCGGCTTCGTGCTGACCAAGCAACAGTGGCTCGATCGCTACCGGACCGGGGACCTGGTCAACGACGCGTTCGCCTGGGAGGAAGCGCGCGTCCGGGTGCACGACGACGCCGCCGTGGCCAGGGGGATCCAGACCCAGACGGCCCGTTACCAGGGCCTGGACTGCAGCGGACGCTTCCTCGGCACCCTGGTCGCCATACGCCGCGACGGTCGCTGGTCGATCGTCAACGTGCAGCTCAGCCCGGCCACCGATCCCCCCGGCACGCGTGGCATCTCGGCCACCGCGGGTCCCTGAATCAGCCAGGTGGGCGATGTCGTGGACCCCTGCGCAATGCGAGCGTGCGTCCTGGAGGTAATCGCCCGATGCCCGCCCTCGAAGCGACACGCGAGAACACCCGTTGCGCCGCGCCCCGGGAACCGGCGACGCTGCAGCACGGGCTGGAGCAGCACCGGCGCGAGCTCACCGGCTATTGCCGGCGTGTCCTCGGATCGTCGTTCGAGGCCGAGGATGCTGTCCAGGAGACGCTGGTGCGGGCATGGCGGAACTTCGATCGCTTCGAAGGTCGGGCGACCTTGCGGTCGTGGCTGTATCGGATCGCGACGAATGTTTGCGCCGACATGATGCGTAGGCCACAGCGCCGTGCCCGTCCGATGGACCTCGGCCCCCTGACGCACGACGAGGCACCCGCGGGCGCGGCGCGGACGCCCTGCAGCGGTGCTGCGCTGGCGCTGGCCGACCCTGCGGAGGTGGCAGCGTCGCGGGAGACGATGCTCCTCGCGCTCACCGTGCTGCAGCAGTTACCTTCCCGCCAGCGTGCCGTGCTGATCCTGCGGGAGGTCCTGCGCTGGAGGGCGGAGGAGGTCGCCGAGCTGCTGGGATCCACGGTCGCATCGGTGAACAGCGCGTTGCAGCGGGCGCGCTGCGCCCTCGCGGCCGCCGACGTCAGCGCGGCCGACGCCCGGGCGGCGGTCGACGCCACCCGCCGCAAGCACCTGTCGGCGTGTGTCGATGCCTTCGGACAGGTCGACGTCGAGTCCCTCATGGCATTGCTCCACCGTGACGCCACCGATCAGCGGCGGAAGGACCGACGAGTTCCGGGTGGCAGGTCCGTCCAAAACAAGCCCACGACGAACTGACATCCGGGAGAACCAGATGCACCCAGCCACCGCAGCCGAGGCGAAGCCCACGGGGACTCGGTGCCACGCCAACGCGAGACCGGCCTCGCTGGTGGGCCGGGCCCGGAGTCTCCGCGTCCAGGCCGGACGCCTCGATCCCGTCCTGGCCGTGGCCTATCGCCGCCGTGCCGCCGAGCTCAGCTTCGAAGCGTGGCTGCAGGCGATCCGCGAGGCGCCCGTCGAGGTCGACCGCTTCTCCGCCGTGGCGGCCTGATCCATCGGCCGAGAGCGGGCTCGCCAGACCTATGAGAACGAGGTCGTCGGCGATACATCCACGGAACTCCCGCGAGCGCCCACTAGACCGGCTCGGGGGAGAGGTCGACCCGGCGCAACAGCTGGGCGTTGAGGGCGACCACGATGGTCGACGCGCTCATGAGGATGGCGCCGACGGCGGGCGACAGGGTCACGCCCGCCCAGGCGAGCACGCCCGCCGCCAGGGGAATGGCGACCACGTTGTACCCGGCGGCCCAGGTCAGGTTCTCGACCATCTTGCGGTAGCTGGCCCGCGACAGCTTGATGACCGCGACGACGCCCCGCGGGTCGCTGCTGGCGAGGACGACACCGGCCGACTCGATGGCGACGTCGGTGCCGGCACCGATGGCGATCCCGACGTCGGCCTGGGCGAGCGCCGGGGCATCGTTGACGCCGTCCCCCACCATCGCGACCGAGAGGCCGCGGTTTTGGAGCTCGGCGACCGCCCGGGCCTTGTCCTCGGGCAGCACCTCGGCGAAGACCTCGTCGATCCCCAGATCGGCGGCGACGGCCTCGGCGACCGGCCGGGCGTCGCCGGTGATCATCACGACCTGGGTCCCCATCGACCGCAGCTCGGCGACTGCGTCGCGTGCCTCGGGCCGGACCTCGTCCTCCAGGGCGAACGACCCGATCGCGGAGTCCCCGCGCACGAGATGGAGCACCGCCGCGCCCCGGGCCTGCCAGCCCTGCACGGTGTCCTCGAGCTCGGGAGGAATTTGCACGCCCCTCTCCCGCAGCATGGCCGGTCCGCCCACGGCGTACGTGGTCCCGTCGACGATGGCCTCGACGCCCCGCCCGGCGAGAGACCGAAAGCCACTCGCGGCCGCCACATCGCCCCGTTCTTTGGCCGCGGCGACGATGGCACGGGCCAGCGGGTGCTCGCTGTCGGCCTCGACGCCACCGGCGATGCGCAACACCTCGTTCTCGGTGAAGCTCTCGGCTGCCGCCACGCCGGTCACCACGTGGGCACCCCGGGTCAGCGTGCCCGTCTTGTCGAACAGGACGGCGTCGATGGTGCGCATCCGCTCGAGCGCAAGCCGGTCCTTGATCAGGATGCCGGCCTTGGCCGACACCGCGGTTGACAGCGAGATCACCAGCGGGATCGCCAGGCCGAGGGCGTGGGGGCAGGCGATGACCAGCACCGTCACGGTCCGGACCACGGCGTTGTCGGTGTTACCCAGCGCCAGCCACACGAGGAACGTCACCAGGCCGGCGCCGGCGGCCACGTAGAACAGCAGCGCCGCGAACCGGTCGGCAAGCGCCTGGGCCCGGCTGCGGCTCGACTGCGCCTCGGCGACCAGGCGCTGGATGCCGGCGAGGGCGGTGTCGTCGCCCACGGCCTCGACGCGCACCCGGATGGCCGAATCGACGGACACCGTGCCGGCCACGACCTTGTCGCCCGGCGACTTGGCCACCGGCCGCGACTCGCCAGTGATCATCGATTCGTCCAGCTCGGCCTCGCCCCCGACGATCACCCCGTCGGCCGGGACGCGGGCGCCGGGGCGCACCAGCACCACGTCGCCGGGACGCAGCTCGGCCAGGGAGACGTTCGTCACCTGGCCGTCGGGCCCGATGCGCTCGGCGCCGTCGGGCAGCAGCTCGGCCAGCGCCGCCAGGGCGCCCTGGGCCTGGCCGATGGCCTTCATCTCCTGCCAGTGGCCCAGCAGCATGATCGTGACCAGCGCCGCCAGCTCCCACCAGAACTCGAGGTCCAGCCAGTCGAGGCTCGTGGCCATCGATGCCCCGTAGGCGACGACGATGGCCATCGAGATGAGGAGCATCATCCCCGGCTGGCGCGCACGTAGCTCGGCCACACCGCCGGCCAGGAAGGGCCAGCCGCCCCACCAGAACACGAGCGACCCGAGCACGGGCCCCAGCAGGTCCATCCCCCAGAAGTCGAGGGAGTAGCCGAACCAGTCCATGACCATCTCGCTGGTCACCACCAACGGGATCGTCAGCACGAGGCTCAGCCAGAAGCGCCGCCGGAACATCTCCGGGTCGTGCCCGGCATGCCCGTCGTGACGGCCATGATCGCCGTGGTCCGCGTGCACGTCGGCGCCGTGCGCGTGGTGCGGTGATGCCCCCGGGTCGACCCGGTGTTCGCTATGGATGTCGGAGTGCCCCGGAGCGCCGGCCATGGCGGTACCTCCCCCGCATACCCTAGGGGGGTACAGTTGCCATCACAAACCCGGGCGATCAGGTCAGGGGAAGGTCCATCCGGCAGGGTTGCCATGCACCGGTGATCGCGGCCCGTCCGAATGGCTGCGAAGCTGGGTCCCATGAGTGGACCCGTCGCCGCCACGGACGCCGCGCCGGACGTCGCCGAATCAGGCCAGCCCGAGGGCCCGACCGTTGAGCTGCTGCCGAGCCGGACGGCCAGCGTCGGCGGCGTCGAGGTGCGCCGGGCGCTGCCGCGGCGGCAGCGACGGACGATCGGGGCTTGGTGCTTCGCCGACCACTTCGGCCCGGTGACCCCGGCTGGGCCGGGCGGCGGTATCCAGGTCGGTCCGCACCCGCACACCGGCCTCCAGACTGTTACGTGGCTGGTCGAGGGCGAGGTCGTCCACACGGACAGCCTCGGCAGCGAGCAGCTCATCCGACCCGGCCATCTCAACCTCATGACCGCCGGGCGCGGCGTCGCCCACGCCGAGCAGACGCCGGCGAGCTACGGAGGCGCGCTGCACGGCATCCAGCTCTGGATCGCTCAACCCGACATCACCCGCTATCACGCGCCCACCTTCGCCCACCATGCGGAGCTGCCGATCGCGGACTACGGACCGTGCCGAGCGACGGTTCTCATCGGCAACCTGGCCGGCGTGCGATCCCCGGCCCGGCGGGAATCGGGTGTCCTCGGTGTGGAGCTCTCCACCAGCGCCGGCGCTGAGGTGGTCCTCCCTGTCCATGCCCAGTTCGAGCACGGGTTGATCGTGCTGGTGGGCGAGGTCGCAGTCGGCGGCGACGTGGTGGGTCCGGGGGTCCTCGCCTATCTCGGCCGCGGGCGCGATGAGCTGATGCTCGACATGGCCGGCAACAGCCGGGCATTGCTGCTCGGTGGGCGGCCCTTCACGGAGGACCTGCTCATGTGGTGGAACTTCGTCGCCCGCACCCGGGGCGAGATCGAGCAGGCCTGGACCGAATGGGAGCGCGGCACCGCCCGCTTCGGCCGCGTCGCCTCGGACCTCGGACGCGTCCCGGCGCCTCGCCCCAGCTGGCTGCCGTCGGCGTGAGCATGGTGACGGTGGCGGGTCGTCGTCAGGGCAGGCGCCCGACGTCGCCGTGATCGGCGGCCACCGACCGTTGTGTCAGGTCGGGGCCTCAGCTCACCAACAGGGCGAGCGCCAGCACGTCGGCCAGCGCCAGCGAGGTTGCCAGCAGAGCCACCGTCCACGGCGCGGCGGCCCGCGGCACCGGCTGTCGTTCGAGGGTGCGGATGCGCGCCAGCGCGGCGGCACCACCCGGCATGGCGACGACGAGGCCGAACACCACGGCGAGGACGAGGGACGGGCGTCCACCCGTCAACCGGGTGGCGACCGCGGCCAGGGCGCCGGCGGCGAGGGCCGTGCGGACCCACGCCAGCTGCGTCCGTTCCGCCTGGAGGCCGGTGGCGTCGAGGTTCGGGTCGGGCGCTCCGTTCATCGCACCAGGAGGACCACTGCCACCGTGCCGGCCACCGCCGCGATCACGGTCGCCAGGACGGGCACGGCGAGCGGATGGGGGAGTGGTTCCCCTCGGCGCATGGCTCGCTCGATCTGGCTCCAGCGCACGTAGCTGGCCACCGCCAAGACGAGGCTGAGCACCACGGCCGCGACCGCCAGCGTGGTGCGCACGCCCCGCACCCCGAACGACGGCACGACCTGGCGGAGCGCGATGCCGCCCGCCAGCAGCGCCAACGACGTGCGCATCCAGGCCAGGAAGGTGCGCTCGTTGGCCAGCGTGAAGCGGTAGTCGGGGAAGTCGGGTTCGCGCTCGCCCTCGTCGCTGGGCACGGTCGTAGCCTGGCAGGCGGTCGACGGTCGGGGATGGATGCCCGCTTGCCCGGGCACGTCGCGCGCCGACCTCCGTGGCCGAGGTCATCGGTTCCGGCGTGCCAGGCGCGAGGTAATGGGAACCGAATCCGGAACCTATGACCTCGCCCGCTGGCCGGTGGAATCTATTGCCTCGGACCTGTGTCCGGGCGTCGGGATCGGCGTTGCCGCTGGGGTCGGCGTCGGGGTCGGGATGGGCGCTGGCGTCGGCAGCGCTGCCGGTCGGTCGGTCGGTTCTGCCGACGAGCGGTCGTCCGTCGGCTCGACGCCCGACTCGGCGTCGGTGGCCGAGCCGGGTTCCGCCTCGACCGCGCGGCGCCGGGCGCCCAACTCGTCGAGGACGGCGAGCCCGAACACCGCGAATATCAGCGCGAAGGCGGCGCCGCCGACGCCGTACACGGCGTATCCGACCAGCACCACGACCCACGGCACCAGCAGTCCGACGTGCACGCTGTACAGCGAGATGCGACGCCGCACCACGTAGGAGTCCAGCAGCTGGCAGGCGACCACCACGGCGGTGGCCACGATCGCGGCGAGGTCGGAGCGCAACGCCAGCAGCAGCAGGATGAGCGGCAGGTTGCCCAGCACGATGCCGACGTGCGGCAGCAGCGCCATCACCCCGGCTGCCAGCCCGAGCGCCGCCGGCGACGGCACGTCGAGCAGGTATGCGATGCCGGTCACGATCAGCCCGACCAGAACTCCCTCGGCGAGCATCAGCAGCACCGCCCGCCGGGACCGGTTGAGCGCCCGCGTGACGACATCCGTGACCTCCTCCCGCTGGCGGGCCGAGGGCAGCTGGTTCACCGCGGATTGGGCGATCCGGGGCCCGTACGACATCAGGAACAGGGTCAGGATCCCGCCCACCAGGTAGGTCGGCGCCGTCCCCGCCGTGGACGCCAACACGTCGCCACCCCCGGTGACGCGTTCGTCGAGGGTGTCGACGAACAGGTCGACCCGAACGGCGGCGTCGACATCGCGGGCGAGGTCGCCCACGCTGTCGTCCCGCTCCTCCAGTTGGGCGGCGGCGTCCTCGGCGGCCCGACCGAGGCGATCGAGGCCGTCGGCCAGATCGTCGAACGCCATGTAGGTCACGGCGAAGGCCGCGCCCCCGAAGACCACCAGCGCGACGATGACCGCGGCCAGCCGGGGGATGTGGCGATCGAGCAGGTCGACGATCGGGTCGATGAGAACGGCGACCACCACCGCTGCCGCCGCCCATGAAAGCGGCCGATGGGCGGCCACGAACAGCCGCTGCACCATTATCGCCGCCACCGCCACGAGCACGCCCAACACCGCCGACCGGGCGGTGATGCGCACCACGCGGTGCTCGGTGGGGCGTTGGCCGGGCTGCACCGAGGCGTACCGTACCGGTGTGGCCGACGACGTGACCGCCGAGCAGGGCTCCGGGCCACAGGCGGTTCGGCCCGATCAACCCGATCCATCGGGCCGGCGCGTCCTCGTCGACATCGATCCGTGGTCGTTCGTGCCGCTGGCACTGGCGGCGGGCGTGGCGGTGGCGCTGTTCGCCATCAGCGATCAGGCCAGCGACGTGCTCACGGGCATCGGCGTCGGCGTGTTGCTGGGCCTGGCGCTGAACCCCGTCGTCAACGCCGTCCAACGCCGCTGGCACACAACCCGCGGCACCGCGGTGGTGATCGTGGGCACGGGGCTGACGCTCGCGGTGGCCGCGGTCGTGTTGCTGGTCGCACCGGCGGCGGTTCGGCAGTCGCAAGAGTTCAGCGACGAGCTACCCAGGACCGTGCGCGAGTTCTACAGCTGGCCGATCGTCGGTCCCCGCCTCGAGGAGGCCGACGCTGCCGGCTCCATCGAGGAGTGGATCGAGGACGCGCCCGCCAACATCGACGACGCCACCCTGGCCAACCTGGGCGAGCGGCTGCTCGGCGGCGTGCTCAGCGCCGTCGTCCTGCTCATCACCGCTCTCGGGGTGATGGTCGACGGCGAGGCCATCGTCCGCCGGTTCCGGGTGCTCGTCCCCGTGGACCGCCTGGGGCAGGCCGATCGCCTGGGGCGGATCGTCTACTCCACGTTCGGCAGCTACTTCGCAGGGTCCATGTTCGTGGCCATTCTCGCTGGGTTGGTGACCCTGTCGACCGGCCTGTTGCTGGGCGTGCCGCTGGCACCAGTGGCGGGGCTGTGGACCACGTTCACCAACCTGATCCCCCAGATCGGCGGCCTCCTCGGTGGTGGCTTCTTCGTGCTGCTGGCCGTCACGCAAGGACCGGTCGTCGCGGTGATCGCCCTGGCGGTCGTCATCGCCTACCAGAACCTCGAGAACCACGTCATCAGCCCCGCCATCGTCGGCCGGGCGGTCAATCTGTCGCCACCGGCGACCATGCTCGCGGTCCTCGTGGGTGGGGCCGCCGCCGGGGTCCCCGGCGCGCTGGTGGCCACGCCGCTGTTCGCCGCCAGCAAGGCCGTCTACCTGGACAGCCGCGGGCAGATGCCCCAGCCCGAAACGCAGGTCATGCGCAGCCGCTTGTCGGGCCTGCGCCGCCGGCTGCCCTGGCGGCGCAGGGGCGACGGGGACAGCGACGGGGGGCCTACACGGGCAGATCGCCGGTAGCCGTCCGCGTCGAGCCGTGGTCCTTGTAGGCGGCGATGGTGCGCTGCGCGATGCGCATCTGGTGGACCTCGTCGGCGCCGTCGGCGAACCGAGCCCAGCGGGCGTGCTGGAACATGTTGGCCAGCGGCGTGTCGGTGGAGTAGCCGAGGGCTCCGTGCACCTGGATCGACCGGTCGATGATGCGATTGAGCGCGTTGGCGACGAAGTGCTTGGCCATCGACACTTCGCTCTTGAAGTCGAGCTTGTGGTCGATCCGGTAGGCGGCGTGCAGCACCATGAGCTTGGCCTGGTAGAGCTCCATGGTCGAGTCGGCGATCATCCACTGGATGCCCTGCTTCTCCGCCAGCAGCGACCCGTGGGCGAAGCGATTGAGGGAGCGGTCGACCATCATGTCGAGCGCCGTCTCGGCCTGGGCGATCCAGCGCATGCAGTGAGCGAGCCGAGCCGGGCCGAGCCGGTACTGACCCAGCATGTGGCCTTGGCCTCGCCCGCCCAGCATGTGGTCGTCGGGCACCCGGAGGTCCTCGATGCGGATCTCGGAGTGGCCGGTCGAGCCGTGCATCGTCTCGATCTGCCGGACCTCCGTCCACCCGTCGGACGGGATGTCGACGATGAACGCCGTGTTGGCTGCCTGCGGCAGCTCGGGGTCATCCTCCGTGCGGGCGATGAGGATGGCGAAGCTGGCCCTGTGAGCGTTGGAGATGAACCACTTGTGGCCGCTGATCACCCACTCGTCGCCGTCCTGGTAGGCGTGGGTGCGGATCAGCGTGGGATCCGACCCCGCCACCTCGGGCTCGGTCATGGCGAAGCAGCTCATGGCCCGGCCCTCACACAGCGGTCGCAGGTAGCGCTGCTTCTGCTCCTCAGTGCCCCAGTGGAGCAGCGTGTGCATGTTGCCCTCGTCCGGCGCCTGGCAGTTGAGGACCCAGGGGCCATAGGTCGACTTGGCCGCCTCGGCCTGGACCATGGCCAGCTCGACTTGGCCGAGGCCCATGCCACCCCAGTCCTCGGGCATGTGGGGAAGCCACAGGCCCGCGTCCTGCGCCGCGGCCCGCATCTCGAGGAGGATCTTGATGTAGTCGGCACGCTCGATCTCGTCACGGTTGCCGATGCGGGCCTCACCGGGCTTGACCACGTCGTCGACGAAGGAGCGGACCCGCACGCG
>DASSDL010000102.1:0-7337 GCA_035697145.1 Acidimicrobiales bacterium
CGCGACGGTGGGGGGCTCCGGCGGAGCCTCTGCCCCCCACACCCCCCGCCGGTCACTGCGCGCAAGCCATCGGCACCCTTGATCAGCGCGGTCTCGTGTCCTGGCCCCGCATCCTGTCGGGGTGTCATGGAACTGTCATCGACTCATGGAACCGGTTCCATTGACAGGCGGCAAGACCGGGATTTACGTTCCTGCCAACCACAGTGGAAGCGGTTCCACAGGGACTCGGATGGTCGACACCCGAGAGAGGGGGGTGGTGGTCACCATCGCTGACGTCGCAGCTCACGCCGGGGTCGGGGCGGGCACCGTTTCGCGGGTGCTCAACGACAGCCCGCGCGTGAGCGACACCACCCGAGCCCGCGTCCTGGCCGCCATCGAGCTCCTCGACTACCGGCCCAACCCGCTGGCCCGGGGGCTCTCCCGCGGCCGCTGCCAAACCCTCGGCGTCGTGGTCCCGTTCTTCACCCACGCGTCGGCCGTCGAGCGATTGCGTGGGGTCGCCGCCGCCCTCGACGGCAGCCGCTACGACCTGGTGCTGTTCAACGTCGAGTCGCCCGTCCACCGTGACGAGCACTTTGCCACGCTCACTCGCCGGGACCGGGCCGACGGCCTGCTGATCATGTCGCTCCCCCCACCGCCGCACAGCCTGGCTCGCCTGGCCGATGCCGGCGTGCCGGTGGTGTTGCTCGACACCTCCGGGCGGGGGGTGCCCGCGGTCGTGACCGACGACGTCGAGGGCGGACGGCTGGCGACCCACCACCTGCTGGCGCTCGGGCACGAGCGGATCGCGTTCATCGGCGACGATCCCGACAACCCCCTCGGGTTCACGGCCGGCAGCAGCCGCGAGGCCGGTTATCGCCAGACGATGGCCGGCGCCGGCGTCGCGTTGCCTCCCGGCTACGTGTGCCACGGCCCCCACGTCCGCGCCATCGCGCGTCGGCTGACCGAGCGGCTGCTGGCGCGCCGCGATCGACCCACGGCCGTGTTCGCCTCGTCCGACGTCCAGGCGCTCGGCGTGCTCGAGGCGGCTCGGGCAGCGGGTCTCGACGTGCCCGGCGACGTGTCGGTCGTGGGCTTCGACGACGTCGAGGTCTCGGGCTACGCAGGCCTCACCACCGTGCGCCAACCCCTGTTCGAGAGCGGCCAGCTGGCGGCCCGCATCCTGCTCGACGCCCTGGAGGACGGCCACCTCCCCGAGCCCCGTGAGCACCGCCTGGGGCTCGAACTGGTGGAGCGGTCCACCACCGCACCGCCGTCTATTGGACGGAGCCGCGGGTTGTCGGCGACACCAAAACGCAATGCACAGCGGTGAAGGGGTTGAGAAAACCCGTCGGAGGGTGAACGGTAGGGACATGGCACAGATCGTTCTCGAAGATGTCTGGAAGGTTTTCCCCGACGGGACCGAGGCCGTGCGGTCGTTCGACCTCGACATCGCGGACGAGGAGTTCATCGTTCTGGTGGGTCCGTCGGGGTGCGGCAAGACCACGGTGCTGCGAATGGTCGCCGGCCTGGAGACGATCTCGAAGGGGACCGTCACCATCGGCGACCGGGAGGTCAACGACGTCCCGCCCAAGGAACGCGACATTGCGATGGTGTTCCAGAACTACGCGCTCTACCCGCACATGAGCGTGTACGACAACATGGCGTTCGGGCTGAAGCTCCACAAGATGCCGCGCGAGGAGATCGACGAAAGGGTCCAGGACGCCGCTCGCATCCTGGGTCTCGACGAGCTCCTGAAGCGCAAGCCCGCGGCCCTGTCGGGCGGCCAGCGGCAGCGGGTCGCCATGGGCCGGGCCATCGTCCGCCATCCGCAGGCCTTCCTCATGGACGAGCCGCTCTCCAACCTCGACGCCAAGCTGCGGGTGCAGACGCGGGCGGAGATCGCGCGGCTGCAGGACGAGCTGGGCGTCACCACCATGTACGTGACCCACGACCAGGTCGAGGCGATGACCATGGGCGACCGGGTGGCCGTGATGCGCAAGGGTATGCTGCAGCAGGTCGACTCGCCCCAGTCGCTCTACGAGCACCCCACCAACCTGTTCGTGGCGGGGTTCATCGGTTCCCCGGCCATGAACCTTCTCGAGGGGAGCCTCGTGCCCGCGGATGGGTCGCTGGCTCTGAAGCTCGCCGGGTTCCAGCTACCCGTGCCCGACGACGTCATCGCCGAGCGTCCCGACCTGCGCCAGTTCGAGGGGCGCAAGGTCATCGTCGGCATCCGGCCCGAGGACATGGAGGACGCCTCGCTGCTCTCGGACGCACCCGCGGAACGGCGCATCTCCTCCACGGTGGAGCTGCGCGAGGCGCTGGGCTCGGACGTCGTCGTCCACTTCCCGATCGATGCGCCACCACCGGTCACCGAGCACGCGATCGAGCTGGCGGCGGATGTCGACGAGGGGGCCATCGAGAGGGTGCAGGAGACCGCCGAGGCGGGCCGGTCGAACGTGATCGCCCGCTTGAACCCCCGCACCCACGCAATCCAGGGGGAGCCGATCGAGCTCGTGGTCGACACTCAGCGCCTGCACTTCTTCGACCCCGATACCGGTCTGGGGATCTACGGCAGGGACGAATAACCCACAAGTCACGACAGCAAAAGGAGAAATCACATGCGAATGCGCCGGTTATTGGCGGTGCCAGCCGTCGCCATCCTCTTCCTCGCCGCCTGTGGCGACGACGACGATGACAGTGGTGGCCAGGCGGAGGAAACGGGTGACGGCGGGGGCGAGGCGAGCGGCGAGAACACGGGCGAAGTGAACGTGTTGAACGCCATGGAGCCCGAGGAGGCCGAGGCCGTCCAGGGCATCGTCGACGAGCTCATCAACTCGGACGCCGACTACGAGGCCACGATGGAGGCCTCGGGCAACTTCGAGGAGGACTTCCAGATCCGCTCCGAGGGCGGTGACCTCGACATCGCGCTGCTGCCGCAGCCCGGCGCAGTGGCCGATGCCGTCGGTCAGGGCGCCGTCTCCCTCGAGGACCTCGGCTTCGACATCGCCGAGCTCGAGGACACCTTCGGCGAGTACCTCATCTCGCTAGGAGAGGTCGACGGCGAGCACTACGGCCTGCCAACCAACGTCAACCTCAAGAGCATGATCTGGTACCCGGTCGACGACTTCGATGCGGCCGGCTACGAGGTGCCCACGACGTTCGACGACCTGATCGCCCTCAGCGATCAGATCCGCGACGAGCAGGGCGTCGCGCCATGGTGCGTCGGCTTCGAGAGCGAGGGCGCGACCGGGTGGCCGGCCACCGACTGGATGGAGGACATCATGCTCCGCACCGCGGGGCCCGACGTCTACGACCAGTGGGTGAGCCACGACATCCCGTTCAACGACGAGTCGGTGCAGAACGCGGCCGAGATCTTCGGCGAGGTCATGTTCGGTGATGGCTACGTGCTCGGTGGCGCCGACCAGACGCCGGCCATCGCCTTCGGCGACGCGCCCGGTCCGATGTTCCAGGACCCGCCCGGCTGCTGGCTGCACCGCCAGGCCAGCTTCATCAACGCCTTCTTCCCCGAGGATGCGGCGGCAGGCGAGGACTACGACTGGTTCCCCTTCCCACCGATCGACCAGGAGGGGACCCTGATCGCCGGCGAGTTCGCGGTGGCGTTCCGCAACGCCCCGGAGATCGCTGACTTCCTGGAGCGGTTCGGCAGCGAGGAGGTCCAGTGCGCCCAGGGTGGCGAGACGGCCTCGTCCCGGCTCTCGCCCAACATCGGGGTCGGGCCGGACTGCTACGCCAACGAGATCCTGGCCGCCTCGTCGGAGGTGACGACGGCGGCTATTGCGGACGGGTCGGCCCGGTTCGATGCCTCCGATCAGATGCCGACCGAGGTCGGCGCCGGAAGCTTCTGGACCGGCATGATGGACTACATGTCGCGCGGTCCGGACTCGGCCTCCGCCGTCCTCGACGACATCGAGGCGAGCTGGCCGCAATAGCGTCCGACGTCGTCATAGTCGACAACTACTGAAACCGGGAGGGAGTGGCCCCAGCAGGCCGCTCCCTCCCGATCTACGCTTGTCCCACCGGAGAGCAAGCGACGAGGAGGAGGGCGCCGCGTGACCACCACGGTGGAAGAGCCGCCGATCGCACCCGAGCCTGAGCCCGGGCCTGAGGTCGAGAAGAGGCCCAAGGCGCGCCAGGCGGCAGGGCTCGCGGTCCTGCGCATAGTGGGAGCGCTGGTCGTTCCCATCGCCGCCTTCGCGGTGCTGTGGCTCGCGTTCGACTTCCTGCGCGACGCCGACGCCAATCGCTTCGTGCTCGTGGGCGTGGCCATCGTCGTGGGGGTGGGCGGGGTCTTCTTCCTGTACTGGGGCATGAATCGGGCCGTCGACTGGCTGCCCGAGCGCTACCGCGGCGGGGTCCGTCCCTACGTCTTCGTCGGGCCCGCGCTCGTCATCCTCGCCGTGTTCCTCATCTACCCGGTCATCAACACGATCATCATCAGCTTCTTCGGTCGTCAGCCGGGCTCGGGCTTCGAGGGCCTCGACAACTACGAGTTCGTCTTCACCGACGACAGCATGCGCCGGGCCCTGCGCAACACCCTGGGCTGGATCGTGTTCGTGCCACTCGTGGCCACCTCGATCGGCCTGGCCTTCGCCACCCTGGCCGACCGGTTGCGCCGGGGCGAGGCGGTGGCCAAGTCGCTGATCTTCCTGCCGATGGCGATCTCGTTCGTCGGCGCCGCTGTCACCTGGCGCCTCATCTACGGCTTCCGCCCCGAGGGGTTCGGCACCAACATCGGCCTGCTCAACGGCATCAAGTCGGGGCTCGGCCTGAGCCCCACGGCGTGGCTGCAGGTGAAGCCGTGGAACAACCTCTTGCTGATGGTGATCATGATCTGGATACAGGTGGGGTTCGCCATGGTGGTGCTGTCGGCGGCCATCAAGTCGATACCCGATGAGATCATCGAGGCGGCGCGCATCGACGGTGCCTCGGAGCTGCAGGTGTTCCGGCGGATCATCGTGCCGAGCATCGCCCCGACCATCGCCGTCGTGGCCACCTACATGGTCATCAACGCCATGAAGGTGTTCGACATCGTCTTCGTGATCGGCGGCGCCGAGACCAACCAGACCGAGGTCGTCGCCGAGCGCATGATCCAGTGGTTCTTCATCAGCAACAACGACGGCCGGGGGGCGGCCATCGCCGTGATCCTGTTCCTGGCCGTCATCCCCGTGATGATCTTCAACGTGCGGCGGTTCCGTGAGCAGGAGGCACTCCGATGACGCTCACCGCACCCCTGCCAACTGAAGTCGAGGGCGAGGCGCCGCCGCCGAGCGGCGAGGCTGACGTCCGGAAGGGCGGCTGGTCGGTCACGATCATCGTCCTCCTGATCGTCCTGCTGTGGCTCATCCCCACCATCGGGGTCCTCGTCACCTCGTTCCGCCCCGAAGCCGTAGTTGAGTCGACCGGCTGGTGGACGGCCTTCGCGCACATCTTCGACTCCTCGCAGTGGACCCTCGACAACTACAGCGAGGCGCTCGACACTGCGGGCTTCCAAAACGCCTTCCTCAACAGCCTGGCCGTGACCATCCCGTCGGTGGTCATCCCCATCACGATCGCGGCGTTCGCCGCCTACGCGTTCTCGTGGATGGAGTTCCGAGGGCGTTACGTCATGTTCGTGGCGGTCGTCGGCCTCCTGGTCGTGCCGCTGCAGATGGCGTTGATCCCGATCCTGCGCCTGTACACGGGGGGTGCCCAGATCGGCGGGGTGCCGGTCTTCCCCGACCTCGACCTCAACGGCACCTTCCTGGGGATCTGGTTGGCTCATACGGCATTCGGCCTGCCGCTGGCCGTCTACCTGCTGCGCAACTTCATTGGCTCTCTGCCGTCGTCGATCATCGAGTCGGCCAAGATCGACGGCGCCGACCACTTCACGATCTTCTGGCGGCTCGTCGTGCCGTTGTCGGTACCGGCGCTCGCGGCGTTCGCCATCTTCCAGTTCCTGTGGGTGTGGAACGACCTGCTGGTCGCGCGCATCTTCCTCGGAGGCACCGAGGACCAGCGGGTGCTCACCATCGCCCTGCAAACCCTCAACGGAGCGCGCGGCGAGGACTGGCACCTGCTCACCTCCGCAGCATTCATCTCTATGGCGCTACCCCTGCTGGTGTTCTTCGCGTTGCAGCGTTACTTCATCCGCGGGCTGACCGCCGGGGCGGTCAAGGGGTGACCGGCTAGATGGCGGCCACCCCCGCGTCCCGCCGGAGAGGCGGCCCGGTCGGCATGCAGCCGCTCTCACCGGCCAGGAAGTGGCGGGCGATCATGTTGGCCACGCTCGTACTGGTCCTGGCGTTCTGGGTGTTGCTCGCCGGGCTCGTGGCGGGCGCCACCGACGACAACTCCGGTAGTGAGGCTGAGCCCAACGCCGCGCTCGGCCTGGTGGTCGGGCTGGCGGTGATCCCGTTCGTGTTCGTGGTGTTGGCCTTCCTGTCCGAGCATCCGCGTGCTCCCGGCGCCGTGCTACGGGCCATGGGTTGGGCGCTTCTGGTGGGGATCCCGGCGTCGGCGCTGGCCGGAGACGCGGTCACCGGCATCGTCGCCGGGGTGGGCGCCGGGGGGATCCAGGCCCTCCGGATGGACTACCCGCAGAACTGGCGGGCCCGCGCCTGGGCGGTGCTAGTGGCGTCGGTGTACGCGTTGGTGCTGGTGCGCGTAGCCGGCGCTCTGGTGCTGCTACCGGCGCCCATCTTCCCGCTCACGGCCATCGGCATTGCCGACCACCTCTCCGAGCGCCGGGCCGAGCAGGCGGCGGGAGGCTAGCCCCAGAGCATGTGGCTGAGCCGGCGGACGCCGGGATGGTCGAGCGCTACGAGCATTCCCCAGCGGCCGCCGGTCGTGCACGATCGCGTCATCGCCGACGGAGGAGAGAGCATGTCAGAGGCCGTGGGGCTCGAAGGTCCGGCGCCCGGAACCGGGCCGCGGGGCCGGGCGCCGGTGTCGACGTACGATCGCAAGGGGTACGTCGTGGTGCCCGACGTGCTCGGGCCCGAATGGCTGGCCCCGGCCATCACCGAGGCCACTGCGATCTGCCGCGGCCTGCGCGGCGCCATCGAGGGCGCCGTGCCGGCGGACGAGCGAGACGACGATGCGACCGTCCTCAGCCGCTATCTCTGCATCCACTTCCCGCATAAGGTCTCCGCGCTCATGCGCGATCTGGCGCGCCACCCGGCCGTCGTGGATGCGCTCGTCGACATCATCGGCCCCAACGTGAAGCTCATGCAGTCGATGCTCTTCGTCAAGGCGGCAGGAAAGCCGGGCCAGGCGTGGCACCAAGACGAGTCACACATCCCCACGCGGGACCGGTCGTTGACCGCCGTCTGGCTGGCGCTCGACGATGCCAC
>DASSDL010000103.1:0-15047 GCA_035697145.1 Acidimicrobiales bacterium
CGGCGCGCCGCAGGTCGACAGGCGGTCGACCTGGGGGGTGATCTTCAGGATCCGCAGCGACAGGTCACCCACTCGCTCGAACTCCGACAGGATCCGCACCACCGACACCACGAAGCGCAGGTCGCTGGCGACCGGCGCCTCCCGATTGAGCAGCTGGTAGCACCGCTCGAGCAGGGAGAGGTGCATGGCATCGATCTCGTCGTCGGATCTGAACGCCTGATCCATGAGGTGCTCGTCGCCCGATTGCAGGGCCTCACGCATCAGCTCGAGGTTCTGGTCAACGCGCACGCCCATCAGCTCGACCTGCAGCCGCAGCTGGTCGAGCTCCGCCTGGAAGGCGCTCCGCAGGGGGATGGGTGTGGGCTCCGACGAGGTCATCCAGCGGTCCCCCTAACCGAACCGCCCGGTGATGTAGTTCTCGGTGCGCTCGTCGGAGGGGTTGGAGAAGATCGTCTCGGTGCGGTCGAACTCGACCAGGACGCCGGTGCGGCGGTCGGATTCGGGGTTGACCTCGGTTGAGAAGAACGCGGTGGCGTCCGACACGCGGGCGGCCTGCTGCATGTTGTGGGTCACGATCACGATCGTGAACTCCGACTTGATCTCTTGCATCAGGTCCTCGATGCGAGCGGTGGCGATGGGATCGAGCGCCGAACAGGGCTCGTCCATGAGCACGACGTCGGGTCGGGTGGCGATGGCGCGAGCGATGCACAGCCGCTGCTGCTGACCGCCGGACAGGCCCATCGCAGACTCCTTGAGCCGGTCCTTGACCTCGTCCCAAAGGGCCGCCTTCTGCAGCGAGGTCTCGACCACCTCGTCGAGCTGCCCCCGCTTTTTGGTGCCAAACAGGCGCGGCCCATAGGCGATGTTGTCGTAGATCGACTTGGGAAACGGGTTGGGCTTCTGGAACACCATCCCGATCCGGCGCCGCACCTCGACCGGGTCGACGCCGGGGCCGTACAGGGGCACGCCGTGGTAGTTGAGCGTCCCCTCGGCACGGGCTCCGATGATGAGGTCGTTCATGCGGTTGAAGCACCTGATGACCGTGGTCTTGCCGCAGCCGGAGGGACCGATGAACGCGGTGATCTCGTTCTGACGAACGTTGAGCGTCACCTCGCGCACCGCCCGGAAGTCGCCGTAGTAGGCGGCGAGGTCGCGCACCTCAAACACGATCGGCAGCGCGGAAGGCTCGCGCTGCTCATGGTGCCGGACCTCGAGGCCCTGGGGGAGCGGACGGGCGGGGTCACGCGTCGCGGCGTCGGTCGCGGCGGGTTCGGTCATTGCGACCTCTTCCTCTCGAAACGGTTGCGGAGGATGATGGCGATGGAGTTGACGAGGAGTACGAACACCAGCATGGCCATGATCGTGGCCGACGCGTTGGCCACCCTGAACGCCTCTTCCGGCTGCTTGGCGAACGTGGTCACGATCGAGGGCAGGGCCACGAAGCGCTCGCTCAGGTGACCGGGGTCGACCACGTTGCCGACGTTGAGGCCACCGCCCTGGCTGAAGAACCCCGTCACCGCACCCACGACTATCAACGGGGCCGCCTCGCCGACCGCACGGGCGATCGAGAGCAGCGCACCGGTGAGGATGCCCGGCGCCGCGTAGGGGAGCACCTCAGAGCGAATGACCTCCCAACGGGTGGCGCCCACGCCGTAGGCGCCTTCGCGCAGCGCCTGCGGCACGGCCCGGATGGCCTCGGCGGACGTGATGATGACGATCGGCAGCACCAGCACGGCCAGGGTGACGCCGGCCGCCGCCAGCGTTCGGCGGTCGACACCGGTTGCGCCGCTGAACCCGCTGAAGGCCTCCACGAAGATGGCCAGGCCCAGCAGGCCGTAGACCACCGAGGGCACGCCGGCCAGGTTGCGGATGTTGAGCTCGATGAAGGACGTCAGCCGGTTGCGCGGGGCGTACTCCTCCAGGTAGATGGCGGCGCCGATCCCGAGCGGGAACGCGATGACGACCACGCACACGGCGATCCAGAAGGAGCCCACGATGCCCTGGGAGATGCCGGCGCGCGCGGCGCTACCCGACAGGCTGCCGTCGAGGAAGTCCCAGCCCCGGTCCGTGTACACCGGCAGGCCATCTATCAACACCCGCGAGATGAGCACGGCGAGGATGACCAGCGACACGAGGAGGGCCACCAGCAGGGCGACCTCGAACACCCGTCCCCGCACGTCGGCGCGAGTCCCCCGGAGCGCCGCGGCGACCCTGGCCTGGACTGCTGCCTCGCTGCTGCTCCCGACGGTGGTGAGCGCCATTTCCCTTCTCCCGGCGACTAGTAGACCAGGCGCACGCGGCGCACGATGCGGTTTGCGATCAGGTTGAGGGCGAAGGTGAAGAAGAACAGCACGATGCCCACGAAGTAGAGGCTGGGCACAGCCAGGCCCGCCCCGCGCACGTTCTCGGTACCTACCGCCAGCGACGCCATCGCGGCCGTCATGGTCAGGCTCCCGTCGAGCGGGTTGGTCGTGTAGGTGGCGGCGTCGGCCGCGCCCCCGGCGATGAAGACCACCATCGTCTCGCCGATGGCCCGCGAGGCCGCCAGGATCAGCGCCGCCACGATGCCCGACACCGCCGCGGGCAACACGATCCGCAGAGTCGTCGACATGCGGCGGGCTCCGACGCCGGCCGAGGCCTCCCGCAGGCTGTTGGGCACCGACCGCATGGCGTCCTCCGAGACGGAGGCGACCAGCGGGATGGTGAGAATGCCCACGGCAATGCCGGCCGCCATCATGCTGCCGCTGCTGTTCTCCTCCCCGAAGAAGCGGCCGACCACCTCGGGCGCGATCCAGTTGAGGGCGAACACGCCGAGCACGACCGACGGGATGCCGGCGAGCACCTCGAGGATCGGCTTGAGCACAGTTCGCACGCGGGGCTGGGCGTACTCGGAAAGGTAGATCGCGGCGCCGAGACCGAGCGGGGCCGCGACCACCATCGCAATCCCGGTCACGATGAGGCTGCCCGCCAGGATCGTCGTGATCCCGAACTCGCCCTGGCGTGGGGACCAGCTGCCGGCGTCGAAGACCCGGGACCACTCGACGTCGGTGAAGAATTCGAGGCCGTTGCTGAACAGGGACACCAGGATGAGCACGCTGATGACCAGCGACAGCGCGGCGGCGGCGGTGAAGAGGACCCCCATGGCTCTCTCGCGGCGGTGGCGGCGCGGGTCGCCGGAGAGGTCGACGGGGGATTCGGGCGGCGGGAGCGCAGTGGTCGCCATGGATCAGGCCTCTACGTGCTGGCGGTCGGGATCACGGCTGGGATTGGACCTATGCGAACGGCTGGGGCCGTGGGGCCAGGCTGCGCCAGCCCGGCCCCACCGCACACCGCGTCGCCGGTGCTCGATCAGCGGCCCTCCCAATCCGTGACCGTGAGCTGGACCTGGTCATCGGGCATCGTCACATAGCCGCCTTCCTCGACGAACTGGTTCAGGCCGTCGAGGTAGAAGTCTACGAACGGCACGACGGCCGGGTTCTCTTCGGCCGCCGCCGTGCTCACGTAGATGAACAGCGGACGGGACAGCGGGTAGCCGGCGTCGGAGGTGTCGGCGATCGTCTCGGCGGTCGGCTCGACGCAGTTAGCGGCATCACCGGGCTCCGCGGAGACGGGAATCTCGGTGATCTGGTCGCCCGCCTCCTCGGCGAATGCGAAGCCGACCCAGCCGAGCGAGGTGTCCGACGCCTCGATGTTCTGGATGATCACGTTGTCGTCCGCGCTCGAGGCGTAGTCCGGACGAGTCGTCTCGATCTGGTCCTCGGGCACCCCCCGTTCCTCGGCGATGCCGGACAGCGCGATCTCGATGAACGAGTCGTAGGTGCCCGACTCGGGCCCGGGGCCCGTGAGCTCCAGCGGTGCGTCCGGGAACTGCGTGGTAGACCCCAGCTCCGTGGCGATGGCCTGCGCATCGGACCAGTTGTCGAATCCCTCGGACTCGGGGCCGATCAGCGCGTAGAGGTCGGCGAAGCTGAGGCACTCGGGCGCATCGGCGTTGTTGGCGTTGGTCAGCACGGACATGCCGTCGTACCCGACCTGCAGCTCGGTGTACTCGATGCCGTTGGTCTGGCAGGCGGCCGCCTCTTCCTCGTCGATGGTCCGAGAGGCGTCGGAGATGTCGGTCTCGCCATTGCAGAACAGCTCGAAACCGTCCCCGGTACCGGGACCGTCGACTGCAATGTCGACGCCGCTGTTCTCGCCAGTGAAGGCCTCGGCGGCCAGCGATGTGATCGGCTCCACGGTCGACGACCCGGAGATGTTGATCGAGCCGGAGACGTCGGCGCCAGCCTCGGTGGTGTCTCCGCCCGAGTCCCCGCCGGTGCTGTCGTCGTCATCGTCGCCGCAGGCGGCTGCAACCAGGCTGACGGCCAGGATGATCCCCAGCCATGCCAGCCGGCGCTTCTTGATGAACTCCACGAATGCCCTCCCTTGGGCTTGCTGTCGCGATGAGCTGAACGCTCCCGTCACGGCCACCGTAGGGAGACCAGTGAACGGCCGGGGAGAACCCAGATGAACGAGGCGTGAACGAGGCGGGAACGTTGCCGAAACGGGGCCGCACGATGCCCCTGACCTGGGCGGATGGGCGTCAGCGCCGCACGCTCCGCGCGCACCACCGGGCGGCCGCTCCGTACGGCCGCCCGGTGGGCAGGTGCCTGTGTGGGCTCAGTGGACAGGACGGGCCGAGCCCTACAGCGCACCCCTGTGCCAGGGACCCGTGATGGCGCACGTCATGCCGCTACCGGGCGTCGGCACGCCGTTGCCCTGGATGTTGACGAACAGCACTTCGCCGTCGGGCGAGAAGGTGGCGCCCGCGAACTCGCTGTCGCTGAACACGTTGACCGCGAACTCGAAGGCCTCGCCCTTGCGGTTGAGGCCGACCAGCCGGTTGATGTCGACGATGCCCGGGGCGAGTGGATGGGTGTCGTTGTCGGCGCCACTGGCGTCGTCCTCGCACAGCACGATGCCGCCCCGCGGCGTGACGAGCAGGTTGTCCGGCGAGTCGAGCACCGAGCCGCCACTGGACTCGAAGAACAGCGTCAGCCGGTCCCAGCGGGGGTCGTAGTGCCAGACCTGTCCCAGGGCGGCGTCTCCGCCGCTCGTGGAGGTGAAGAAGAACCCCCTCGAGCGCTGGTCGTACCAGCTGCCCTCGAGCCGATTGAACAGCGCCCCGCCCTTGGCGATGCCCTGCAGCGCTACCGGGGTCCCACCGCCCTCGAGGTCGGGATCGGGATCGTCGATGCGCACCCACTCGACGCGCAGCGACTCGCCGACCTGCTGGCCGGTGATCATCTGTCGAGCGGGCTCGCCCTTGACGGCCAGCATCTCGAGCCGGCCCCCCTGCGTCAGGTTCCGCGGGTCGCGGGGCCTGAACCGATAGAAGCCGCTGTCGTTGCCGTCGTCCTCAGTCTGGTAGACGAAGCCGCTCCTGGGGTCGGTGGCCACGGCCTCGTGGGCGAACCGGCCCATCCCGGTGATCGGCGGTGACTTCTCGGGACCGTCGGCCGACGTGCGAACGAGATAGCTGTAGCCGTGCTTCTGAGCCCAGCCGTCGTTGGGACCCTCCACGGTCTCCTCGCACGTGATCCAACCGGCGTTGCGGAAGGCGATGCCGCCTGCGCAGTTGGTGAACGAGCCGGCGAAGCTCACGAACTCCCGAAGGACCCGGCCGCGCCGGGTGTCGAACACCACCGACACGTTGCCGCCGACGCCCAGCGCGTCGTACTTCGTGTCCTCGGGAGCCTGTACCGAGCCCTCGACCGTGCCCGGGTCGGAGCGGACCTCGTGGTTGCGGATCAGCAGTGTGGTGTTGCGGTGCCCCCTGAAGGCGGCCATGCCGTCGTGGGAGACGGGCACCGGCGTGCCGTCGCTCATCATGTCGCCGATCTTCGAGAAGGTGACGTACTCGAAGCCGTCCGGCAGGGCCAGGATCTCGTCGCCGTTCTGGTCGGCCGTGCGAGCCAACGGGCCGTAGCCGCCATCACCCTTGCGGCCCTTCAGGCCGTGGTGCCCCAGGGTCGACCGAGAGGCGCCCGCGGCGTTGTTCAGGGTCTGGAACAAGGTGGTGCTGACAGCGGCGGTGCCGGCGGCAGCCGCACCTCGGGTGAGGAAGGACCGGCGGTCGAGCGTTGGCATGGAGCATCCCTTTGCTCGCGGTGCTGTGGACACGGGGGACGCTAGGGGTGGTAGGCGTCACGTCCCTTGCCGCCAGTCGAACCTCCGCTGACGGCTAGTTGAACGTTGCCGTTCAACGTGCGTCGGGCGCGTCGGGGCGCCCGCTGGCAAGGGTTCCAACCAGGCGGGCGAGCATCTCCCGGTCGTGGGCGTAGGTCAGCAGTCGGTCGGCCTCGTCGACCGGGACCCAGCGGCGCTGGTCGACCTCGTCGTTGGGCGCCCATGGCTCGGCGGCGACCACCCGCATCATCCAGTAGCGGACCAACTTGGTGCGGCCCTTGCCATCGACGTAAGTGGTCGACGGCAACTCTTCGCCCGCCGCGCACACCAGCCCCGTCTCCTCCAACACCTCGCGGAGTGCCGCCCGCTGCCAGGCTTCGCCACGGTTGAGCTTGCCCTTGGGGAACGACCAGTCGTCGTAGCGGGGCCGGTGGATGAGCACGATCTCGCCGCTCGGCCGAGTGGCGCCGCTCTCGTCGCCGGCGGTGATCGCCCGCCAGATCACACCTCCCGCAGCGCGCACCTCGGGCTTGGGCTGCCTCGATTGCCGGGGACGGGGTGGTCGAGCAGACACGTTGCCGCCGTTCATACCCTCCCCGCAGACGTGGTGACCAGCCCTCTTCCGCAACTTCTGCTGGGGACGCCAGCCGGTGCTATCAGCGCGCCGCGTGGGTCAGGTCGAGGGTCCAGTACAGGAAGTTGGTGGTGTGGTCGAGGATCGTGGTGCGGTTCTGGGTGTAGGGCACGTGGCCCGCGCCCTGGAAGGCGGTCAGGAACGCCTGGAGGCCGGCCGCCTCCGCCTGGGCCACGGTGTCGAGCGCCCACTGGTAGGGGACGAGCCCGTCGGCCGTGCCGTGGAACAGGAGCGCGGCGGCCTCGCCCGGATTCGGCGTCGTCAGGATCCTCGCACCAGACAGCGACACCGCGGCACGGACGGTGGAGGCGAAACCCGGGTTGCCGCTGTCGCCGACGTCCTCGGGTCCGTAGCCGACGTTGAGCGCCGTGATGGCGCCCGCGGAGGTACCTGCGGTGGCGATGCGACTCTCGTCGACGCCGTAGTCATCGGCGTGGGCCCGCAGGAACCGCACCGCCGCCTGGGCGTCGTGCTTGGCGTCGACGATCGCCGTGACGCACTCGGCGGTGATGGTCGTGCACCCGTTGGGGGACAGCCGGTAGTTGATCGAGACGTTCACGAAGCCCTTCTTGGCGAAGGTCGTGGCCTCGTCGACGATCTCGGGCGACGTCTTGTCACCGGACCGGAACGACCCGCCGTGCACCCAAACAATCGCCGGGCGGTCTGTCACGGCGTCGGCCGTCGGCCTGTAGACGTCGAGCTTCAGCGTGATGGTCTGCCCCTGCTGGTTGACGGCGCTGCCGTACGTGACGTTGCTGGTGGTCGTGACGGTGGTGAAGACGGCGTCGCGGTAGCGGAGCGGTGCATCGCCGGGTGGGACCACCTTCTGCAGGTCACATCCCGCCGCCACCAACGCCAGGACGCCGACAACGGCGATGAGCACACGGCGCATCAAGAACCCTCCGACGTACCTGACCGCGCTCGCGGACCGCCGTAGTAATAGCACTCCGCGTGCCAGCGTCACCCGGCGGCGGCCGTGCCGGGCAGGTCGGGTGGCCGGGGTAGCTCGCGCACCTCGCCCGCAGCGCGGGGCAACTCTCCCTCGCCGTCGCGCATCGCCATCACGCCGCTCGCCCCGAGCGTGGCGTCGCAGCCGCCGCCGGCTTCGGTCACCTCGCGTCGTGAGCGCAGGTCGCCCACCCGGTCGAGCTGGCGCTCGAGCTGGCGGCGGCGCGTGCCGGCCAGGTCGTCCCAGCCCCGGCGCACGGTGTCGAGCCCGCGGCCCACCTTGTCGAGCGCGTCGGTGAACTTGCCCCACTGCTGCTCGAACGCCGCTAGGCAGGCCAGTATCTCGTCGGACGTGCGCTGCAGTTGCACCTGCTCGACTGCCTGGCGGATGACGGCCAGGACCGAGAACAACGTGCTCGGCGAACAGAGCACGACCTTCTGCCGCAACGCCACATCGACGAGGTCGCGGTCGTGGGTGTGCACGAACGCGTACACTGACTCGTTGGGGATGAACAGCAGCACCTCGTCGACCGTGTCGTCGGGGTGGATGTAAACGCGCCCCGACAGCTCCTTGACCCGGGCGCGGACGTCGCGCACGAACGCCACACGGTGCCGGTCGCGTTCACCGTCGGTGGGCGCCTCGAGGTAGCGGAGGTAGTTGTCGATGGGGAACTTCACGTCCATGTGAAGGAGCCGGCCTCCGGGCAGCATGAACGTGAAGTCGGGGATGGTGCCCGCCCGCGAGATCCGCGACTGCTTGCGGTAGTTGATGCCCTCGACCAACCCGGCGGCGCGGAGCACGTCGTCGGCCATGCGCTCGCCCCACTGACCGCGGGCCTGCGGGCTGGCGAGTGCCTGGCGCAGCGACTGCGTGGTATCGGCCAGCCTGGCACCCACCGCCGCCACCTCGGCGAGCCGCGACTCGACCCGGCCCTGTTGCTCGGCTCGCTCGCGCTGCAGGCTGGTGACGAGCTCGGCCACCTTGGCCACCTCGCTGCGCACGTCGCCCATGCGTTGCTCGACGGCGGCGTTGCGCAGCGCCATCTCGTCGGTGACGCGGCCCCGCATCTCGCCGACCCGCTCCTCGAATGACCGTTGGCGCGACTCGAGGTCGCGCGCGCCGGCGTCGGCCTGCGCACCCAGCCGCTCGCCGGCCACGGCCACCACCGTGTCAACCGCGGCCCGCACCATCACCTCGCGGTCGGCAGCGGCGTCGGACCGCAACCGATCGGCCGCCGCCTCCGCCGTCGCCCGCGCCGCCGAGTGGGCGGCCGACGACGCTACCGACCGCCCGATCGCGCCCGCGACCGCCAGCCCGGCGGCCAGCCCGACCACGATGCCGACGACGAGCAGTGCTGCGTCCATGCGCGCAACTTACGAGCGCCCACTGACAATTAAGCGGATGCGCGGCCCACCGAGCGCAACCCGAGCGCTGACAATCAGAGCGTGGCGGCCGTCGCCGGGATCGTCCCGCCGCGCTCGGTGGTGAGCTCCTGGAGCCGGGCGTGGGTCTCGATCGAGCCCCCCGGGGCCACGCGCGTCCAGCGGCCGTCGGGACCCATCGTCCACGCCAGCACGTCGTCGGCCAGCTCGACCTCCAGCACCTCGTCAAGACGCTCCTGCAGCTCCGGCTCGACCACCGGCGTGAGCACCTCGACGCGACGATCGAGGTTGCGGGGCATGAGGTCGGCCGAGCCGATCAGCACCCGCGGCCGACCGGGACCGTCGCCGTTGGCGAAGCGGTAGATCCGTGAGTGCTCGAGGTAGCGACCCACGATCGACCGCACCCGGATCGTCTCCGACAGGCCCGGCACCCCCGGCGTCAGGCAGCAGATGCCCCGCACGATCAGGTCGATCTCCACGCCGGCCTGCGAGGCGGCGTACAACTGGTCGATCAGCCCGTTGTCGACCAGGCTGTTCATCTTCATGGTGATGCGGCCCCGCCCCGGCTCGGCTTGCGCCGCCGCCACCTCGCCCCTGATCAGCTCGACGATGCCCGAGCGCAGCATCCGGGGCGCGACCAGCAGCCGGCGGTAGGCCACGTTGCGGCCGTAACCCGTCAGCTCGTTGAACAGCTGGGTGAGGTCGCTGCCGATGTCGGGGTCGCACGTGAGCAGTCCCAGGTCCTCGTAGGTGCGGGCCGTGCGGGAGTTGTAGTTCCCGGTGCCGATATGGCAGTAGCGCCGCAACCCGTCGGCCTCCTCCCGCACGATGAGCAGCGTCTTGGCGTGGACCTTGAGCCCTATGAGCCCGTACGCCACGTGCACGCCCGCCGTCTCGAGGGCCCGGGCCCACTCGATGTTGGCTCCCTCGTCGAACCGCGCCTTGAGCTCGACGATGACCGCCACCTGCTTGCCCCGCTCGGCGGCCCGGATGAGCGACCGGGCGATGGGACTGTCGCCGGACGTCCGGTACAGCGTCATCTTGATCGCCAGCACGTGGGGATCGGTCGACGCCTGACGCACGAACTCCTCGACCGAGGTGCGGAAGCTCTCGTAGGGGTGATGGACCAGCATGTCGCCGCGCCGCACCGCGGCGAAGGTATCGACGCGCTCGCCCTCGTCGGACGACAGCCGCGCGGGTGTGACCCGCGTGTAGGGCGGGTCCTTGAGGTCGGGCCGGTCGAGCCCGTGCACCGCCCACAGGCCCCCCAGGTCGAGCGGGGCAACGTACTCGTACACGTCGTCGTCGGCCAGCACCAGCTCCCGCTGGAGCAGTTCGCGCACCTCGTCGGACATGGCCGCGTCGATCTCCAGCCGCACGGCCCGCCCGAAGCGGCGCCGGCGCAGCTCGATCTCCACCGCGGCCAGGAGGTCGTCGGCCTCCTCCTCCTCGAGCGTCAGGTCGGCGTTCCGGGTGACCCGGAAGGCGTGGTTCTGCTCGATCTCCATGCCCGGGAAGAGCTGGTCGAGGTGGGCGGCGATGACCTGCTCCAGCGGCACGTAGCGCTCGCCATCGGGCAGGACCACGAACCGGGGCAGCAGCGACGGGACCTTGACCCGGGCGAAGCGCCGCACCCGCTCCTCCGGGTCGCGCAGCATCACCGCCAAGTTGAGCGACATGTTGGAGATGTACGGGAACGGGTGCCCCGGGTCGACCGCCAGCGGGGTCAGTACGGGGAAGATGCGTTCCTCGAACGTCTCGACCAGGAACTTCTCGTCCTCCTCGTCGAGGTCGGCCCACGACGACAGCCGGATGCCGGCCTCGGCGAGGGCGGGCGACACCTGGTCGAGGAACACCGCCTGCATGCGCGGCAACAGCTGGTCCAGGCGGTCGCGAATGTCCAGGAGCTGCTGGGCGGCGGTGCGGCCGTCGGGGCTGGTCGTGGCCAAACCGGCCGCCACCAGGTCCTTCAGGCCGGCAACGCGCACCTGGAAGAACTCGTCGAGGTTCTGACCGAAGATGGCTAGGAACTTGGCCCGCTCCAACAGCGGGACCCGCTCGTCCTCGGCCATGGCCAGCACCCGCTCGTTGAAATCCAGCCAGGACAGCTCGCGGTTGCGATACCGCTCGGCGAGGGGCTCGCCCTCCGTCGTCAGCGCGTCTGGCGGGTCGGGCACGCCGCCAGGGTAGCGACGGTCATCGAACCTGTCCGGACCCGAGGCATGAACCTTGCGTTCCGCTGGGCCTCTCAGGACTCCTCGTCCTCGGGATAGCCGAGATCCCACTCGAGGAGGATGTGCTCACGCTCGGCATCGCGTACCACCCGTTCGCGGTTGCGCCGGAACTGGGGATCGTGCGGCGGCAACAGCACCAGCCGGGCCATCACCCGGGACCGGAAGTCATCGATCATCTGCCGATCACCGAAATCGGACTGCACCTCCCAGTGCGGCGCCACCGGCCCCAGGTAGACGACGCGGGCATGGGCACGGGGTGGCTCGACCTCGGGTGCGACCTCAGACATGACGGCCCAGACTAGCGGCCGCCCCCGCGGAAGGATCCTTGGCGGACGTTCAGGGAACTCCCAGGCGGGTCGGATATCGGTACGCACCAAATGTCGGGAACCGAATTCCCCCCGGTTCCGTATTAAGAGGCAGGCAGGCCGTTTCTGGAGGACCGATGGACACCGAGTGGATGGCACGCGGCAACTGCGCCCACGAATCCCCGAGCACGTTCTTCCCCAGCGACGGCGTGGGCGTCGAGGTCGCCCGGAGGATCTGCGCCACCTGCCCGGTCAAGGACCAATGCCTGGAGCACGCCCTGGTCAACCGCATCGACCACGGGGTGTGGGGTGGTTGCTCGGAGCGGGAGCGGCGACGCATCCTCAAGCGGCGGCGCCTGGCGGCGTTCGCCGGCGGCCACCACACCTGACGAGCGCACCTGACGCGCGCCGGCGTCGCCGGCGGACGCCACCTTCGTACGGACCGCGGGTGCTGCTGGCCGGGCGTCGTGAGCGGACGCAGCCGCATCCGCTCCCCCGGCTTGCGCCGGCTGGGTTCGACCCCTCGGTCAGTCGGTCTTGTCGTCCTCGTCGCTGGCCTTGCCCGGCTCCTTGAGTCCACGCTTGAACTCTGACTGGGCCTGGCCCATCGAGCGGGCCAGCTTGGGCAGCTTGGCCCCACCGAAGAGGACGAGGATGACGAGCAGGACTATGAGAAGTTCCGGTGCTCCAAGGTTCACGGCCGCCACTGTACCTTTCGTCGATTCGCCAACCGCATCGGGGGTTGGCCGTTGCTTGAATGCGTCGTGAACGTCAGTGAAGGATCTCGCCCCCATGTCGTCACGGCGATCGCTTCGTCTGCCGCTGGTTCGTTGCTCGACGTGCACTCGGATGCCCACCACAACCGCTCGGTGCTCACGCTGGTCGGCGAGGAGGCACCCCGCGCCGTGGCGCGGGCCGCTGTCGCCGCGCTCGACCTGCGCCGCCACCAGGGCGTCCACCCTCGCCTGGGCGTGGTCGACGTCGTGCCCTTCGTGCCCCTGGCCGGGTCGACGCTGGTGGATGCCGTGGCCGCCCGGGACCGGTTCCTCGACTGGATGGCCGACGAGCTGGACGTGCCTGGGTTCGCCTACGGACCGGAACGCACGCTGCCCGAGGTGCGCCGCATGGCCTTCACGGAGCTGGCACCCGACCGAGGCCCGTCTCGGCCACACCCCACTGCCGGCAGCACCGCCGTGGGGGCGCGTCCGGTGCTCGTGGCCTGGAACGTGTGGCTCGCCGAGGCCGACCTGGCACGGGCGCAGTGGATCGCTCGGGAGATCAGGGGCCCGAGGCTGCGAGCACTGGGACTACCGGTGGGCAAGCGGGTGCAGGTCTCGATGAACCTCGTCGAACCCGACGAGCTCGGTCCGGCCGAGGCATGGGACCTGGTGGCGGGAAGGGGGGCGGTGGCTGGGGCGGAGCTGGTGGGGCTCGTGCCGCTGTCGGTCCTCGAGCGGATCGATCCGGCGCGCTGGGCCGAGCTCGACCTGGCGGAGGAGAAGACGATCGAGGCGCGCCTCGCCAGACTGGCGTGATCGGGTCAGGCCGAGGCCGGGCTGGCCGCCTGGCGAGCGAGGGCGCGCTGACGTCGAATGCGTCGACGCTCGCGCTCGCTCATGCCGCCCCAGATGCCGAACTTCTCGCTGTGGACGAGTGCGTATTCGAGGCATTGGGCGCGCACGATGCAGCCCCGGCACACCTCCTTGGCCTCGCGCGTGGACGCTCCGCGCTCGGGAAAGAAGAGGTCGGGGTCGACGCCCAAGCAGTTGGCGTAGTCCTGCCAGGTGTTGTCTTCGGGATCTGTGGCCACGGGGAGTTTCATCTGGCCCCCTTCCCGCATGTCTCAGCTGGGTCCGAGTGCGGCACGTGCGGAGATCACGACCATCCCCGTGCGGATGCCACACGTGTAATTACATTGGTGTGATCTTCCACCACAGACGGCGATTGCGCAAGGGGTAGGCGGGGTGACGCGCGCGCCGCAGGTCGAGGCAGTGCGCGCCGACATCACGACGCTGGGGGTCGATGCGATCGTCAACGCCGCCAAGACGAGCCTGATGGGGGGCGGAGGCGTCGACGGCGCGATCCATCGGGCGGCCGGTCCCGAGCTGCTCGAGGAGTGCCGCACGCTGGGCGGATGTGCCACCGGCGACGCCAAGGCCACCAGCGGCTACCGGCTCCCCGCTCGGTGGGTCATTCACACTGTCGGGCCGGTGTGGCGGGGCGGCGGCGAGGGTGAGGCCGAGCAGCTGGCGTCCTGCTACCGGCGGTGCCTCGAGATCGCCGACGAGATCGGCGCCCGCAGCGTCGCCTTCCCGGCCATCTCCACCGGGGTGTATGGCTTCCCCCACCCCGAGGCCGCGGAGGTCGCCGTCGACACGCTGCGTTCGACGAAAACAGACGTGGAACGCGTGCTCCTGGTGGCTTTCGACGACGAGATGCTGGTGTTGTACCGGCAGCGGCTGGAGCGGCCGTCCGGTTGACCAGCGATCCCCCGCCCGCGTCCCGCCGGCGCTGGCGCCCGGGGGCCGTTGGGTGCAGGATGGGCGGTATGGGGCTGGGGGACGGAGCGCTGCGCCGGGGGAGGCAACTCGCTCACGGCTCCGTCGGTGAGACTCTCCTCGCGGCCGTCATCTTCGCTGTCGCCATGGGCTTCACCTGGGTGAACCACGGCGGCGACGACCCCGTCGAACTGGCGGCACCATCGGCCCAACGGACGCCCGGCGAGGACGGGTCAGCGACCACGATCCCACCCAGCCAGCCGGCGATTGCCGTGTCGTTCACCAGGACCGGCGGGATCATCCGCCCGGCCCCGGTGACTGCGCGCATCATCGACCCCGAAACTGGTGCGGAGGTGGTGGTCCCCCTGCCGCCCGGCTCGACCGTGGTCGACGGTGAGGTGGTCCCCATCGGGAGCACCGGGACGACGCGCCCGGGGAGCGCTGCGACGACCAGGCCGGGGACCGGAACGACCGGCACCACCGGCGGTGGGTCGTCAACGACACAGCCGCCGACGACCACTACGACGACCGAGCCCACCACCACGACGACCGAGCCCACGACGACGACCACCGAGCCCACGACGACGACCGAGCCCACGACGACGCCGACCACCGACCCGCCCCAGGGCCTCGTCGGCGGGTTGCTCGGTGGGGTCGGCGACCTCCTGGACTGAGGGCCTCGTCGCCGGCCCAGGGGTCAGCCGCCAACCGTCAGGCCGAGCGGCGGCCGCCGGAACGGCGCAGCTCGCGCTTCTGCTCGATGAAGTCGACGAGCACGTAGTCGCCCAGCGTCTCGGGGGTGGTGAAGAACGCCCGCCCCTTGTTGAGCCGGGTGAGCTTCTCGACGAACGACCGCAGGTGACCCGTGGGGTCGAGC
>DASSDL010000104.1:0-16749 GCA_035697145.1 Acidimicrobiales bacterium
CATGGGCCGCACCCTCGACATCCACCCACTCGTCGTGCTCGTCGTCACCGCCCTGGGCGGCCTCCTCGGCGGCATCGTCGGCCTCATCCTCGCCGTACCCGTGTGGGTGATCGCCGGCAACGCCATCACCCGCCTGCGCTCCAAAGGCGTCGTCCAGATGGTCGCCAAGCGAGCCCAGCCGACCGTAAACCAGCTGCTCGGCTGAAGGGGGCCGCTCGATCACGAGTGCAATCTGCACGCCAAACCCGGATCTCTGGAGGATCACCATGATGCGACACCGTGCCCTCGCCGGCGCCCTAGCCACCCTGCTCGCCCTGAGTGCGTGTGGCGATGACGACGACGGCGACCAAGCGGCGAACTCGACAACGACAGCCGAAGCCACCACGACATCGACCGGGGACGCGCTCTGTGCCGCGATCGATGATGCCGAGCAAGACATCCGTGCGCTCGGTGCCATCGACGTCCTCGCGGAGGGCACCGACGCGGTCGGGGCAAGCCTTACCACCATCAGGGAAGATCTCGCCGAGATCAGAGAGCTGGCCCCCGACACCGCCCCGGAGGAAGCCGAGGCCTTCGACAACGCCCTGGCGTCGCTCGACGACGCGATCAACGCCCTCGGGGACCAGCCGCTTACCGCCGAGTCGGCGCAGGACCTCGTCGCCGCCGGCACGTCAACGATCGAGGCCGGACAGGCCTACCTCGGCGCGCTCGACGACGCGTGCCCATGACCCGACTACAACCCGAGACACGGGCGGCTCGTGGCCGTGGCGGTCGGGATATCAGCGCAGTGCGCTCACAGGAGATCTCGTGGCGGGCGGGTGTCGGCGTGTGTCGTGGTGCGGATCGAGGCGTCGAGCCGCTGGAGCTCTGGCCGGACGTACTCGACGCGGCGGGCTAGCTCGGGGTGTTCGGCGAGCCACCGGTGACGGAACGCTGCCTGGCTCTCAGGTGAAGGCGCTATTTTTGATCAACCGCCTCGTCCCGGCACCACCCGACTGACCAGGACGACTGCGAACGGTGATTCCGTAGTTATCGCGTCATCGCCGGGACTGATGGACCGGCCGTCGACAATCGAGCGCCTCGGGCACCGCTGGCACGGCCCTGGGGCTGGACACCGACCCGGCCGAGGTCGATGTCACGCCCGAGCTATCCACACCGAAGGCCGAGCCCAGCCGTTGGCGCTCGTGGTCCAGTTGTACGCCGAGACTGTCAACCGCGTCGATCCCTCAGGAGCGCGGCTTCGTGGCTGTGAAGCAGAGCTGGGTGCTCGCGAAGTAGAACTCGCCGCGCGCGCCGAGCTGTTGCTGTTCGGAGAGCCACGCCTGGGCCTGTTCGTCGGTGATCCCGTCGCGGCCGACCACGAACGCGCCCACGAACGGAAGCAGGGCCGCGCCGTAGGTCTCGGGGTCGAGCTCACTGGTAGTGAACGGATGCGCCTCCATGCGAACCTCCTCGAAACCCGCCGAGCGCAACTGGGGCCCGAGTGTGCGTGGCAGCGAGGGATGGGCGAGGTGCTGGTCCCAGGCGCGCAGCACACGCTCGGTGAGAGTGGAGTCCAATGCGTGCACAGAGACCGTTGCCCAGTCGATGTCCCACACGACCACCCGTCCGCCCGGTCGAAGAGCTCGGCGCATCTCGGCCAGCGCCACCGTCGGGTCGGGGACGTACTCGAGCACCTGCACGCAGAGGGCGGCGTCGAAGCTGGCGTCGTCGACGGGCAGCGAGGCGGCGTCTGCTGGGCGAAGCTCGACGCCTTCGAGCCCGGCGCAACGGCGGGCGGCGAGCTCGAGCATCGCCGGGCTCGAGTCGACGCCCACCACCGATCCAGAGGGCTTCACCTCCTCTGCCAGCTCGGCGCAATAGAAGCCGGGGCCGCAGCCGACGTCGAGGATGCGCTCGCCAGGGGCGGCGGCGAGCGCCTCGCGCACGATCCGGCGCCGACGAGCGGCGTCGCCGATCCGGTACAGCGCCTCGATCTTCGTTGCCATGTCCTCGTCGAACTCGACCTGGGACATCGTCGGTTCTCCTTGCCTTGGTCGCTCGATGCGGACGATGACAGGCGGACCTTGGAGATACCTTCGGTCAACCCTCAGCTCAGAGCGCCCGGATGAACTCGTCGAGAGCGCGGTGCACAGGCTCGACCTCGCCGATCCAGGGGTGGTGATCGACCCCAGGCAGCAAGACCAGGCGAGCCCCGGGAATGCGCTCAGCGACGTAGCGGCCGTGCTCCGCCTTGACCCACTGCTCATCTCGTCGGTGCAGAACCAACGTCGGGACAGCGATCGTGAGCAGGACCGCTGCCAGGTCGATCTCCGCGTTCATGCGCATCAGCCGGCGCGCCGTGCCGGGGCTGGCGCCGAGACGGAGGTAGCGGGCATACCAGCGGATGTAGCGGTGATTGCCGGCCAGGCTCGGGTTGATTACCTCGAGTCCGGCGCCGGTCGTCCAAGCCTCCTCGAACGAGTCCAGCCAGCGCTCGAACCGCTCGGGTGTCCATCCCCATGGGTAGTCGGGTGCCCTGAGGATGCGCCTGAACGCCGCATGCAGCACAAGCCCGGCCACTCGCTCGGGATGGCGTGCCGCCGCCAGCGCACACATCGGACCGCCCTCCGACACCCCGAACAGCACGGCCCGCTCCGACCCCGCGGCGTCCATGACCGCAAACATGTCGTCGACACGCTCGGGAAAGGTCGGCCACTCGACCACGGAGTCGGACAACCCGGTGCCGCGCTTGTCGAAGATGATCAGGCGGCGGTCGGCGGCGAGCCGCCGCATGAAGCCCGCGTAGGTGGGGTCTTCCCAGGCGGCCTCGACGTGCGAGACGAACCCCGGGACGAAGACCAGATCGGGGCTTCCGCCGCCGAAAGTCTGGTACGCAAGGCTCACCTCGCCGTTGCGCGCGTAGCGAGTGCCCGTGGAGCCGAGTGGGGCCACAGGAACGTCGCCCCCGGGCCCCAGGTGTTCAGCGATCAACATCCGAGGGTCCTCGCGGCGCAGGATCGCGGCGTAGGCGCCGGCCGTCGCGGGCGCCGGCGTAGTGCCTAGCTCCTCGAGCAACGTCACTCTGCAGCGCTCGTAGGCGCGCAGCGCGCGGCCCTCCTCACCGAGCACGTAATAGCCCAAGATCGCTACTCGGTGCGCCCGCTCGAACAGCGGATCGAGCACAAGCGCCCGCTCGGCCAGCTCGACCGCCGCCTGGGGATCGTCGAGCGCGACACAGGTCTCGGCCAGGTCGCAGGTCGCCTGCAGACGCCGTTCGGCGTACATGCGGCGAAGGTCCATCGCCCACTGGACATACGGCTCGTCCTCGAGCACCTCGCCGGTCGCGACCGCCAGCGCCGCCTCGAGCCGCCGCCGGCGCTCCGCTTTCGGCGCCCCGGCTGCGGCGCGCAGCAGCCTGTCGAACGCGTCCACATCAACCTGGACCCCACCCAGCTCCGCTCGGTAACCGCCTGTCTCGGTGGCGATGAGCGCACTGGCCGCACCCAGCCGCGAGCGCAACAGCGAAACGTAGCTCTCGATCGTCGCCGCAACCTTGCGCGGCGGCGCCTCACCCCAGATCATCTCCGCCAGCTGATCCTTGGCCAGAGGGCGGCCGCGCTGAACCAGGAGCACCTCGAGCACCTGCTTGGGCTTGACCCCACCGAAGTCGCGCGGGCCCAGGCGCTGAGAGTCGACCCTCACCTCGATCGCGCCGAACAGCCGCACCGCAACCATGCCGCGTCAAGTATCGCCCCCGGCAGCCGGCGTGCCGCCGCTCGAGTCCGGATCCATCCTCTCCCGACCTACCAGCAATACCGGGAGCGTGTCTCCCTCTCCCTAGCTCGCGCGAAAACCCGATGGAGTAGCTGAGGAACCAACGCGTTTCTGCTGGTCAGCAGCTATCCGCCCCGCCCGGGCACGACTCTGTACGCGTCGTGTACTGCCGAAGGTGCGCTGTTCGGATCGGTGTCCGACCACGACGTGAGCGAACGGTGATGGCCCAGTTATCGCGTCATCGCTGGGGCTGACGGACCGGTCGTCGACCTCCGACTGCCCCCAGCGCCGCTCACCTGCGAGGCGCTGCGGGAAGCGTGTCGGCGCGATCGTGGTCGCCGGACCGTCCGCCGGCGACATGGCGGCGGGCACGGCGCTGGCGTTCGCCGGCCACGTCGATCCGGGTCGCGGTTGACGACGCGCGTGTGACCGCCCGGCTGGGATGGCCGGGCGGTCGTCCATGCATGCGCTTGGGGCGGGGACGTCCCCGCCGACGCGTGTGTGCGGGTGGGGATCCTGCAGCGGTGGTGCCCGAGGCCGAGGACCCGCTCTGCCTCGACCTCGAGCTCCACCTGCCCGCCTGGGGGGTGATCGTCAGCCACGACGAGTCGACGATCGCCAACACCTGAGCCAACGGGGCGCTTCACCTCGTTGGCACGTGCCGGCTGCCGGGCAGGAACTCGTCGTCGTAGGGATCGCTGTCGGTCGAGTTGGACTCGGCCTGGTTGTCGGAGCCACGGTCGCCGCCGTGGGTCTTGGCCTGGCCCTCGAGATGCGCTTCGCGCTCGTACTGCTCGGCCTGCGCGGCCAGCCGCCCGGACTGACCGTCGTCGGTCGTGTCGTCGCCGTAGGTCTTGGCCTGGCCCTCGAGGTGCGCTTCCCGCTCGTGCTGCTCGGCCTGCGGGTCGAGCCGCGTGGCCGGGATATCGACCTTGTCGTCACCGCCGGTGAAGGTGGCGACGGCGAGGGCGGCGACCGCGATGCACGCCGCGACGATGGCGGCCCAAGCGAGGGCGGCGCGGCGGGGCCTGGAGGGCGGACGGGACTTGGGCGGCCGGGTGGTCTCACGGGTCGCGGTGTCCTTCTCGACCGGGATGGTGTCGGTGTTTGTTGCCATGGGTGTTCCTCCGTGTCGGCTGCCGGGGGCAGCGGTGTGTGACACGGGGAGCGTCGAACCAGCCGGTGGCTGGCGAGTGCCAGTCGTGTGGCAGTCCTGTGGCAGCGCCGCCGGCCCGCGACCAGCAGGTCAGGCCTGCGGGCAACGTTCGACGTGGAGGTACTGCTGGTACTCGTCAGTGGGCGGCCTGCTCGATCAGGCCGGTGTGGCCGGCGCTACGCGCCGGCGGGGTACTGGGGACAGGTCCGGCGGTAGGAGCGGTCGCCGAATGCGTCGCGCCACTCGTCTTGGGTGAGGTTGCGCCCTGCGACCGCACAGGCGTGCTCGACCCAGGGCTGGAGCCGGGTGTCCCAGGTGTAGAGGGCGCCGTTGGCCGACGAGATCAGCACCGTGTGGCCGTCGGGTAGGAACTCGACCATGGTCTCGGTTTGCGGCCCGCCCGGGAGGATGGTGCCGAGCAGGGCGCCGGTCCGGCCGTCCCACAGGCCGACCCGGCCGTCGCGGCTCCCGCTGGCGAGGATGCTGCCGTCGGGTGCGTAGGCCACCGAACGCACCGCCGCTTCGTGGCCGTCAACGGGTGCCCGCACCCAGTCGCCGGTCTCGACGTCGAGGACGCCCACGCGGTCGAAGAAGCTGATCGCGACCCGCTGGCCGTCGGGTGAGAAGTCGGCATGGAGGGGCTCGGCCTGGAGGCGCTCGGTCTCGAGTGAGCCTTCGTGGAGCACCCGACCATCGATGAGGTCGACCAGCGCGAAACCGCCTTCTGCAGTGAGGGCGATGGCGGTGCGGTTGTCGGGGCTGGCAAACGCCAAGACGATCCGGTCATCGAACTGCACGGCCGGGCCCGCGTGCTCCAGCGTTTCGGCGTCGACCGTCAAGAGTCTGCCGCCCTGTGCGCCAACCCGTTCGCCCACCACCAACCGGGTGCCGTCGCCGGTGTAGTCGAGCCCCACGAGGGGGGCGTTCGTCACCTGGCGCTCGGTGACCAGGGCCTCGCTGTGCCAATCCCACACTCGCACGAAGCCATCCTCGCCGGCCGTGGCGAAGCGGCGCCCATCGGGTCGCCAGGCGTGGCCGCCGATGTCAGGGTGGCCGGTGTCGACGATGTCTCCGGCTCTTCCCGTTGTGACGTCGAGCCATTGAACGATGCCCCTCTGCTCGGCGCCATCGGTCTGCGCGATGTTCAGGTAGGCCACGGCGTCACCAGTGGGTGCGCTATCCGCGAAGTAGTCGACCGGTTGCAGGACCGCGCTCACAACGGGCTGGGCAATGGCCCGCCGAGGCAGGAGGTGGCTGTCGCCGGCGAGGTCCCAGGCGAGCAGCGCCTGGTCGATCGAGCCGGTGTACAGCGTGGCGTCGTCGGGGCTGAACCCGACATCCATCACGGCTCCGGCGTGACCACGCAGCTGCTCTCGTCGGTCACCCGTGGCGAGGTCCCAGACAATGGCGGTGCGGTCCTCGGAGGCGGAGGCGAGGAAGTCACCATCATGCGAGAACCGGAGAGCATTGACGTACGCAGTGTGGCCCCGCAGGCGGCCCCGCTCCGCCAGCGTCGCGGCGTCGAGGAGGACGATCTCGTTGCCAGCGTCGCCAGTGGGCACCGCGAGCAGGGTGCCGTCGGGGCTGATCTCGAACCGCGCGGTCGCGGCCACGCTCACCGAGCGCAGCTGTTCGCCGGTCGCCACCCGGTAGAGCGTCAGCGACGGGGGGTCGGCTGCACCCAAATAGAGCAGGCTCCCGTCGGGGCTGAGGGCGACCGTGGTGGTACCGGTTTCCCGGCTGGGCGGCAGGTCGATGCGCTGGATGGGTCTCTCGGGCGCAGTCACATCCCACACGACAACCTGTGTTGCCGTCGGGAAGTCTTCGCCCTGCCTCATGAGATCGAAGGACGCTGCCAGGAAGCGACCATCGGCGCTGTAGCGCACGTCCCATGCAACACCCTGCGCTGGCTGGTCGCCGAGCTGGACGCGTTCCGGCTCGAAGGTGGTCGCGTCGACCAGGAGTACTGGAAACGCATCGAACTCAATGATCGGCTCGTTCGTGAAGATGCTCGCGGCTATCGCGATCTGCTCCCCGTCAGGGCGGAACTGGATCCTCCAGGACGGCTCGTCGAGAGTGCCCAACGGTTCCAGGCTGTCGGCGTCGTGAAACGACACGGCACCCAACGCGCCCCCGACAGCTACCAGTTCGCCATCTGGGCTCGCGTCGAGTGCCCACAGCGGTTCATCGACTCCGGCTGAGCGGACCAGCGCTGGGTTCCTCGACAGCGCCGCCAGGAGGTTGGCTCGCGTGTCGGGCGAGTCGTCGAGCCGCACGCCTTCGACTGCGAGCAGCAGCGACCGGTCGAGGGCCGCGGCGACCAGTGCCTGGGCGCCGACCCGGCGGGCATCGGCGGCCACTGCGGCGGCATCCGCGTCGGCCGCGGACTCTTGGGCGCGGTCGCGCTGGCGGACGGCTGTCAGCCCGGCGACAACGGCGACGACGAGGACGACGGCGAGCGCCACCAGCTGGACGCGGAGGCGCCGGTTGGCGCGGGTGGTGCGACTGAGCTGGTCGGCCTCGCGTTGGCGGTCGCGGTCGCGTTCGGTGCGGCTGGCGTCGAGGAACTCGCGCTCGAGGGGTGGCAGGGCGCGGGCGCCTCGGTCGGCGAGCTGGAGGGCGGTGTCGAGCCGAGCCCCCCGGTAGAGGGCGCCGGGGTCGTGGTCGAGCCCGTCCCAGCTTGCGGCGGCCTCGCGGAGGTGGCCGAGCGCGACGATCTGCTCCCGGTCCTCCTCCAGCCAGCCGCGCAGCCGGGGCCACTCCCGCAGCAGCGCCTCGTGGGCCACCTCGACGGTCGGTGCGCGGGACTCGGGGTGCCGGTCGAGGGTCAACAGGCGGGCCTGGGCCCACACCTCGATCTCGTCGAGCACCTCGCCGACCGGCGGGCCGGCGGCAGCGGCCAGCTCGGTGCGCAGGGCGCGGCGCCGGTTGGGCTCACCCTCGGCGCTGACCACGACCAGCCGTTCGAACAAGCGCCGCACCCCGTCGCGGGCGGGGTCGTCGAGCGAGCGGTACAGCTCCTCGGCCCGCGCCGCGATGGCGGCGTCGACGCCGCCCAGCTCCCGGTAGGCGGCCAGGGTGAGGTTCCGGTCGGGGCTGCGCTCGGCCAGCTCGTAGAGCGTGAACTGCAGCGACGGCAGCGCCGCGGGCTCATGCAGGACCGCGCCGACCAGCTCGGCGACCAACCCCGGCTCCACCCGGCCGCCCACCCGCTCGGCCGGGCCCACGATCGCCGCCTCCAGCTCGGCGGCCGACATGGCCGCGATCGGGACCGTGGCGTCGCCCACCGCGGTGCCGAAGCGCTCGAAACGCAGCGGCCGGTCATAGAAGTCGGCGCGCAGGGTCGCCACCACCCGCAACCGGCTGTCGGCCACCCCCAGGGCGTGGGTCAGGCCGTCGAGGAACGCCCGCTGCTCGTCGTCGTCGGCCAGCGTGAACAACTCCTCGAGCTGGTCCACGACCAACAACAGCTCGCCGCCCTCGGGCACGATGCGGTGCACCACCCGGTCGATCCCCTGCACGCTGGCCGCCAGCTCCCCGGCCAGACCGCCGGTCTCGACCACCGCCACCCGGCGCAACGACTCGGTCAACTCCTTGAACGGCGACGCCCCCGGCACCATGGCGGCCACGAACCAGCGCTCGGATCCCCCGGCCGCGCCGCGGCGCACCCGGGGCAAAAGCCCGGCCCGCACGAAGCTCGACTTGCCGCTGCCCGAGCCGCCCACCACCAGGACCAGCCGCCCCTGGGGCCCGCCGCTGGCGAGGCGCGCCAGGACCTCGTCCACCAGCCCGTCACGGCCGAAGAAGTCGTCGGCGTCGGGTTCGTCGAACGCCCGCAGCCCCTTGTAGGGGTTGGGTTGCTCGTAGACGGGCCCACCCATCTCGCCCGACAGGGCCGCTACCACGGCGGGGACGAAGTCCTCGAGCTGCGGCGGCTCCGCCTCCGACAGGGCGGTGGTCAACACCCCGCCGACCGTCGCCGGCAGGTCTTCGATCGTGGCACCACTAGGACGCCGGCCAGTGAGCGCTTCGGCGACCACAGCCGCCAGGTCCCGGACGTCATCGCACGGGACCCGGACGTCCCCCGTCCCCAGCGGCAGGTCCGCCAGGTAGGCGTTGCCGGCCTCGTCGAACAGGATGCTCTCGGGCATGACCAGGCCGCGGGCAACGCCGGCCTTCGCCGCTGCTCCCAGCGCCGCGCCGACCCGAGCTACCAGTTCGGCGACCTCGCCGCCCGGCACCGGCCCTGGCTGCATGCGGTCGCGCAGCGTCCCACCACGCATGCGTCGCATGACGACATAGGCGGCGCCCGGTTCCCGCCACCAGTCATAGAGCGGAACCACCGCCGGGTGCCGCATCGCCGCCACCCGGCGGGCGTCGGCATCGAACGACCGCACGAACCGGGGGTCGTTCGCCAGGACCTCGGGTACGACCCGGATGGCGATATCACGGTCGACCCCGGGCAGCCGGGCGGCGTACACCGTGCCGTCGCGCCCGGTGCCCAGCCGCTCACCCAACCGGTAACCCCGCAGCCGCAGCTCACCCGGCTCGAGCTCGCGCAGCGCCTCGTCATGGACCAGGATCCGGCCTTCGAGTTCCGCGAGCTCGGGCGGCGGGTCCAGCCCCATCTCCTCCGTCAAGACGGAGCGATGCGCCTGGTACGCCCGCAACGCCTCCACCTGCCGCCCGCTGCGGTACAGGGCCAGCATCAACTTCGCCTGAAACGACTCCCGCAGCGGATGCTCCGCCGCCAGCGCCTCGAGCTCCGATACGACCTCGGCTGCCCGCCCGCACGCCAGCTCGGCGTCCGCCAGCAGCTCGCAGGCGACCAGGCGCAGCTCCCCCAACCGCTGAGCCTCGGGGCGCGCCCAGTCTTCGTCCGCGAACTCGGCGTACGCGCCGCCCCGCCACAGGCCCAACCCGGCGCGCAGCACCGGCGATGCCCCCGCCGAGTCGCCCCGCGTCAAGCACGACCGGCCCGCCGCCACCGCCCCCTCGAAACGGGCGACGTCGAACGCCCCGTCCCCCACCTCGAGCATGTACCCGGGCGGCCGCGTCACGATCCGGGACCCCGACCCTGCATGCTCGACCACCCGGCGTAGACGGGCGACGTAGCTACGCAGCGTCGTCGCCACGGCGGGTGTCGGCTCACCGGCGAACACGACGTCCCCGAGACGGTCGACTGACACCACCCGGTTCCGGTCGATCAGCAACACCGCCGCCAAGCGGCGCTGCCGTGCACCGCCCAAACTCCGCTCATCGCCGCCGTCCACGACACTGAGCCCACCCAGCGCCCGGTACTCGAGGATCCCGCCCTCCGCCCTTGCTAGCTGCCACCTCGACACTGCCACAGCCCTGTTGCAATCCCGTGGCAAACGCCCCGACACCGTACCCGCACGTCGCAGGCCTGCGCCCCGGCACGGGACCGCCACGCCACGGGCACGCATCGGCCACCAGTGGCACTCGTGGTGCAGTTGCACGCCGAGACGGTGGGCCGCGTCGACGTGATCGATGTGTCGCACGCCAACCCCCAACGACCCCCTCGTCTCCGTCGCGATCGGCGACGACCGCTCCGGCGTCCGGCTGCTCGGCCAGCACCGCGATGTGCACAGGCTGATCGCTGAGGCCGACCGGTAGCTCACGCGGCTCACGAATCTCGGGGGCGACCGACAACAGCTGGGGCGGCGTGGTGCCCCGCCCCAACGGCGCCGGGCCCACCAGGCCGTTTCGTCGGGAGCGTTCGGACGCGCACGGCCGTTCGTGGTTCTCGCCTGACTGCAGCGGCACCTGGATGAGATCTCCGCCGACGGCCTCACCCGCGAGCGTGACCCCCACCTACCGTCGCGAAGCGCGGGTGGCGAAGTCGACCAACGAGCGGGCCTGTCGGAGGGCGGCAGTGAGTCTTTGGCGGCTGACGGGAATGAGGCCGTAGTGCGCTGTGTCCTTCAGGTCGAGCAGGCGCCGGAGAGTTGCGGCCGCGGCGGCACCGCCGGGCTCGATCTGGCGGACGAGCGGCTCGGCGTCGTGGTGATCCTGCGACCGTGACCGCCGGCCGAGCACGGCACAGCACGCCGCGTCCGAGGCAGCGATGCCGGCGAGGACCGCCAGCGCCGCCGCCACACTATGGGAGGCCTGTATGTCCTCGTCGGCCACGAGCTCGGCGACATCGAGGAACTTCCTGGCCTGTGCCAGCCGGGTACGGGCCTCCCCGGTACCGCACGGCTGGCTGCGGGTGCCGGCCCGGGTCATCCGGCACTCCCCAGGACCTTGTCCACGGGCTTGCCGGCCAGCGCGATCCCCTCGGCACGGATGGTCTGACCGGCGTCGCTTCGCCGCACGGTGCGGATCTCCCCTTCGCCGACCTCCGAGATGCCTGCGTGGTTCCCCGTCCAGGCCAGGACGTCGACCGCGAGCTGATCGACCTGCGCACGCCACGTCGCGTCGTCCTGACCGAGGCCTCGGGGGCGCACGACGAACAGGTCGATGTCACTCGTCACGTCCCCGTCGCCTCGTGCCGCGGACCCGAACAACGAGGCGTGAACCGCGGGGACCGACCACGACGTGATCGCCTCGGACAGCCGCCGCACCAGCTCCTCCCGGAGCCCCACCAGGACGTCAACCGCAGGAGCGGCGAGGTGCCGGCGGTTCAGCGAGTAGAGGGTGACGTTCCCGGCCTCCTGCATACTGACGACGCCGTGGTGGGCCAGCCGGACGAGGACCTTGCGGACTCCGCCCCACGACCCCCTACGGACCAGCCTGGCGACCTCGCGTGCAGCGAGAGGCCGACTCGTGCTCGCAAGGGCCCCCAGGACAGGTCCGTCGAGGGTCGGGCACACCGCGGCCCAGGGTTCGCTCAGGTCCATGACGTCACTCCACAGTTGGACATCACTGTAGCCAATTGGATACTACAGGATCCGGGACTGCCACCTGTGGAGTACCCGACACCTCGGGCTCACCCTGAGCGGCGATTCCAGGGCACAGCGAGGTCTGATGATCTCTGCCAATCCGTCCTGACGCGCCGGACGTGCTGGGTTGCTACCTCGATCAGAGCGACAAGCCGGGCGGCTCGATGTCTCGGGTTTGCTGAAGCCGGTCGAGATGGGCTCGCAGCCGAGCGATGTCGGTGCGCTCCAGATGAGGGCTGGTCACTGGCGGCTCGGGCGCCAGGGCTTCGACCCGCTCGAGCAGTTCGACGCCGATGGGGTCATCGAGGCGGCGAAGTTCTCGTTGGGTGTGCTCGATGCGGCGGGCCAGGTCGGGGTGCTGGGTGAGCCAGCGGTGGCGGAACCGGGCGTCGCTTTCGAGCTCGGCGACACGGTGTCCGGCTCGCGTGATCTTGTGCTCCACGTTCTCGAGCGCTGGCTGAGTGTGCGTGGCCCAGTCTTGCTCGGCCCGGGACTCGGCTCGCGTCGCGGCCACAGCCTTGCGGCGCCAGCTGTGCCGCTCGCGTCGTACCGCACATTGGGGATGCCAGGAGACAAGCAGATCGCTGGCGATAGGCCGTTGCGCGAGCAGTCACGGACGCCGCTGGTAGAACCCGCGCACCGAGCGGACGGACGGGAGGGACGGTGATCCTGGTGGATGCCTAGCGGGGCGTCGTGACGGACCGGCTGGTGGTCAGGGGGCGCTGCGCTGGGGCACGGCGTTCCGCTGGCTCGCCGACGCGCTCCAGTGGGCGAGGTCGAGGAGCACGGCCAGGGCAATCCACAGCCAGTCGGAGCCGGTGACGCCCGTGCCCGGGCTCCACAGGAGCACGTAGATCAGCGTCGTGAACGGCAGGAAGATGATGCCGAGGAGAGGCCACAGGAACGTGGTGAACGTGGCGTCCATCCGTTCCGGCCTCGCGATCCAGAAAATGATCAGCGCGAAGCGGGGGAACATCCCGGCGAAGACAGCAAGTAGACAACCCATGCGGCCACCCTGGCCCGCATGCCGCCGGTCCGGCATCCCCCCTTCGGGGTGAGTCCCGGACGCAGGGGACAACGCGGGCGATCACGCTCGTGGACGCCCTGAACCACCTGCGTGGACGCGACGAACTCACCCCAACCGGGTGGAGCTTTTCGCGACGATGAACGCGTCTAGTGCGATGCCAGAGACACGAACGAGGGGGGACACGATGGTCCTTGCTGACATCGGGTTGGGCCAGCTGATCTGGACGACGTTCGTTCTTTTCATGCTGGCCGCGTTGGTCTGCGTGTTCATCGTCGTCGTGAGAGACCTGTTCGGCAACCGCGAGCTGTCGGGATTGGCCAAGGCGGGCTGGTTGGTGGCGCTGATCCTTGTCCCGTTGCTCGGATCGATCGTGTACATCATCGTGCGGGGCCTGTGGATGGGTCCGGTCGTGGGGACGGCCGATGATGCGGCGGCGCGGGCGCAGCTCACCCGGACGGAGTTCGAACGCCATGACCGCGGCATCGCCGATTCGACGGAGACTGGGCCCGGTGGACCGACGTGACCCGGCTGGTAAAGCAACTTGCCGATCGCCGAGAGCCACGGCCATCGCCGTGACGGGATCACCGGGGCAGTTTCCATGGACAAGCTGAAGCTGTACGCGGTGGTGATGGGCATTGGGGCGGTGATTGGGATCACGGTCGCTGAGATCTGGCGTCGAAAGATGCGTCACGACAGTTACCTGAACTATTTGCCGCCTCCCCGCGACCGCGACGGCGCACCGACCGACAGCGACCGCTCCGGTGGACGAATACGTGAAGCGGCCAACCGGGTGTGGTCGCCCGTCGCCGCATCTGCCAAGAGCGACTGGGCGCGCCTACGACGCATCCGCGCTGGCGCACCCAGACCCAGCATCGGCGCACCAGCCCCACCCGAGGAGCAGCCAGATGCTCCCGTGCCTCCCGTTCCGCCGACCTAAGAACTCAGGTCCGCGTTCGGCGACCTCGGTGGCACCTGCGCGGGCTAGAGGCCACTCCGGCTGAGCGACCTGCAGTCTGAACTACGAGCGCATAGTGCCCGCTGCGGGCGGACCTCGCCTGGCGGATCGTCAGCGCAGAACGACGGGCGCGAGACCAAGGGCATTGGGTGCGGAGCGCGGACAGCTCGGTGACGGCCGTTCTGTCACGATGTTCTGTGCACTGAGTAGGCGCGCCGGATCTGGCAGTCCTGGCGCGGCGGGCCGTCCCGATCGGTACTTTCGCCCTACGCGAGTGACGTCAGTGCCGCGCGTTATGAGACGCCAGCCGCCAGACGAACCAGGCCTCAGCCCCACCAAGCGCGGAGAGCCGGTTATCGGACCGACCCGGGCCATGCCTCACTGCGGGACGTTAAGCTCTTCCGCCGGCCGTTGGATGGCTGTTGAGTGTCGTTCGGAACCTCCGATCCACTGGGAGGAAGGGATGCCAGCATCTGAAACAGGAACGGCCCGCCCCGGTGTCAGCGTCGGTCCGACGAGTGAGTTCAGCCTGTTCTTCCACGTCAAGCCGGGACACGGAGACGCCCTACGAAAGGCGCTCCGGACGCTCCAGGACCAACCGGGGTACCGGCCCGGGGACTACAACATGGCGGTCGCGACGATTCACGAGGCCAGGTTCGTGCTTTTCGACGACGACGCGCGGTTGCTGTTCGCGACGAGTTTCGACGGCCCATGGGATGCCTACATGGAGGACTTCTTCACGTCGGGGCCGACGCTGGAGCTTTTCGACGCCCTCTTCCAGCACGTCGATGGGTACGAGGGCCTTCCAGACGTGGCGGCGGTGAAGGCGTTCGTTCTCAGTGCTCAGGTCATGGCGGCCGCCTACGCTCGGAACTACGGAGGCACGGTGAAAGAGATTCGGAAGGCCGAGCGTGTGAACAAGGCGTTCCAGCGGGTGCTTGACGACCCCGAGGCCGGGGAGGCGTTGCAACACTCTGCGTTGCAGCCGCTGCTCGCCGAGGCCGCTGACTAGCCGAGAGCCGCCGACCGGGAGACGCGATGTCGGATCACATCTCGGGGCCGAGGGCGTTGGCCGAGCCGATCGCCGACATCACCGATGTCTACGCGTTCCCGAGTCCCGAGCGGCCGGGGCATCTCGTGCTCGTGCTGAATACGCTGCCGTTCGCGCCGCCGTCCGCGCTGTTCTCGGACGGGCTCGTCTATCGCTTCCGATTGCGCCCGCTGGCGGCGGCGGCCGGCGACGATCAGGCTCTGTTCCTTGTCGGGGCGCGAGAGTTCGCATTCGACTGCGTGTTCTCCGACCCGGCGGGAGGTGAGGGGGCACGAGGAGGCGGGCAGGAAGGCGTCTGCACGACCCCGTCCGGGGCGACCGTTTCCTTCAGCGTGAACGACGAGCGGGGCGGGGCGGGTCACGGCGTTCGAGTCTTCGGCGGCCCGCGTTGGGATCCGTTCATCATGGACGCTCCTGCGGCGCTGAAGACGATCGCGACAGGCGAGCTGGCGTTCACCGATCCGGGCTCGATCTACCTGGACGGCAAGAACGTGCTCAGCCTCGTCGTCGAGATCGACTGCGCCGGGGTACTCGGCGACGTCGAGCTGGTCGGGGTGGTCGCGGAGACGCTGACGCGCGGCAAGTTAAACGTTCGGATCGAACGGGTCGGCAGGCCCGAGGTGAAGAACATGATGCTGGCACCGAAGCAGTTCGATCCGGTGAACCGCGACCTCGAGATGCGCGACCTGTACAACATGGAGGACGCGTTCCAGCTCGCCGAGGGCTACCTGGGGGCCTACCGTGCACGGCTGAACGCCAACCTCGCTTTCTGGGACGGCCTCGACGGCAATACCGACTGGCCAGTGGACGGAAACGGCACCCACCCGCTGACCGAGCTGGTGCTCGCCGACTACCTCGTCGTCGACTTCACCAAGCCGTACGCGGAGCAAGGGTCCTTCTTCGAGATCGAGCGCGCCACCCGTCGGGGCAGCCCACACGAAACCTGCGGCGGCCGGGCGCTCAACGACGACGTCATCGACACGATCTTCACGCTGCTCATAAACGCCGGCAACGGCCCCGTCATCCGCGACGGCGTCGACCAGGCGACGAAGCCGGCGTCGCGCGCGTTCCCCTACCTGGCGCCGGCGAATCCGGATCCGCCCGAGCCTCCGGAGCACCTCTAGCGTCGGGCGCTCTGGACTCCATGACCACCGCGCAAGGCACCGGCCTCGAGCTCGACGACATCCAGAGCGGGGCGCTGCACGAGCGACCGTCCCCGTACGTCGGCACCTACCTTCTCCTCCGCATCGACGACCGCACCGCGGGGCGCGAGCTGGTGCGGCGGCTGCACCCTGTCGTCGACTCCGGCCGGCCCTCATCGGACCCGGCTCGCGATGCCTGGATCACGGTGGCGTTCACCTATCACGGTCTGAAGGCGCTCGGCGTGCCGCAGTACTCGCTCGACAGCTTCGCGCCGGAGTTCCGGCAGGGGATGGCGGCGCGCGCGGCCGCGCTCGGCGATGTCGGCGAGAGCAGCCCAGTGAACTGGGAGAAGCCGCTCGGGAGCCCCGATGTCCACGTCGCGCTGGCGGCGCTCTCGCCCGATCAGGCGCGGTTGGAGGCGGTCGTCGAGAGGGCACGCCGTGCCCACGAGGAGCTGCCTGGCGTCGAGGTGATCTGGCGCCAGGACTGCTACCAGCTGCCGACGGGGCGGACCTCCTTCGGCTTCAAGGACGGGATCGGCCAGCCGGCGGTGGAGGGGAGCGGGATCCCGGGTACGAACCCCAATGAGAGGTCGATCAAGGCGGGCGAGTTCATCCTCGGCTACCCGGACGAGACGGGAAGCCTGCCGCCGATGCCGACGCCCGAGGTGCTCGGCCGCAACGGCACCTACATCGTCTTTCGCAAGCTGCACACGCGCGTCGCCGCCTACCGGCGCTACCTGCGCGACAAGGCCGC